>JAZQOX010000031.1:0-2767 GCA_045628105.1 Clostridia bacterium | reverse complement strand
TGTTTTTCATTCATTGCAAAAGTATATAAATTATTTTTAAAAACCAAATTTTATGTTAACTAAATTAAAATAATTTATTATGATTTATTTATTAGTCTCATTCAAATATTATATATAGTAAGTAGTATATATTAGTATTATATTTTGGATGAGACAATTTAATTCTTCTTTTAATAATAAATAAAGTGTAGATATATTCTGTCTCATTTCAAATATATATGTATATAAGTGTATTATTATATTATTGTTGATGTGAGACTATATTAAATAAAAAAGGGATGGTATTTTTACCATCCCCAAAAATAAATTAATAAAATAAAATCATGACATATTATGCTATACTATAGTGCCGTTCATTCTTTCTAATATACCCATCGTTAACCAATCTTTCAACATTCCTTTTAATTGTTGGTGCTGTGACATTACATCGTTTTGCTAAATCGTTATTTGAATAGTTCCCACTTCTATTATTTATCACTGAGTAAATCTTAAATTCATTGCCCTTTAGTGCTTTTGCTAATCGCTGTGTTTTCATTCTTCAATAATAGTATTTGTTATCGCCTTAAATAAGGCTTATATTTTCGTTTATAAAGCCGTTTTATTTGTTACATGGTAGTATATACCATTAACTTATTAAACGCTCTGTAATGGCTTTATTTTAGCCGTTTATTATAAATATTATGATTGGTTAAAAAGTAATGAATAATTGATATATTTTTTTCAATGTTTTTCTTTTTGGTATGATGTATTACTTTATCGTTATATGGTGCTATAGGCTCAGGATTTGCTCTGTATTGGGTTTTATATGGTTGTGTGGTAGTTTGGTGGTATAAGGCTTTATAACGGCTTATATGGCTTGATTTGTTAGGTGTTTTATAATGGTTTGGTAATGGCTTAAATTAGGCTCTGTAAGGGGTTTTAATTATTGAAATGATTAATTATATATATGATGGCTTTTCGTTGAATATATGGCAAATAATAAAGGTGTGGTATTGTGCCACACCTTATATTATATATTAGTTTTCTTTTCTTCTATATATTTCCTTTATTTCTTCCGCTGTGAGTTCTCTTTTCTTTTCTTTCCTCATTTTCTTTATTTCTTTTGGTTCAGCGTCTTTTTCATTGTTGTTTGTCTTTTCCGCGATGCTATAGTTGGAATAATTTGGTAATGGTCTGTTTATCTCAAAAACTCTAATATTTCCATTTGTCGACTCTTCCTTTGTTTCTTCCTTTACTTCGTTGGTCTTGTTTATGCGCTCATTTGCTTTTAATAACATTCTCTTTGCTATTTCTTCTTCATTGTGGCTATAAACATTTTCAATCATTTTGCTGTCTCTGTGACCACTCATTTTCGCAACTTCAATAGGGTTGTAGCCTTCCAATTGTTTATTGGTGATAAATGTATGGCGTCCCCAATGAGACGAAATTACTTTATTTAATGTGGTTGTTACTTTTTCGCTACCCTTACCCATTGCCTTATAATATGTATAAGGTGTAGTAAGATTTGCTTTCGTTGCAATTACTTTAAGTATGCTATTTATTTTTGCTGTCGAATATCCTAATACCTCATTGAGGTTTTCATCTGCTCTTAAAGCGGTAATGATAGCCTTAACTTCTTCTGTTATCTGTATAGTGGCTTTAATGAATTTCTTGTTCTCTTTAGTTGGTGTATAAGTCCACATTCCATCCTTTGAGTTCAAATCTATTGTCTTGATAACTTCCTTCCAGTCTGACCATCTTTGACCAATAAGTATGTCAAGCAAGAAAAGATTTCTTACTGTATTTTGTATTGATGTAAGTTCTACATTCTTTATTGCTGCTACTTGCTCTTCATTTAATGCACAAGATTTCCTCTCCTTTTCGCCTCTGTTGTCTGTTACCTTGTACTTCTTTAATATTGGCTTAATTTTATATGAGTTATATTTTGTTTCAACCGCTAATACATCATTAATAAGGTTTAGAACGAAACACATTCTATCCTTGATTGTTTGTGGTGCATACCTCTGCATTAATACCTCAAAATAGCCATCAGTCAAATCTTGGTTAATGTCCGATGGCTTGTTGCTTGTGTTTGTTATAACATATTTCTTTAAGTGGTCAAACATTTGCTTATTCTTCTTTTCGCTATCTTTCTTTAATTGTTTGCCATCGCAAAGGTCATTAAAGGCTTGATTTAATAGTGCTGTTGCAGATGTCAATTTGTCTTCATTTCTTCTTCTTGCCATTGATGTAGATTTGAGATTAGTTACGATGTCCTCAAATGTAATTTCATTTGATGCTGCAAAGGTAGCAAAATATTTGTAGAATGTTGTCTTAAACTCATTCAAATTTGAGTTTAATTCTAAATTCTCTTGGTTTGTCTCTACATTGTTATAGGTGCTAATAATAGCCATACAACCATCCCATTGAGTTGGTAGTATCTTGTACTCAGTTGCAACCTTATATTGTTTGCCATCGTTGGAAATGATTGCATAGATGGTGGTTGGTCTCTTTGCTGTTTTAGTTCTCAGTTGATAGTAAAAATTCATCGTTTCAACGCTGTTTAAGTGTTCTAAAAAGTGTTATTATAACTCACTGATTATCAATTTTAGAACATCTAACTTGTTGATTATCAATAACAGAAAAAATATACTATCTTATTTGGCACACATTAGGTTGGATGCGGAAAATGTCCATTTTTTACAATGCTGTTATTTCTATTATGCTTATCTTTGCACCCGAACAAGAAAAAGAGAAGACAATGAAAAGACTATTTACAACCATGACA
>JAZQOX010000030.1:0-34617 GCA_045628105.1 Clostridia bacterium | reverse complement strand
TAGAGAGTAAGGGTCGTAGGCTGTAAGCCCTTTTAGCAAACATTACAAAGTGAAACACATTGGAAGCATTAAAAAGAGAGAAGTATTGTAAATCAATACTTAAGCTAGGGTGGTACCGCGGATTATTTCGTCCCTGCATTTTTGCAGAGGGCTTTTTTGTTGCCTTTCTAAATTAAAAATAATAAGGGGGATTTTTATGGAAAAAATTAAAACTTTGTTTACAAACACAAATGATTTTATTGATAAGGAAGTTACAATTGAAGGTTGGGTTAAAACTGTAAGAGATTCTAAAACATTTGGATTTATTGAGTTAAATGATGGAAGCTTCTTTAAAAATGTACAAGTTGTTTTTGATGATAAATTAGAAAATTTTGCTGAAATTTGTAAATTACCTATAAGTTCATCAATTAAAGTAACTGGAAATTTTGTAAAAACAGAAGGTGCTAAACAACCATTTGAAATTAAAGCATCAAAGGTAGAAGTTGAATTCTTAGCAGATTTAGACTATCCACTTCAAAAGAAAAGACATTCTTTTGAATATTTAAGAACAATTTCTCATTTAAGACCAAGAACAAATACATTTAATGCTGTATTTAGAGTTCGTTCAGTTTTATCTTATGCAATACACAAATTCTTCCAAGAAAGAGATTTCGTATATGTGCATACACCATTAATAACATCAAGCGACTGCGAAGGCGCAGGAGAAATGTTTAATGTTAGTACATTAGATGTAAATGACCTTCCAAGAACAGAAGATGGTAAAGTTGATTATTCAAAAGATTTCTTTGGAAAACCAGCACACTTGACAGTTAGTGGTCAATTAAATGTTGAAACATATGCTTTTGCATTTAGAAATGTTTATACATTTGGACCTACATTTAGATCAGAAAATTCAAATACAGTTAAACATGCATCAGAATTTTGGATGATAGAACCTGAAATTTGTTTTGCAGATTTAAAAGATGATATGGATTTAGCAGAAGATATGATTAAATATATTATAAAATATGTTATGGAACATTGCCCAGAAGAAATGGAATTCTTCAACAACTTTATTGATAAAGGATTATTAGATAAATTAAATAATGTTATTAATTCTGAATTTGCTAGAATTTCATACACAGATGCGATTAAAGAATTAGAAAAAAATAACGATAACTTCGAATTCCCAGTGCATTGGGGATCTGATTTACAAACAGAGCATGAAAGATACTTATGCGAAGTATTATTTAAAAAGCCAGTATTTGTAACAGACTATCCAGCAGAAATTAAAGCTTTCTATATGAAGCTTAACCCAGATGGAAAAACAGTTGCAGCTGCAGACCTTCTTGCACCTGGAATTGGAGAAATAATTGGTGGAAGTCAAAGAGAAGACAGCCTAGAAAAACTACAAAACAAAATAAGAGAAAATGGAATGAAAGAAGAAGACTACTGGTGGTATTTAGACTTAAGAAAATACGGAAGTGTAAGACATGCAGGATTTGGTTTAGGATTCGAAAGAATGATGATGTACTTAACAGGAATGCAAAACATACGTGACGTAATACCATTTGCAAGAACACCAAAAAACTGTGATTTCTAAAAAATATTATGGGCGCCGAATACGGTGCTCATTAATTATTATATTGATAAAAATGTAGGGGTAGCCGCCCCCGACTACCCTCGTTTACATAATTTGCAAAGCCTGTAATTTTATGCTATAATTTATTTAGCAATTTTTTTGCAAAAAACCGTTTAAAAAACACAAGGAGGAAAAAAACTTATGATCGGATTCGGTCAATTTGGAAAACGGAACCTTGGAATAGGTTCCACAGGGTACATCGTTTCCCTGACTGATACAAGGCTCGTGGAGATCGATCCTACTTCTGATGGATTCTTTGCAAACGTACTTGAGTACGATGCAGAAGATGAAGATCTCAGATCTTTTATCGAAGCGATAAGGGAAGTCAAGGAGGCAATCGGTAAGTTCGGTAAATTCTGGAAACCTATCTATGATCCGTATTTGGAAGATGAATGGGTGGTAGTTTTCAAAGCGCAGAAAAAAACCGCAATTGGTCATTCTTTCAAATACTGGCAAAAGAAATCTAAAGAGATGCCGACTGTGGATGGCAAACACTGGAGCGTTGGCTCTGAATACCAATACTATGCCTTTCTTGTCTGGCTAATTAACCAGCTTGTGAAGAAAGGCTGGAAAATTAACAAGGCATTGAGGGCTGTTGTCATTGACTCAAAAGAGTTAGGCCACTATTTAAACTCTAAAAGTGCACAGAGTGACTTCGAGAAAACTGGGAGCAGACCAGTTTGTGGAGTTTGTGACCTTGGGAATACACGTAAGATTCTTTCCTGCGCAAACCAAAAAGCCAGTGGCTTCTGGGTTGCTGGAGGCGATTGCCATGGCGTTGGTGATGATTATCCGTTGGCTGCCCTTGACTATTGCGATGACTACTATGTAGATATCGATTTCATCAATTGTGTGGGTTGGCTTGTGCTTTCCTAAGTAGCACTGCCCACTGAAAAAAATTCCAAGGGGAATGGACTTGCTAATAGCAGGTCCATTCTTAATTTCCCAATTGGGGACGTATTTAAATTGGAATAAATCCGGGATAATTATTTATGCTATTGCTGTTCATGGAGTTTTAAAATTTACAAACATGTCCCTAATTGTGATTTTTTTCTCAATTTAAATACGTCCCCAATTGGGAAAAATTGCATTAGTTGTTAAATAATAGTATAATTAAAGAGGATGTTTAATAAATTTTAAAGGAGTTTTTATATGGAAATTAGTAAAGAGGAGTCTTTGAAGGTTTTGAGTAAGTTATATCCTAATATTGAGAAGGTTTCTGAGGAAATTATTAATTTACAGGCTATTCTTAATTTACCAAAGGGTACGGAGTTGTTTTTAAGCGATATTCATGGAGAATATGGCTCTTTTTCTCATATTTTAAATAATGGTTCTGGAATAATTAAGAGTAAAATTGAAGAGATTTTTTCTAACAGAATTCCAGAAAAAGATAGAAGAGCCTTAGCAACTTTAATTTATTATCCTGAAGAAAAACTTAAAATTGTAAAATCTGAAGTTGAAGATTTGAAAGAATGGTATGCCATAACATTATATAGACTTACAATGGTTGCTATTGAGGTTAGTTCAAAGTATACTAGATCAAAGGTTAGAAAGGCAATGCCAAAGGGCTTTGATTATATAATTGATGAAATGCTACATTCACAAAGTGATGGGATAGACAGAAAAGATTATTATAGACAAATTGTTAATTCTATAATTGAGCTTGATAGAGCTGACGAGTTTATTATTGCTATGTCTGATTTAATTAAAAGAATGGCAATTGACCACTTACATGTTGTTGGAGATATTTTTGATAGGGGACCAGATGCAAAAAAAGTGTTAAATACTTTAATGAATTTTCACAGTTTAGATATACAATGGGGTAACCATGATGTTTTATGGATGGGAGCCGCATGGGGCAATGAGGCATGCATTGCTAATGTTGTTAGAATTTGCTGCAGATATGATAATACAGATACATTAGAAGAAGGATATGGAATTAATATTAGACCTCTTGCGACATTTGCATTAGAGACATATAAAAACGATTCTTGCAGCAACTTTAGACCAAAAGTATATGAATATAAAAGATATCTACAAAGCGATGAAGAAGCTATTTCAAAAATGCATAAAGCAATATCAATAATTCAATTTAAACTTGAAGGAAAAATAATTAATAGACATCCAGAATATAAAATGAATGATAGATTGATTTTAAATAACATTGATTATAAAAAAGGAACTATTAATATAGAGGGTAAGAAATACGAATTAAATGATAAAGAATTTCCTACAATAGATCCAAAAAATCCATATGATTTAACAAGCGAAGAAAGGGAGATAATTAAAAGATTAAGAGAATCATTTAAAAATAGTGAAACATTACAAAAACATATAAACTTCTTATACACAAAAGGTAGTTTGTACAAATTATTTAACTCAAACTTATTATTTCATGGTTGTATACCAATGGATCAAAATGGTGAATTTTCTAAAATTGATATATTTGGTGAAGAACTATCAGGAAAGAAGTATCTAGATTATGTAGAAGAATTAATTAGTAAAGCTTATATGGAAAGAGAACAATACACAAAAGACAATAAAACACATGACATAATGTGGTATTTATGGTGCGGAGAATTTTCACCTGTATTTGGAAAAAGTAAAGCAGCAACATTTGAGAGATATTTTCTGAAAGATGAAAAAGCTAAAGAAGAAGTAAAAAATCCTTATTATGATTTAATTCAAGATGAAAAAGTTTGCAATAAAGTATTTGAAGAATTTGGCCTTGATGAAAAGAAATCACATATTATTAATGGACATATTCCAGTAAAAGAAAAGGACGGAGAAAGCCCAATAAGAGCAAATGGAAAACTACTTGCAATTGATGGTGGTTTTGCAAAAAGTTATAGAAAAGAAACTGGAAGGGCAGGGTATACACTTACATATAATTCTTATGGATTGATTCTTGCAGCAAATGAACCATTCGACTCTAGAATGAAAGCAATAAGGGACGAACAAGATATTAAGTACGATATAATGGTTAACGCAAAGCTAACAGAAAGAATAAGTGTTGCAGATACAGATATAGGAAAAAGCATACAAAGAGATATAGATGCACTAAAAGTGTTACTAGAAGAATATAGGTCAGGAAGAATAAAAGAAGTAATATAAAAAGAAAACTCCTAGATTTTAGGAGTTTTTCTATATTTTCTTTTCTATTTCTTTCCATACATTTTCTGTGTAATTCCTTTTTTCAGATGAAAATGGAAGAAAGATTAAATCTTTTAATGGATTTAATTCGTTTTGAAGTTCTTGTACAGCTGAATCTACTTTTGTTGGTGCAAGCTTATCTGCTTTATTTGCTAAAACTAAACAAGGAAAACCAGTATTAATTATATAATTATACATCATAAGATCATTTTCAGTAGGAGAGTGACGAATATCTATTAAAAATATTATTAAGGCAATTTGATTTCTATTCTCTAAGTAGTTTTCAATAAATTCTCCAACTTTAACTTGTTCTTCTTTAGACATTTTACTAAAGCCATATCCAGGCAAATCAACAAAATAGAAATTGTCATCAACATTGTAAAAGTTAATCTGCCTTGTTTTACCTGGTTCACTACTAGTTCTAGCTAAAGATTTTTTATTAAGCATTGTATTAACAAAACTAGATTTACCAACATTAGATTTACCAACTAAAACAATTTCTGGTAAATTATTGCTTGGGTATTGTTTTTCTCCAACAGCTGATATTTCAAATTTTGGATTTTTAATTATCATATTTATCACCTCGAAAATTAACAAAAAAACGCCAAAAGCGACGTGAAATTTTGGTGTTTTTTGTTAATTAAAAATTAATTATTTTATTTAGTAGGTGTTAGCTTTTCTTTTCCACCCATATATGGTCTTAAAACTTCTGGAATATTGATACTTCCATCTTCATTATAGTTGTTTTCAAGGAATGCTATAAGCATACGAGGAGGAGCAATTACAGTATTGTTTAATGTATGTGCATAGTAGTTTCCTTTTTCACCTTTAATACGAATTCCTAAACGTCTACTTTGAGCATCTGTTAAATTTGAACAACTACCAACTTCAAAGTATTTCTTTTGACGAGGAGACCATGCTTCAACATCACATGATTTTGCTTTTAAATCTGCTAAATCACCAGAACAACATTCAAGTGTACGAACAGGAATATCTAAACTTCTAAATAATTCAACAGTATAGCTCCACATTTTGTTATACCAATCATAGCTTTCTTCAGGTTCACAAACAACTATCATTTCTTGTTTTTCAAATTGATGTATTCTATAAACTCCACGTTCTTCAATACCATGAGCACCTTTTTCTTTTCTAAAACATGCAGAATAAGATGTCATTGTGTATGGAAGATTTTGTTTTTGTAAAATCTGATCTTTAAATTTTCCAATCATAGAATGTTCACTAGTACCAATCAAATACAAATCTTCACCTTCGATTTTATACATCATAGCATCCATTTCTTCGAAGCTCATAACACCAGTTACAACATCACTTCTAATCATAAATGGTGGAATACAATATGTAAAACCTTTATTGATCATAAAGTCTCTTGCATAACTAATAACAGCAGAGTGTAGGCGTGCAATATCACCAATTAGGTAATAAAAACCATTTCCTGCAACCCTACGAGCTGAGTCTAAATCTATACCAGAAAGTTTTTCCATAATTTCTGTATGGTATGGAATTTCATATGATGGAACAACAGGTTCACCATATTTTTGAACTTCAACATTTTCTGAATCGTCTTTTCCAATAGGAACAGAAGGATCTATAATATTTGGAATTTTCATCATTATGTTTTTAATTTCTGAAGATAATTCTTCCTCTAATTTCTCATTATTAACCAATTCTTCGTTAATTTTACTAACTTGAGCTTTTATTTTTTCAGCTTCTTCACGATTTCCAGCTTTCATTAAACCGCCAATTTGTGTACTTAACGAATTTCTATTAGAGCGCAATTCATCTCCTTTAAGCTTAATTTCACGGTTTTTTGCATCTAATTCTAAAACCTTATCAACTAATTCCAATTTATGGTCTTGAAATTTCTTCTTAATATTTTCTTTAACCATATCAGGATTTTCTCTAATTAATTTAATATCAATCATTAAATCTCAAACTCCTTTCACTAATTAAGTATTTTACTATAAAATGGCAAATTTTGCAATATTTTTTTAGACTTATGGTTAAATTGGAATATTAACAAAAATTAAAATAAAATTGATAGAAAATATGGTATTAATCGAGTAGATATGATATAAAAGAAGAGTAAAAATGCAATTTTAGACTATAATAATAAATATTTTATCATGCTTTTTTGAAAGGGGTAAACTTTATGGAAAATGTTAAAGAAGGTAACCAAAAAACAATACTAATTGTTGACGATGAACAACCTATTGTTGATATTTTAGTATACAATTTAAAAAAAGAAGGATATAATACATTAGAGGCAAATGACGGTCTTACAGCTGTTGATATGGTATTTAAAAATAGACCAGATTTAGTTTTATTAGATATAATGTTACCTAAAATGGATGGATTAACAGTTTGCAAAAAAATCAGAAGCAAATTTAATATTCCAATATTAATGTTAACAGCAAAGGATGAGGAAATTGATAAAATATTAGGATTGGAATTAGGTGCAGATGACTATGTTACAAAACCTTTCAGTGTTCGTGAACTAATGGCAAGAATAAAAGCAAATTTAAGAAAATATGAAATCAAGGAACAGGCTGTAGTACAGGAAAATGTAACACCATTAGCAAGTAAAATAATAGAAATTGGAGACTTAATTTTAGATTTAGATAAAATAGAGGCAAAAGTAGATGGAAAAGTTATAGATTTAACTTTAAGAGAGTTTGAAGTTTTAAAATACCTTGCTATGCAGAATGGACAAGTAGTAACAAGAGAAAAACTTCTTGAAACGGTATGGGGATATGAATATTATGGCGATATTAGAACAGTAGATGTTACTGTTAGACGTATAAGAGGAAAAATTGAACAGGATACATCAACACCAAAAATCTTAGCAACCAAAAGAGGAATAGGATATTATATAAAAACCGAGAAATCTGAATCTTAAATTGAAAGGACCTTTTAAATGGTATGTTAAAAAGTATACATGTTAAAATAATACTTATTATTATGATATTAGCAATTATAATGTTCTCTACGTATGGAATATATTCAATTAAACAACTTGAAAATGCGAACTTACAAGAGGAAGTTATTAAAGAAAATGTTATGGTGATAATTATAATTGCCATTTCTTTTATAATAATTTCAGCTGTTATTATTTGGTTTACTGAAAAAATTATTGCAAGACCAATATACAAGCTAATCAAGAGTGCGGAAAAAATAACAGAAAGTGATGATAATAGTCAAACAATACAATTTGAAACATCTAAAAGAAATACAGAAATTGATAGCTTAATTAATGCATTTGAGGCTATGACCAATGGATTAAAAAAGAATTTAAACGAAGTAACGAGACAAAAGAATCAAATAGAAACAATTTTGCAACATTTAAATGATGGAATAATAGCATTCGACTTAGATGGCAAAATTATACATATAAATTCTGCTGCAATTAAGCTATTAGCTATAAAAGATACAAAAAATAAATTTGAAGAAATATTTAGAAATATAGATAAAGATATCAATCTTGAGAAGATTGTTTATTTAGAAAATTGGGCATCTTCTGAACAACACAAGGTTAATGTTCAAGATAGATTTTTAAATATATTTTTTGCTCCATTCAAGGATGAACTTGAAAGACCATCAGGTGTTATTGCTTTAATTCAAGATATTACGGAACATGTTAAACTTGACAACATGAGAAAAGAATTCATTGCTGATGTATCACACGAATTAAAAACACCACTTACATCAATACTTGGCTATTCTGAGACACTTTCAACATCAGAATATGATCCAGAAATGCAAGAAAAGTTTTTAAAGGTTATAAGCTCAGAGGCAGTTAGAATGACAAAACTTGTTAATGATTTATTAACATTATCAAAATACGATAATGCAACAAGTCATTGGGAAAAGGTTGAATTTAATTTAGGAGATTTGGTAAAATCATGTCAAGAAAATTTACAAATTGAGGCTGATAAGAAAAAACAAAAAATAGAATGCTTTGTTACATCAAATGTGCCAAATGTATATGCGGATAAAGACGGAATTGAAAGAGTTGTTTTAAATATTTTATCAAATAGTATAAAATATACAGATGAAGAAGGAACAATTAAAATTTATGTGGGGTTCTTATACAATGATGCATATATTAAAATTATTGATAATGGTATAGGTATTCCAGAAAAAGATTTAGAAAGAATTTTTGAAAGATTTTATAGGGTTGATAAAGCAAGAACAAGAAAAATGGGAGGAACTGGTTTACGGTTTATCAATTGCAAAAGAAGTACTAGATAAAAATAATGGAAGAATTGATATTAAAAGCGAAGTAGGAAAAGGTACGGAAGTTGTTATTACAATTCCTACTGTTGCAAGAGCAGAAACATAAGAAAGAAGGTATAAAAATGGATCCAAAAATTAAGAATATGCTAGAATGGGGATATTGCGTTATTATTGCATTTATTATAGCATTAGGAGTAAAATATTTTATAGGTGCACCAACAGTTGTTAAACAGACTTCAATGAACAATACACTAGTTGAAGGACAAAGACTTTGGTTAAACAGATGGACAAGAACTGTTAGTGGAGAATATAAACGTGGTGATATAATAACATTTGAAGCACCAAGCAAAATATATCCTTCACTTGTTGAAATAGACTTTAATAATCCAGTTGCGATATATAATTATGAACCAAAAGGTATTGCTAAAAAATTTGTATACTATGTTTTAGAAACATCTAAAACAAGTTATATAAAGAGAATAATTGGTGTTGCAGGAGATCACATTAAAATTGAAAATGGAAAAGTTTACAGAAATGGAGAAGAACTTGTAGAAAACTATATACCAGAGGGCACTTCAACTGATGGAAAAACTTTTCATGATATCACTGTACCGGAGGGATATGTTTTTGCAATGGGCGATAACAGAGAACATAGTACAGATTGCAGAGATTTCGGATGTATTCCTGTAGAAAAAATTGAAAGTAAGGTTGCATTAAGATTCTGGCCTTTAAATCAATTTGGAAAGATCGAGTAAGGTATGTTTAATAATATAATTGGGAATGATGAAAATAAAAAAACATTAGAAAATCTTATAAAAAACAACAGTGTTTCACATAGTTATATTTTTTCTGGAACAGATGGAATTGGAAAATTTCTATTTGCAAGAGAGTTTGCAAAATCAATTTTATGTATGAATGAAAACACAAAACCATGTGATAATTGTAAGGCATGTGAAAGTTTCGAGAATAAAAATCATCCAGATATATTTGTTATTAATGAAGAATTAAATACAATTAAAACAGAGCAAATTAAAAATTTAACTAATGATGTTTTAAAAAAACCTATATTAGGAAACAAAAAGATTTATATTATAAACAATAGTGAAAATATGACAAGAGAGGCTCAAAACAGTTTATTAAAGACTTTAGAGGAACCACCGGAATATATTTTAATAATTTTAATAACAAGTAATGAAAACTTACTTTTGAATACAATAAAATCAAGGTGTGTTAAAATTCCATTTAGAAATCTTACAAACAGCGAAATATTTGGGCTCTTAAAACAAAATAACATAGAGATTTCTAATGACATTATTGATGCATTTGGTGGAAGCATTGGAAAAGCATTACTACTTAGGGATAAACAGGAGTCTTTCAACAAAATTTCTGCTATATTTAGCAGAATAGAAAACTTAAATGAACTTGAAATATTTAAAATTAAAGAAAAAATATTTAACGATAAAGATGATGTATATTTTGTTTTGGAATTTATAAACACTATTTTTTATAAAAAGATAATAGAAGAACCAATGAAAGCGGAAAAATTTGAAAAATGTATTGAAAGTATTGAAGATGCAAAGATTAGATTGAAGAAAAATTGTAATTATGATATGATAATAGATAATTTGTGTATGCAATTGGAAAGGAGTCTAGCATAAAATGGCAAATATAATTGGAGTCAGATTTAAAAAAGCTGGTAAAATATATTTTTTTGACCCAGACGGAAAAGAACTTTCAAGGGGAGATTATGTAATTGTCGAAACAGCAATGGGAATGGAATATGGAGAAGTAGCAATTGCAAATAGACAGCTTCCACAAGAAAAGATTGTAGCACCACTAAAAAAGATAGTGAGAGTTGCAAACAGTCAAGATGCTAAACAGAATGAAGAAAACAAAAAACAAGAAAAAGAAGCTTTTAAAGTTTGCGAGAAAAAAATAAAAGAACATGGATTAGATATGAAATTAATGGATGTCGAATTTAAGTTTGATAAAAGCAAAATTCTATTTTTCTTTACTGCAGATGGTAGAATAGATTTTAGGAATCTTGTAAGGGATTTGGCAGCAATTTATAAAACGAGAATTGAACTTAGACAAATAGGCGTAAGAGACGAAGTAAAACGATTAGGTGGAAATGGTGTTTGTGGAAGAGAGCTATGTTGTTGTTCTTTTATGGGAAATTTTGAAACAGTTTCTATAAAGATGGCAAAAGAACAAAATGTATCTTTAAATCCATCTAAAATTTCAGGGAATTGTGGAAGATTAATGTGCTGTTTACAATATGAGCAAGCAGCTTATGAAGATAAATTAAAAAAACTTCCTAAAATTGGAGCAATTGTAAAAACTCAAGATGGCAAAGGGGAAGTATGTGGATTAGAAACACTAAAGGAAATTGTTAAAGTGAAATTTAAAGACGGTGATGAAACTTTCTTTAAAAAATACAATGCAAAAGATATAAAGATAATTAAAAACATTGAAAAAGAAGAAGATACTATAAATAAAGAGGACATGGCTGAATTAAAGAAAATGGAGGACATGGATAAAAGAGATAAGAAAAACTCATAAACTTGATATAAACAAGAGTAATCTCTTGCATATATATATTAATTATATAGTATAAAGGAGGGAACAAAATGGCATACAAAATAACTGATAAATGTATAAGCTGTGGCGCATGTGCAGCTGAATGCCCAGTTTCATGTATTTCACAAGGAGATACTACATATGTAATAGACAAGAATCAATGTATTGGTTGTGGTACATGTGCAGGAGTTTGTCCTGTTGGAGCACCAGAAGAAGAATAACAATAAATACAATTTTGTATTGGAGGCAGATATTTATTATCTGCCTCCAATAATGCGAAAATTTATATAGTATAATAAAAGGAGAATGAACATGAGATATTATTTTACTTCTGAAAGTGTTACAGAAGGACATCCTGATAAATTATGTGATTATATTTCTGATAGCATTTTGGATGAATGTTTGAAACAAGATAACAATTCTCGAGTTGCAGTTGAAACTTTTGCATCAAAAGATAATATAATGATTGCCGGTCAAATAACTACAACTGCAGAGTTTGATATAGAAAAATTAGTAAGAAACAAAATAAAAGAAATAGGATATGATAATGCGGAAACTGACATCGATTACAGAACATGTATAATAACAGTAAATATTACAAAACAAAGTTCTGACATAGCATTAGGAGTAGACGTTGGTGGAGCTGGCGACCAAGGCATAATGTTTGGATACGCAACAGATGAAACAGAAAACTATATGCCATATGCTATTGATACTGCACATAAACTTGCTAAAAAACTTACTGAAGTAAGAAAAACAGGACTTGTACCATATTTGAGACCAGATGGAAAAACACAAGTTACAGTTGAATATGACGAAGGTATACCAGTAAGAATAGATGCTATACTTATATCTACACAGCATAATGAAAAAATTGATATGAACACATTAAAAGAGGATATTATAGAAAACGTAATTAACACAACTGTAGATAAAAATATGATGGATGAAAATACAAAGATATTTGTTAATCCGACAGGAAGATTTGTTGTTGGTGGACCTCTTGGGGACACAGGGTTAACCGGAAGAAAGATTATAGTTGATACTTATGGTGGATATAGTAGACACGGAGGTGGAGCTTTTTCAGGAAAAGACGCAACAAAGGTTGATAGATCTGCAGCATATATGTTACGACACATTTCAAAAAATATTGTAGCAAATGGATATGCAAAAAAATGTGAAATTCAAGTATCTTATGCAATTGGAATGGACAAACCTCTTTCAATAAATATCAATACTTTCGGAACAGGAACAAAAAGTGAAGAAGAGTTAATTAAAATTATAAATGAAAATTTTGATTTAACGCCAAATGGTATTATTAAATATTTAGATTTAAAAAATATAAAATATACAGATACAACAAACTATGGCCATTTTGGAAAACCAAATTTACCATGGGAAAAAATTATTAGAATTTAGATAAAAAAGTATTGCAATTTATATGTAAAAAAATATATAATATGTATATATTAAAATCAACTTATGCAAAAAATAAAAAACAACAAAAGAAAAGGAGGAGAGAAAAATTATGTTTGTTATTAATGTATCTGATCCTATTACATTATTATTAGTTACGCTAGCTACTGTCTTATTAATATTTTTAGGAAAAGAAGTTAAAAAGAGTTTTGTTCCAGCATTAGCTTTGTTTGCATTTTTAGCATTAGTATCAATGCATAGTATTCAACTTGCAAATTTAGCTGAGGAATTTCATGAACAATTCTATGCTTTACTAATTAGATGCATTTCAATAGATTGCACAATGATCTTTATATCATTCTTTGCATATTTATGGATTGATGATATTACAGCTAAATTCTATAAAAAGAAAAGCATCGATAACAGTTTGGATTGGTTTTGGAATAAGATTTAATGAAAAAATTATTAGGGACAGATAAATGTCCCTAATTTTATAGTAAAAGGTGAATAAAATGAAAAAACAAGTTATTATAATTAATGGAACTGGTGGTTCAGGAAAAGACACTTTTGTTGGCTTTTGTTCAGAATTCGCAAATGTAACCAATATTTCATCAGTTGATAAGGTAAAGGAAGCAGCCAATATTTTAGTTGGATGGAATGGAGAAAAAGATGAAAAATCAAGAAAGCTTTTAGTAGATTTAAAACGCCTAAGTTTAGATTACAACGATTATCCAACACAATATATAAAAGAACAATATGACATATTTAAAAATAACAAGTCTGAAGTTCTATTTATTCATATAAGAGAAATAGATGAAATTGAAAAGATAAAAAAATTATTGGATGCAAAAACACTTTTAATTACGAATTCAAGAGTTGCATTAATTATGAGTAACTCATCAGATGCTAATGTTTTAAAATATGAGTATGATTACAAAATAGAAAATGATGGTACTCTTGAGGAGTTAAAGCAAAAAGCAAAGGAGTTTATATGCAAAAAACAAAAATAGGTTTCTTCGGAGGTTCATTTAATCCACCAATTAATACGCATTTATCAATTGCTCAATATTTGATTAAAAATAAAATACTTGATAAAGTTATATTTGTACCAGTTGGAAATTATTACTCAAAGAAAAACTTGATTGATGCTAAACATAGGTATAACATGATTAAACTTCTTTGTGATGAAAAAATACAAGTAGAAAATATTGCTTCAAACAGCAGTAAAAACTTGTATGCATATGACACATTTGGACTTATCTATAAAAAATATGGAGAAGAAAATGATATTTATTTTATAATGGGTTCAGATAATTTTGAAAAAATGCCAGAATGGAAAAACTATAGTGAAATTATTAAAAAGTATAATTTTATTGTGATTCAAAGAAACAACAATAAAATAGCAGAAAACTTACAGAACATCAAATATTTTGAAATTCAAGGAATTAATGATATAACTTCTACACGAATAAGAAAAATGATATTAAAAGGTGAAAATGTATCAGAATACATGAACTATAAAGTAATTGAATATATTAATAAAAATTGTTTATATAACAAATAAAATTTTCATTGACGGGAGATAATATGGAAAATTTAGACATGATTTTAGATAAAGCAAGCAGATGTTTGAATTGTAAAAATGCAAGATGTAAAGAGGGATGTCCAATTTCAACAAATATTCCAGAATTCATACATAAGATAAAAGAAGAAAAATTTAAAGATGCTTATTATATTTTACAAGAAAATAATATGTTTAGTGAGATTTGTTGTACGGTATGTCCTGTTGAAAAACAATGTATGGGAAATTGCATAAGGGGGATTAAAGAGACACCTGTATCAATAAATACACTTGAAAGATTTGTAAATGAATGGGCAAATGAAAACAGTATAGAATTTCTACCACAAGTTAAAGAAAAAAATAATAAAAAAGTAGCAATAATTGGAAGTGGACCTGCAGGACTAGCATGCTCAGTTGAACTTGCAAAAAATGGCTTTGATGTAACAGTATTTGAAAAAGAAAATGTATGCGGTGGTATTTTAAACTATGGAATACCAGATTTTAGACTTTCAAAAGAAGTAGTAAACAAGGTAATAAATAGGATTAAAAATTTAGGTGTAAAATTTGAAAATAATATAGAGTTTGGAAAAGATATTACAATAGAAAGACTAAAAGAATCAGGATTTGACTATATATTCTTAGCAATGGGAGCACAAAAGCAAAGTACATATTCACTAACAAGTGAAAAGATAGAAGGAATATATAAATCAGATGAATTCTTAAAAAAATATAATTATGGTGAAAAAATAGGAAAGTTAGGTGTAACAGTTGTAATAGGTGGAGGAAACGTTGCTTTTGATTCAGCAAGAGCTGCAATAAGAAGTGGAGCAAAAAAAGTATACATCCTTTACAGAAGAAGTCAAGAACTAATGCCAGCAAGAAAAGTCGAATTAGATGAAGCAATTGCAGATGGAGTAGAAATAATTTATCAAACAAAAGTACTTTCAGCAAATGTTATAAATAGCAAAATAGATACTATAGAATGCATAAAAACAGAGATAGTAGATAATAAAGCAGTAGATATACAAGGTAGCAACTATAAAATGAATGTTGACACAGTAATTTATGCAATAGGCTCAAGCGTAGATGATACCCTATGTGATGATATAGGAATAAAGCACGAAAATGGACTTATAACAGTAGACGAAAATTATAAAACAAACATAGAAAATGTGTATGCAGGAGGAGACATGGTAGAAACAAAATCATCAGTAGCAAGAGCAATAGCAACAGGAAAAAAAGTAGCAAAAACAATATGTAGGGAAATATTGTGATTTTTAATAAAATATTTTGTAGGGGCAAGGCACCGTCCTTGCCCATTATTCATTGGCTGAAAAGTTGTAGTTTAGTACGAAAAGGTGATATAATATAAGTATAACAGGATATATTTCTTTGTAGAGAATAATTTCTTGAAAGAAAAATATTAAAAGGAGGAAGTTTTTCTTCATTCTTAAAAAAGGAAATATGCTGTAATAAATTTACTTATGGAGGAATATTAACAATGAAACATTTCAACCAGTTCTCTCTCGTAACTATCGCGATCCTTATCATCGTCGCCACTATGAGTGGCTGCAACGCCACTACTACCGAGTGGATGACCGAATCCGAGACCGCGATCGAGCGGGTGACCGACCCCGCAACCGAGATTTGGGTTAGGAGCCTTTGCTATGTCGACCACACACCTGAGACGTTGCCCGAAGCCGAGCCTAATCCTGAAAGCTACTTTAGATTCGACCCCGAACCCGAGACCGAACTTGAACCGACGACCGAACCCGCAATCGAAGCTGAAGGTTACTTTAGATTCAACAAAGAGGTTGTGCCCTACCCTGAGTCTGATTTTAATCAGGATTGCGAATGTGGGAACGACGAGGACTACCATTATACTTCTACAGAGGGCATTTTGGGACTTCGTTTTTCTTTACAAGAATTCGTTGAGTTTGAGGTGCTTCGCCCTGCAACGGAATACTACTTTGAAAGAGCAGATTACGCCATTAGTTTTACGGCTGATGGCGAAATCTTCCTTCATGAAAAGTGGAGCGGTTGCACCTGGGCATGTGGAAACATTCATCTCCCGTGGTACTTGAAAGAGGACGATGTGATCTGCGTATGGAAGAGTGACAGCTTCATTGAGATTTTGGAGAATGACAATAAGACTCTTTCGGTGTACAGCTACGGCACGCTGATGAAACAGATTGTCTTTAATGAACCTGTGGAAATTGTTGCTATCGCGGGAAAGTAAGCTATTTCCTAACAGAAAGGAGGTGGGATAGATTTGCATCTATCCCACTTCCTTCTTTTTTGGAATTATAACAATTTTAACAAAATTATCATAATACTACATGTACGATAAAAATCAAGATATTTTGCATAATATCTTGATTTTTTCATGCAAAAACATATATAATAGAAGAGGTAATTTTTAAAAAAAAGGAAAGTGATATAATCATGTCTAAGCCAATGGTAGCCATTATTGGTAAACCTAATGTTGGTAAATCAACATTTTTTAATTATATAGTTGGACAAAGGTTATCAATAGTAGAAGATACACCAGGAGTTACAAGAGATAGAATATATGCAGATAGCAACTGGCGTGGAAGAGAATTTACTTTAATTGATACAGGAGGAATTGAACCAGAACTTGATGATATTATTCATGTTGGAATGAGAGAACAAGCTAATATTGCAATAAGCATTGCAGATGTTATTATATTTGTTACAGATATAAAACAAGGGGTAACTGCAGCTGATATAGAAATTGCAACAATGCTTAGAAAATCTAAAAAAACCATAGTTTTAGTTTGCAATAAATCAGATAATTTTGGAGAACCAGACCCAGCTTTATATGAATTCTATAATTTAGGACTTGGAAATCCATATCCAGTATCTTCAACAAACGCTTTGGGTATAGGAGATGTTTTAGATGCAATATATGAACATTTCCCAGAAAAGGTTGAAGAAGATGATGGAAAAGAAACAATAAATGTTGCAATAATTGGAAAACCAAATGTTGGAAAGTCTTCATTAGTAAATAAAATACTAGGTGAAAATAGAGTCATTGTAAGTGATATAGCAGGAACAACAAGAGATGCAATAGACTCATACTTTGAAAATGCGGAAGGAAAGTTCAACTTTATAGATACAGCTGGAATAAGAAGAAAAAGTAAAGTTAATGAAAACATAGAAAAATACAGTGTAATGCGTTCACTACTTGCTGTTGAAAGAGCAGATGTATGTTTAATGCTAATAGATGCAAAAGAAGGTGTAACAGACCAAGATGCAAAAATAGCAGGAGAAGCACATGAATCTGGAAAAGGCGTAATTATTGTTGTAAATAAATGGGACGAGATTGAAAAAGAAACAGGAACATTAGAAGAATATAAAAAAGATGTTTATAACAAATTAAGTTACTTAAACTATGCACCAATGATATTTATATCAGCGAAAACAGGACAAAGAGTGGACAAACTTTTTGCATTAATAAAGAAGGTTGCAAACGCTAACTCACTTAGAGTTCCAACAGCAATGCTAAACCAAGTTATAAATGAAGCAATTGCAATTGTGCAACCACCAACAGATAAAGGAAGAAGACTAAAAATATTATATGCAACACAAGCTACATCAAATCCACCAACGTTTATAATTTTTGTTAACAATAAACGATTATTCCATTTTTCATATGAGAGATATCTGGTAAATCAATTAAGAAGCAATTTCGATTTAGAAGGAACACCAGTAAGAGTAATTGCGAGAGAAAAAGGCGATAAAGAAGAATAAGATTACAATATAAAAAAATTGTAGGGGTCGCCGCCCTCGGCAACCCAAAAAAGAAGAATAAAATTTAAAGGAGGAAATCATATGTCAGCAGTATATGTATTAGTAGGTTTAGTAGCATACCTTATTGGTAGTATAAGTTTTGCTATAATATTCGGAAAAAAATTTGGAGGATTTGACGTACGAGAACAAGGTAGCAAAAATGCAGGAACAACAAATGTATTAAGAACAGTAGGTAAAAAAGCTGCTGCTTTAACTTTAATTTGTGACATACTTAAGGGAGTTGTAGCAATTCTTTTAGCAATGCTTGCAGGTGCTATTTGGAAAGATTGCAATGTGGAAAATTTAAAATATTTAGCAGGGCTTATGGCAATAATAGGACATACAAAACCAGTATATTATGGATTTAGAGGTGGAAAAGGAGTTGCAACTTCTTTAGGTGTTTTACTTGTTGTGAACCCTCAAATAGGATTAATATGTTTAGTATTCGCCTTAATAATTATGATAGCAACAAGATGGGTATCTTTAGGATCCATTGCAGCAGCTATACTTTTCCCAATTCTTACAATATTTATGGTTGAAGGAAATTTAGTAGCAAAAGGAATAAGCATCTTAATAGCACTTCTAGTAATATATAATCATAGAACAAATATAAAAAGACTTAAAGAAGGAACAGAGAATAAATTATCATTTAAGAAAAAATAATTGGAGGAATTTAATGAAAAATATATCCATTATAGGAAGTGGAAGCTGGGGTGTTGCACTCGGAATTCATTTAGCACATCTCGGACATAATGTAAAAATGTGGTCATATTCTGAAGATGAAGCTGAAATGATTAATAAAGAAAGAAAATGTAAGTTTTTGCCACAGGCAGTTATTCCGGAAACTGTATTTTGTTCAACAAGTTTTAAAGAAGTTATAGAGGGTACAGAAATTCTATTATTAGTAACTCCTTCAAAATTTGTAAGAGAAACTATTCAAAAGTTCAAACAATATATTACAAACCAGTATATTATAATCTGTTCAAAGGGATTTGAAGAGTCAACATTATACACACTAAACGAGGTTGTAGAAGAGGAATTACCAAATTCAAAAATTGGTGGCCTTTCAGGACCAAGCCATGCAGAAGAAGTTTCTTTAGAAATTCCAACAGCTTTAGTAATTGCTTCAAAAGAAAATGAAATTTTGGATACAATACAAGATACATTTAGTAGTGAAAGTCTAAGAATATATAAATCATACGATTTAAAAGGAGCAGAACTTGGCGGAGCACTAAAAAATATTATTGCATTCTGTGCTGGAATTATAACAGGGCTTAACTTAGGAGATAATACTTTTGCTGCATTACTTACAAGAGGATTGTCTGAAATGGCAAAATTAAGTATTGTAATGGGCGGAGAACAAAAAACAATTTATGGCCTAACTGGTTTAGGAGATTTAATTGTTACATGCATGAGCAATCATAGTAGAAATCGTAAAGCAGGAATTTTAATAGGTCAAGGAAAAACAATTGAAGAAGCGAGAAAAGAAATTGGTATGACAATTGAAAGTATAGATAACATTAGAACAGTATACAAATTATCACAAAAATACAATGTAGAAATGCCGATAGTAAACAATGTTTATAGAGTTTTATTTGAAGGATTAGATAAAAAACAGGCAATTTTAGAATTGATGACACGAAATTTAAAATTTGAAGATTAGAATATTTATAAATTTTTATGGATAGAATATAATAAGAAATATAGAAAGGATTGAAAATAATATGGGATTTTTTAGTGATTTAGGAAAGAAAACATCAGAGGCAACTGGAAAAATTGCAAGAAAAACATCAGAAACAACAGGGAAAATTGCAAAAGAAACAAAATTAAAAATTAAAATAAATGAAAACAAAAATAAAATTAACGATATATACGAAGAAATTGGAAAAAAAGTATATGAAAAACATGTAAGAGAAGATAGTGTTTGTATTAAAGAAGATATTCAAGAAGAATGTGCAAAAATTGATGCTTTAGCCAAAGAGATTGAAGATGCAAGATTAGAAATTTTAAAATTAAATCAAAAAAGATTATGCTCAAAATGTGGAGCTGAAATTGAAATAGCTGCTGTTTTCTGCCCAAAATGCGGAGAAAAACAAACAGAGGAACCAACAGTTCAAGAAGAAGCATTAGAAAAATTAGAAAATGCAGAAGTTGAACCAAACAATACACAAGAAGCAGAAGATGCTAAGGTAGATTTAAAAGAAGAAATAAAGGAACAAGAAGAACAACAATAATTAATGAGGGTACCTTTCATAAAGGTACCTTATTATTTTATCAGCATTATAATCTGTAACATTGATAAAGAACCCTTTATCAATACTAACCCACATATTTATCTTAAATTTATCATTATTTTCTAAAAATACACCAATTATATCTATACTTTGTATAGGGTTTTCAAATGAATATTCCCATTTTAAATCATTATTAATTTTTATATCTTTACCATAAAAACTACTTAAAAAACGATGAATTTCATTAGGTATGTTACTATATAAACTAACAATTACATTCATATTATTTACCCTTTCTAAAAATAGTATTTGTGATGTTATTGAAGTTATACACAGGAATAACACAAAATTTTTTGGAAATAATAATAAAAGGTGAGTTTATTTGAAAAAAATTCTATTAATAATTTTATGTATTTGTCTATTAACGGGATGTAGCAATAAGAATAATGATTCTGAAAAAAATGAAAAAATTACATCAGAAATCAAATTTATCAGTGCAAAAATTTCTAATGTTATAAATAGTTTAAACAATATTCAACTTGAAAACTATGAAATAGTTTCAGATAAAGTTAGTATTAATAAAGAAGAAGATCAATCTGGAGGAGAACAGCAATCTTCAAAACAAGACTCTAATTCTGAAAATTCAAACAGCGGTTCTGAAGGAGGAAAAGAGCAAGAAATAACTGTAACAGAAATGCAATACAATACTGTTTTAACAACAGATTTAGATGACATTAATTGGGACAACATAAAAAGTGAAATTGAATTAATAAATAACTCTTGGGCGATAATAGCAATAGATTTAAGAGAAAACAAAATTCCAGAAGAAGATATTTTAAACTTTAGTAATATACTAAATGAGACAATTTTAGCTGCAAAGGATGAAGATAAAATAATGACATTATATAATTTAAACAATCTCTATACTTTTATACCTAAATTCCTAAGTAATGTATTAACTGAAGAACATGTTGATGATATAGAACAAATAAAGAGCTATATATATACTTCATTTTACCATGCATCAGATGAAAGCTGGGAAAAGTGTTCAGAATCAATTGACAATGCCGAAAATATTGTATTTAAAATATTGGAGGATACAGAATATACCAAAAACAAAGAATATAAAATAAGCAAAACCAACATGCTTGTAAAGGAATTAAAAAATTGCATTAATAGAAATGATAAAAACTTATATTTTATGAAATATAAGAATTTAATAGAAACATTAAATACACTTTAACAAAAATTAGGACTGTATTTCACAGAATGTGAAACAGTCCTAATTTTGCATCAGAAACGATAAAAATGAGAGAAAATAAATAATATATTTCTCTCATTTTTACAATTACTCATTAATATTCTTATAGAAATATATAGACCAAAGTCCGCTTATTCCTACAAGTATATAAACTAAACGTGAGAGCAAAGTAGCAGCTCCAAAAATTGCATCAACAAGGTTAAACTCAAACAAACCAACTAAAAGCCAATTTAATGCACCTATGATGACTAATGTTAAAGCTATATTGTTAATAAGTTTCATAAATAATCCTCCTTATTGTTTTTAATATATGCATGTTATTGTAAAATTATACATAAATATGGTATAATAGAGCACAGGTGATTAAAATTGAATACAGAAATAATAGAAGAACAAAAACTATTTATGGAAAAAGTCAAAAATTTAAATAATAAACAAAAATACTATAATATTCTAACAATGGGATGTCAATTAAATGAAAATGATTCAGAAAAAATAGCAGGAATGTTAGGTAATATGGGATATATTCCAACAGAGGACCTAGAACAAGCAAATATTTATGTTTTAAACACATGTTGCGTTAGAGAAAATGCAGAAGAAAAGTTATTTGGAAAATTAGGGGAATTAAAGAAACTAAAACAAAAAAATAATGGGATAATTGCTATTTGCGGATGTATGATGCAAGAAAAACACATACAAGAGAAATTAAAGCAAAGCTACCCATATGTTGATATTATATTTGGAACTCATACATTACATAAATTCCCAGAAAATTTATATACAACTTTAATGAAAAATAAAAAAGTAAAGGATATAATTGATATAGATGGAGAAATATATGAAGGACTTCCAATTAAGAGAAATAGTAATCAAACGGCTTCTGTTACAATAATGTATGGATGTAATAATTTCTGTTCATACTGCATAGTTCCATATGTTAGAGGAAGAGAAAGAAGTAGATTACCTGAAGATATTCTATCAGAAATAAAAGAGCTTGCAAAGGAAGGATACAAAGAAGTAACACTACTTGGACAAAATGTTAATTCATATAAAGGAAAAGAAAACTATGGATTTGCAGAACTTTTAAAAGATGTCCAAAAAATTGATGGAATAGAAATAATAAAATTTGTATCTCCACATCCAAAAGACTTTACAGATGATGTTATTCAAGCGATAAAGGAATGTGATAAGGTTTCTAGAATTATACACTTACCATTACAATCTGGAAGTACTGAGGTTTTAAGAAAAATGAACAGAAAATACACAAAAGAACAATACATAGAGCTTGCAAATAAAATAAAAAAAGAAATACCAGATGTTTTCTTTTCTACTGATATAATTGTTGGTTTCCCAGGTGAAACAGAAGATGATTTTGAAGATACATTAGATGTTGTTAGAAAAATAAATTTTGAGCAAGTTTATATGTTTATATATTCAAGAAGAGTTGGTACACCACGGTGATAAAATGCCAAATCAAATTCCAGAAGAAATAAAGCATGAAAGATTTAATAAATTAAAAGCTCTATTTGATGAACAAGTTGAAATAAACAATAAAAAATACGTTGGAACAGTACAAAAAATACTAGTAGAGGGTGTTAGCAAAAATAATGATGAAATGTTAACTGGAAGAACAAACAGCAATAAGATTGTTATATTTGACGGCCCAAAAACATTAATAGGACAAGTAATAAATGTTGAAATTATTTCAGATCATAAATGGTACTTAAAAGGATTATATAAATAAATTCAGAAAATAAAAAAAATAAAATAATATTCGAAAATCTATTTACTTTTTTTAGTTTATTTGATATAACTATTGCAAGAAATTATGTTTACAAAGAAGGAGCTAATATATGGAAAAAAATATAGAAAACTTTTTAGAATTTATCAAAGCGGATAAAAAACTATCAAAGAATACATTTGAATCATATAGAAGAGACATTCTTCAATACAAAGAATATATAACTGAAAATAATATAGATTACACTAAAGCAAATAAAAAAGACATTTTAAATTATTTGGAATATTTAAAAGATTTAGATAAAAAACCATCAACAATTTCTAGGCACTTAGCTTCAATACGATTATTTTATCAATATTCTCTAAAGAATAACATTGTAAGCGAAGAACCTACAAAGGGAATTCAATCTCCCAAAATAGAAAAAAAGGCTCCAAGCATTTTAACATCACAAGAGGTTTCTTTACTTTTAGAACAACCAAAAGGTGAAGACTTAAAGAGTATAAGAGATAAAGCAATGTTAGAAATTGCATATGCTACAGGGATGAGAGTTACAGAAATAATTTCTCTAAATGTAACAGATGTAGATTTAATTGCTTCAACTGTTGTTTGTAAAAATGAAGGAAAGCAAAGAGTAATACCACTTGGAAAATTAGCTTTATTAGCTATTGAAGAATATTTAAATAAGGCTAGACCAAATATTATTAGAAGTGAAGATGAAACAGCTTTATTTGTTAATATAAATGGAAAAAGACTTACAAGACAAGGTGTTTGGAAAATAATTAAATTCTATAAAGAACAGGCACATATTACAAAAGAAATTACACCACATGTGTTAAGACATTCATTTGCAACACATCTTTTACAAAATGGTGCAGATTTAAAGTCTATACAAACAATGCTTGGACATTCAGATATATCATCAACCCAGGTATATATGCAATTCCAAGATGATAGTATAAAAAATATATATAAAAAAGCTCATCCAAGAGCATAAATTCGAAAGATACTTAAATAAAAACTTAGTGAATTTCCTGAAATGTGCGAATGCACACTTCAGGATTTATTCTAAATTTTTAAAATAGAGTCTTTCGAATTATTTTAATATTATAAAGGAGGAAATATAATGGCAACAATATTACCAGACATCTCAAGAACTTTTAATGAGTTCTTATTATTACCAAATTTAACAACAGAAAAATGTATTCCATCAAACGTATCTTTAAGAACACCTCTAGTAAAATTTAAAAGAGGAGAAGAGGCAAAATACTATGCAAATATTCCTATGGTTTCTGCAATAATGCAATCAGTTTCAGGAGAAAAAATGGGAGTTGCACTTGCACGAGAAGGAGGATTAGCTTTTATATTTGGATCTCAATCAATAGAAGATCAGGCAGAAATGGTTTACCATGTAAAAAAGCACAAAGCAGGATTTGTTATAAGTGATTCTAATGTAAAATCTGGAACATCTTTAAAAGATGTAGTTGCTTTAACACAATCAACTGGACATTCAACAGTAATTGTTACTGATGATGGAACTGCAAATGGAAAATTTTTAGGAATTGTAACAAATAAAGACTACAGAATTTCAAGAGATAACCTAGAGGCTCCAATAGATAATTACATGACAAAAAAAGATGAAACAATTTGGGCATTAAAAGGAATAAGCTTATCAGATGCAAATGATATAATTTGGGAAAAGAAATTAAACTGTTTACCAATTCTAACAGAAGAGGGAAATTTAAAATATCTAGTATTTAGAAAAGATTATGAAGAAAGAAAAAATAATCCAAATTCATTATTAGATGAAAATAAGAGATATATAGTTGGAGCTGGTATTAATACAAGAGATTATGAACAAAGAATTCCAGCATTAGTTGAAGCAGGTGTTGATATAATTTGTATGGATTCATCTGATGGATATTCAGTTTGGCAAAAAAATACAATAGATTTTGTGCGTAAAAACTATGGAGATAATTTAAAAATAGGGGCTGGAAATGTAATTGATGCTGAAGGATTTAGATATTTAGCAGAAGCAGGGGCAGATTTTATAAAAGTTGGTGTAGGTGGAGGATCTATATGCATAACAAGAGAAACTAAAGGAATTGGACGTGGACAAGCAAGTGCACTTATGGATGTTGTTGCTGAAAGAAATAAATATTATGAAGAAACAGGTATTTACATTCCAATATGTTCAGATGGTGGAATAGTATATGATCATCATATTACATTAGCATTAGCTATGGGAGCGGATTTTGTAATGATGGGAAGATATTTTGCAAGATTTGACGAAAGCCCAACAAGAGTTGTTAAAGTAGGAAATAACTACGTTAAAGAATACTGGGGAGAAGGATCAAATAGAGCAAGAAACTGGCAAAGATACGACATGGGAGACAATAAAGGAAAACTAGCATTTGAAGAAGGAGTAGATTCATACATTCCATATGCCGGTCCATTAAAAGAAAATCTAGATATAACTATAGCAAAAATAAAATCAACAATGTGTAACTGCGGCGCAACAACAATAAAAGAATTGCAAGATAATGCAAGATTAACAATGGTATCAGCAGTAAGCATATCAGAAGGTGGCGCACATGATGTTATACTAAAAGAAATAGATAAATCATTCAAATCATAGATGGGAAAAAATATCATTTTAGTAGTTATCCAATACTGAAAAAACCACCCTACATCCCGCTAAGGATGTGGGGTGGTTTTTTTATTCCCATTCAATAGTTGCTGGTGGTTTTGATGTTATATCATAAACAACTCTATTTACGTGTCTTACTTCATTTACAATTCTACTTGATACTTTTTCTAAAACTTCATAAGGAATTTTACTCCATGTTGCTGTCATAAAGTCTGTTGTTGTAACTGAACGTAATGCTAAAGTATAGTCATATGTTCTATAATCTCCCATAACTCCAACAGATTTTAAATTAGTTAGTACGGCAAAGTATTGATTTAATTCTTTATCTAATCCTGCATTTGCAATTTCTTCTCTAAAGATATAATCCGCTTCTCTTAATATATCAAGTTTTTCTTTTGTAATATCTCCAATAACTCTTATTGCTAATCCTGGACCAGGAAAAGGCTGTCTGTAAACTAATTTATCTGGAATACCAAGTTCTAAACCTGTTTTACGAACTTCATCTTTAAATAAGTTACGTAAAGGCTCAACAATTTCTTTAAAATCGACGTAATCTGGAAGTCCACCAACATTATGATGACTCTTAATTACAGCTGCTTTTCCAGTACCACTTTCTATAACATCTGGATAAATAGTTCCTTGAACTAAGAAATCAACTTTACCAATCTTTTTTGCTTCTTCCTCAAAAACTCTAATAAACTCTTCGCCTATAATTTTTCTTTTTTGCTCAGGTTCTGTAATACCGGCAAGTTTATTTAAGAATCTGTCTTCAGCATTTACTCTAATTAAATTAATATCAAATTGTTTTTTAAAAATTTCTTCAACTTCATCAGCTTCATTTTTTCTTAAAAGACCATGATCTACGAAAATGCATGTTAAATTTTTTCCAATTGCTTTATTTAATAAAACAGCAGCAACAGAAGAATCAACTCCACCAGAAAGAGCACATAAAGCTTTTCCATCACCAATTTTTTCTTTTAATGATATTACTGATTCTTCTACAAAAGAAGACATTTTCCAATCTCCTGAACATTTACAAATGTTATATAAAAAGTTTTTTATTATTTCAATTCCATTAGCAGTGTTATTTACCTCAGTATGAAATTGAATACCATAAATTCTTTTTTCAGTATTTTCAATAGCAGCAACTGGGCAATTATCTGTTGTTGCTATCACATTAAATCCATCTGGTAAAATATCAACTAAATCGGTATGACTCATTAAACATACATTGTTTTCAGGTAGGTTTGAAAATAGAGTAGAAGCGGTATTAAGATGAACTTCAATTTCTCCATATTCACGTTTTATGCCTTTTTTTACATTTCCGCCTAATAATTTGCTTATCAATTGCATTCCATAACATATACCTAAAATAGGTATGTTTAGATTAAAAATTTCAATATCACACATTGGTGAATTTTCTTCATATACACTTGCTGGTCCACCAGTAAAGATAATACCAACAGGGTTATACTTTTTGATTTTTTCTATTGGTGTATCATAAGGCAATACAACAGAATAAACATTACATTCTCTAACACGTCTAGCTATTAGTTGGTTATATTGACCATAAAAATCTAAAATTATAATTGTTTCTTTATTTTCCATATAAACCTCCAGAACTTTATATTTAAAGCATTATAACACAAAGATAAAATTTTTTCAAAAAAAATAAAAAAACTATTGACAAACACCAAACAAACGTTTATAATAAAAACAAGTTAAGCGAAACGATGTTCGCAATAAAATATAAAGCTTGAAAGGTTGTAAAAGTTATGAAAATAGTTAATTTTAAAAAATTTATAAGAAGTATATTTTTAATTTTATTAGTGATATTTGCATTATCTTTAATTTGTGCCAAAGCAAGTTTATCACATAAAGAAGTAGAATATAAAACACTATGTGTTTCTGAGGGAGATACATTGTGGAGTATAGCAAAAGATTTACAATCTAATAATGATTTTTTCAAAAATAAAGATGTAAGAGAAATAATTTTTTGCATAAAAGATATTAATCATTTGAATAATAGCAGCTTATATGTTAACCAGGAATTATTAATTCCAACTATATAAGCTTGAATATAATTTGACTACTGCAAAGGGAGTAAGTATATTTTAAATACTTACTCCCTTTATTTATTCATTTGCTAGAGGATTACTTTCAACTGCATTACGAACTCTTTCATCATTTACGTGAGTATAAATTTCAGTTGTTGAAATACTTTCATGCCCAAGCAACTCTTGAAGAGCTCTTATATCAACGTTGCCATATTGATACATTAATGTGGCTGCAGTGTGTCTTAATTTGTGTACAGAATATTTATTTGTGTCCAAACCAGCTCTTGCAAGTTCTTTTTTTACAATATCTTGAACAGATCTATTACTAATACGTTCTTTTCTTTCACTTAAAAAAAGTGCATCACGAGAATCTGATTTTACCTTATCATGAGGTCTAATTGATAAATAATCTTTTATTGCATTCATACATGCTTTATTAAGATATACTGTACGTTCTTTGTTACCTTTACCGATAACAGTCATTTTACTTTCAGAAAAATCTATATTTGTTATGTTTATATTAACAAGTTCAGATAAACGCATACCGCAATTTAAGAAAAGAGTAATAATAGAATGATCTCTAATACTATTTCTATCACTATCATTTTGAGTAACTTCTAATAACTTTTTACTTTCTTCTAAAGAAAGATATTTGGGCATTCTACGACCAAGCTTAGGTGTTTCCAAATCTTGAGCAGGGTTAACATCTAATAATTTTGCTTTACTTGTTAAATATTTAAAAAATACTCTTATTGCAGAAATCTTTCTTGCACGAGTTGCAGGGGAACTATTTAATTCTCTTGCCATATATGAAATATATCCATGAATATCTTGAAGAGTTATTTTTTTTATTGTTAAAATATCCATATCATTTATTTTTATATTTGTATAATCATTTTCTGAGGTAAGTCCTAATTGTTTTTTCATGTATTTTAAAAAATTAGCAATATCATAATTATATTCTTTAACAGTATTAGGGGATTTGTTAAGAATAGTAACACTATAGTCTAAAAATTGATTAACAAGTTCTGGGTTTTCATCACGTTCAATCATAAATAACACCTCTTTGTAGTTATATACTAAAATTATAAAATATGCAAGAGGAGGAGAATAATAATACTAAATCAAAAGTTGCAATCAACATAATAGAGAGTCAATATTTAGACTCTCTATTTTTTTGCTACATTATAATTAATTAAATAAGATTAAAAGATAAAACACTATTACCTAGATAGATAATAGTGTTTTATATCTTATTCAGAAACTTTTTTATTGTTTAAGAATTTATAAACAACTGCAGCAAGTGCAGCTCCAACAAATGGTGCAATTATAAATACCCAAACTTGTGATAAAGCTTCACCACCTAAGAATAAAGCAGGTGATAAACTTCTTGCTGGATTTACAGATGTTCCTGTTAAAGGAATACCAATAATGTGAACAAAAGCTAATGTTAAACCAATTACAATTCCTGCAACTGAAGATTTGCTTTCATCAGATGTAACACCTAAAATTGTGTAAATAAATACAAATGTAAGAACAACTTCAACTAATATTGCTCCAATCATATTTAATCCAACTAAAGATGCAGCGCCAAATCCGTTTGCTCCTAATCCAGTTAATTCTGTTGAACAGCAATTAACTATTGCATATAGAATTCCTGTTCCAGCAATTCCTCCTAAAAATTGAGCTACAACATATCCAACAAAATCTTTAACAGTCATTTTCTTACTAATTAACATTGCTAAAGATACAGCTGGATTAATATGACATCCAGAAACATTACCAATAACATAAGCCATAGCAACAATTGATAAACCAAAAGCTAATGCTATTCCTAATACTCCTAAAATACCAGTTGCTCCGCCTGTTACAACAGCTGTTCCGCATCCAAATAATACAAGAACAGCAGTTCCAATAAATTCACATACATATTTTCTCATATATGTACCTCCTTCTTTTTATAGTGAAATTATTATATTTCGAAAAAATTTCATTGTCAATAAAAAAATATTAAAATTTGTGACATATTTATTGCAAAAAAATATTTTACATCCATAAATTAGACTGTCTACGATTTTCTAAAGAAAATACTACGGCAATTTTAGCCATTTCCTCTGTTGTTATAGGAAATTCATCTTGAATCCACTGCATAACCATTGCGATAATTCCATTTGAATTATAAATAAACTTATATCTAGCCATAGTATCTTTGCTTTCATAATGTTCTTCATATCTTTTATCAATTATGCTTGAAAATAGTTTTTTTCTAAAATTCATATTATCAGTTTTTATTAATAGAACTTTAAATGTAAAAGCATTTTCTTTTATATAACTAAAGTAAGCATTAAAAATATCTAATAATTCATTTTTAGAGCGAGAATCAAATAATTCATGCTTGTATGGAATTTCATCAATCAAATCATCTTCAATTTCTTCTAACAATGTAAATGTATCTGGATAATATGAATAGAACGTAGAACGGTTGATATCAGCCATTTCACAAAGTTCCTTTACAGAAATTTTATTTATATTTTTTTCGCATAGCAAATTAAGTATAGCATCTTTTATTAATTTTTTTGTTAATTTTGTTCTTCGAGATTCCAAAATATTTACTTCCTTTCCAACATTTACACCTAAAATGTGGGTTTAAAAACATTATTTTTTGTATTGTGTATTGAATTTCCAACACAGTGTTGGTATAATTATAACATAAGTTTTTTTAAAAAACAAATAATAACAAATTTAGAATTTATAGGAGGAAAATATGAGAATACTACCTAACTTTAAAGTTCCAAAATTTAAAATGGAAAAAATAAAAATGGAAAATATTGATGAAGAAAAATTAAAGAAGGAGTCTGTTCAAAATAAAAAAGTAGAATACACACCAACAAATTATAAAACAATAAAAGAAGTATTTGAAAGATCTAGAATTAAATATGCAAATAATATATTCATGCTTGAAAAGTTTAATCCAAAGGAAAGCTTCAAATCAATTACATATAAAGAGTTTGCAGAAGATGTAATTGCATTAAATACAGCATTAATGAATAAATACAACTTAAAAGGTAAAAGAGTAATAATTATTGGAGAAAACACATATCATTGGTATGTTTCATACATGGCATTATTATGTGCAGATGCGATTGCTGTTCCAACAGACAAAGAATTGCCAGTAAATGAATTAGAAAATGTTATAAGAAAATCAAGAGCTTCTGCTGTAATATATACAGCTAAACAAGCTGAAAAGGTTAAAAAACTAACTGATATTTCAACAGTAGAATATTTTATTCAAATGTATGATGATGGTGAATTAAATAATAAATTTATAGGTTTAAACACTGTTATTAGAGATGGTAAAGCACTTAGAGAAAACGGAGATAAAGTATACGAAGAAACACAGATAGACCCAGAAGAATTTAAAGTTTTAATTTTCACATCAGGAACTACGTCAAATGCAAAAGGTGTTATGATTAGTCACAAAAATTTAGCATCAAATATTAATGCAATTAGTGCATATGTAAAACTTTATGAAGAAGATAGATTATTTTCTGTATTACCTTTACATCATACCTATGAATCAACTATAGGATTTTTAACACCATTTGCAAGTGGCTGTTCAATAGCAATTTGTGAAGGATTGAAACACATATCAGATAACCTAAAAGAAACAAAGCCAACCATAATGCTAGCTGTTCCATTACTTATAGAAAGCTTATATTCAAGAATTAATAAAACCATTGCAAAAAGTAAGAAAACAAAAGTTGTTAACACAATGATCAGTTTAACAAATATGCTATGTAATGTTGGGATAAATGTAAAAAGAAAAGTATTCCATGAAATATTAGACAACTTAGGCGGAAATATTAGAATTATTGTATCAGCAGCGGCTCCAATTGATCCAAAAGCTGGAAAGTGGATTAAAGATATAGGAATTACATTTTTACAGGGTTATGGATTAACTGAAACTGCACCTATTGCAGCACTTACACCAGAATTTGAAGAAAAAATGGGCTCAGCTGGAAAAGCAGTAAAATGCGCAGAACTAAAAATAGATTCTCCAAAGGAAAATGGAATGGGAGAAGTTTTAATAAAAAGTGATACTTTAATGATAGGATATTACGAAGATGAAGGAGAAACAAGAAAGGTTATTGAAGTTGATGAACAAGGCAATAGATGGTTCCATTCAGGAGATATGGGATATCTAGATAAAGATGGATATTTATTTATCACAGGTAGAAGTAAAAACGTTATTGTAACACAAAATGGAAAAAACATTTATCCTGAAGAAATTGAACTTCTTTTAAATAAAGTACCAGTTATACAAGAATGTATGGTATACGGTAAGGAAGTTCCAGGTGAGAAAGAGCTAATAATTACTGCAAAAGTTATACCAAACATGACAGAAATTAAGGCACTTTGTGAGGGTGAAGTTGATGATAAATTTGTTTATGACACAGTTTGGAAAGAAATTAAAAATATTAATAAACAATTAACATCATACAAGAGTGTTAAAAAACTAGAAATAAAAACAGATGATTTTGAAAAAACATCAACAATGAAAATAAAAAGATATGCTGAAGTTAAAAAAGATAATAATAATGAATAAGGAGAGAAAATGTACAAATCAGATTTTTCAAATATAAGGGAAGTTTTGCAAAACAGTATTTCAAAATATTGTAATAACAATGCTTTTATAATTAAAAACAAAGAAAAACAACATGTACATATTACATACAAAAGATTTGGTGAAGACTTAAACAAAATTGGTACGGCTTTCTTAAAACTGGGGCTAAATGGTAAAAGAATTGCTATTATTGGTAAAAACAGATATGAATGGGCAGTAGCATATTATGCTGCAGTTTGTGGAGTGGGTATTGTGGTTCCACTTGACAAAGGACTTCCAGAAAGCGAAATTGAAAATTCACTTGTAATAAGCAAAGCAGATGTAATTATCTTTGAAGAAAAATATATAGATAAGATACAATCAATAATAAATAGAGGAAAAACAAATTTAACAACATTTATATGTATGGATCCAAATGATAAATTTAAGAGCTTTGAAGACTTATATAAAATAGGAGAAAAAGAGTTAACAAAAGGGAATAACGAATTTTCAAAATTAGATATAGATAATGAAAAAACAAGTATAATACTGTTTACATCTGGTACAACAAGTATGGCAAAAGCTGTCGAATTATCACATAAAAACATTACAAGTAATATAAACGGAATGAACGGACATGAAACTGTTTTAAGTACAGATGTAAATATGGCATTTTTACCATTTCATCATACTTTTGGATCAACAGGATTATTATTATTTTTATGTAATGGTGCAACAACAGTATTTTGTGATGGACTAAGATATGTTCAAAAAAACTTAGTTGAATATAAAGTAAGTGTTTTCTTCTGTGTTCCACTAATAATAGAATCTATGCATAAAAAAATAATGCATGAAGTGGAGAAACAGGGGAAATTAAAAAAACTAAAATTTGCAAAGTGGATAAGTAAATTCCTTCTAAAATTTAAAATTGATATAAGAAGAAAACTTTTTAAAGATGTTTTAAACAGTTTAGGTGGAAATATAAGGTTTATTATAAGTGGTGCTGCAGCAATTGATCCAAAAATAGAACAAGATTTCAACGATTTTGGAATTCTAACAATACAAGGGTACGGCTTAACAGAAACATCTCCTGTATTATGCGCGGAGAATGAATACAATTTAAGACTTGGGTCTATAGGAAAACCGCTTCCAAATGTTCAAATAAAAATTGATAATCCAAATGAAGAAGGAATTGGAGAAATAGTAGTAAAAGGTTCTAACGTTATGAATGGATATTATGCTAACGAAGAAGATACAAAAAAAGTTTTAAAAGATGGATGGTTTTACACGGGTGACTTCGGTAGAATAGATAAAGATGGATATATTTATATGTCAGGTAGAAAGAAAAATGTTATAGTTCTAAAAAATGGAAAGAACATTTATCCAGAAGAACTTGAAATGCTTATAAGTCAAATTCCATATGTAGAAGAAAACATAGTTTTTGGAATTGAAAAAGAAGATGATTATATACTTGCAACTAAAATAGTATACAATAAGAACTCTATCCAAGAACAGTATCCAAATTTCGGAGAAGCGGATTTAAATAAAATGATATGGAACGATATAAAAGACCTTAATAATAATTTATGCAATTATAAACATATTAAGAAATTATTTATAACAGATGAACCGATGATAAAAACATCAACAAACAAAATAAAAAGAAATGAAGAAAT
>JAZQOX010000029.1:0-54996 GCA_045628105.1 Clostridia bacterium | reverse complement strand
TCGCCCATTTTGGACGATTGCGACGTGGTGCCTCGAACGGGAATCGAACCAGTGACACAGGGATTTTCAGTCCCTTGCTCTACCGACTGAGCTATCGAGGCAGATATATATAAATAAAAATGGCGACCCGGATCGGGCTCGAACCGACGACCTCTAGCGTGACAGGCTAGCGTTCTAACCAACTGAACTACCGGGCCAAAAAAAATGGTGGGCGCTATAGGGCTCGAACCTATGACCTCCTGCTTGTAAGGCAGATGCTCTACCAGCTGAGCTAAGCGCCCATCTCTTTGACGTTCTTTAGTATACTATTTTTTTTGTATTCTGTCAATAGTTTTTTAAAATTTTTTTTATTTTTTTTACATTTACTTCTTTTTTCCTTTATTTTCTAGTATTTGCCAACATTAAAAATTTTTAAATTTCTTTTTTATCTTCCATAATATCATCTATTACAATTTGTTCATTTTCATCTATTTTATATTTTGGAAGTTCTGGTAATTCGTCTAAATTTGAAATACCAAAAGTTTTTAAGAAGTCCTGTGTTGTTTGGTATACTGTTGGTTTCCCTGGTAAATCTGATTTGCCTGCGTCTTCTATTAAATTATATTCTAGTAGTTTATATATTGTTGCATCTGAATTTACTCCACGTATTGATTCTATTTCTGCTCTTGTTATTTTAGGATTATATGCTATTATTGCAAGTGTTTCCATTGCTGCATTTGATATGTTTGGCTTTGATCTATTATCGAATAAAGGATATATATAATCGTAAAATTCTCTTTTACTACATAAAGTATACCCGTTATTTACTTTTATAATTTCAATGCCTCTTGTTTCATCTTTATATTCGTTTTGCATATTTTCTATAATTTTTATAATGTCTTCTTCTGTTAATTCAAGTGCAGAAATTAATTCTTTCATTTCAACTGGTCTTCCTGTACTAAATAAAATTGCTTCTATTGTAGCTTTTAATTTATCTATTTCCATTTGTTTTCACCCTATTTTTGTAATTTATTGTTTTAATTCAATTATTTTATCCATTAGTTCTTTGGTTAGCATACTTGCTTTCTCTTTATCCTTTACTTCATTTTTATACTCTGAATAGTATATTGGTTTACCTATTGTTATTGTAACCTTTCTAAATGGTTTAAAATCTCCTTTAATTCCTATTGGAATTATTGGTTTATTCGCTGTTGCTGCTATAAGAATTGCGCCATTTTTAGGTTTTAGTCCCTGTGCTAACCCATTCCTTGTTCCCTCAGGGAACATTAATAATAGTTTATTTTCTTTTAAAATCTTAAGTGATGTTTTAATTGCTTGCATATCTGCTTTTTCTCTTTTTATTGGATGTATATCAAATAATCCTGCAAGCCATCTAAAAAAGCCATTATTAAACAGTTCTGCTTTTGCAAGTATGTTTATTCTATTTTTTACCATTGCTACAATTGTGGGTGCATCAAATGGGTGTATATGATTTGGGCATAAAACTGCACCTTCCTCTTCCGGTAAATTTTCTTTTCCTATTACCTTTGGTCTATATAATATTATTACAAAAATTTTAAATAAAAATTTTGCTATTGCTCTCATTAGTTTTTCCTCTTATTTTCTATAATTTTAATTATTTTTTCTGCTACTTCTTCAATTGTAAGATTTGTAGTATCTATTACAATACTGTCTGGTGCTTTTTTTAATGCTCCAATCTCTTTATTTTTATCGTTTTGGTCTCTTTTTCTAATATTTTCTAAAACTTCGTCGTAAGTCATTTCTATTTTTCTTTCTTTTAGTTCTAAAAGTCTTCTTTTTGCCCTTTCAGTTTCATCTGCATCTAAGTAAATTTTAATATTTGCATTTGGGAAAACATATGTGCATATATCTCTTCCTTCCATTATTATATCTTTCCCTTCTGCTAATTTTCTTTGTAGTTCTACCATTTTGTATCTAACTTCTTTAATTGAAGAAACTGGTGATACGAGTGTTGATACCTCTTTTTCTCTTATAGATTTTGTAACATCTTCTCCGTTAAGATATGCTAAATCTCCCTCTGGTGTATTTTCAATTTTTATTGTAATTTTATCTAGTAAATCTATTACTTTTTCTTCGTTTATTTTTCCTTCAACAATAGCTCCACTTTTGATTGCTGCAAGGGTTACACATCTATATGTAATTCCTGTATCTATATTTACTAATCCTAACTTGTTAGATATTAATTTTGTTACTGTTCCTTTTCCACTACCAGCTGTTCCATCTATTCCTACGATAAATCCCATTTTATTTTTCTCCCTCATTTATGTTGTTTGACTTTTCAATACCTTTTGCAAGAATTTGAACATTTTCTACATTCATTGCTGTTAAATTTTCAATTTCTTTTATACATTTTTTCTTAAAGTTTTGTAAAGATGTCATAATATTAAATCCATAAACCAAAATAATTTCTATATAAATTTTTATGCCTGATGGTGTTTTTTCTATTCTGACCCTATGTATTTTATGAATTGCCTCCACTTTACTAGCTAAATGTTCTATTATGTCTTTTAATACTCCATCTGATATTGTATAATTTCCTAAATAGCTAAAAGTTGGCCTTATTATTGATTTTTCAGATATATAAGGTTTTGAATCTTTTCCTTTTGATTTAAATATTTGTAGTGGATCTAAAATATATCCTGAAAAGTCTTTTTTAATTTCACACGTTGGTACGGGTATAACATGTTTTCCTTCAGTTACCCTCATTCTTCTTGCTTCTTCCATTTCTTGTTCCGTTGCAACATCTGTTATATATATTGTTTTTTTTACTTCTGGAAGTTCTAGGTTGTTTCTTATTTTTTCTATCATACCATCAGAAGTTCCAAGAATTAGAATACTTTCTGGCTTATATTTCCTAAAAGCCCTTTTTATTTCTTCAGCTTTTTCACTATTTAAAAATAATGCGCCTTTAACTGTTTCTATTTTTGTAGGTGCTTTTTTAGCTGAAACTCCTGCAATTACTTCATTATCTTTAACTAAAAGTCCATCGTCTATTATATATCTTATGTTATATTCGCTTGCAACCATTTGAGCCCTATAACTTTTTCCTGTCCCCGATGGTCCAACAAATGCATATACTTCTATTTTAGATTCAATTAATTTATCTAATATCATATGTTTTACCTCATTTTTAAATATACTTTAAAAGTATATCACATGTTTTAAATAAATGCTATACCATTTTGTATTCTTTTTATAGCTTCTTCTGTATCTTCTTTTGTTCCAAATCCTGTTAGTCTAAAATATCCTTCACCACTTGGTCCAAAGCCAACTCCTGGCGTTCCAACAACACCTGCACTATTTAGCAGCTTATCAAAAAAATCCCATGATTTAATTCCATTTGGTATTTTCATCCAAACATATGGTGCATTTTCTCCTCCAAATGTTTTTATACCTATTTTTTCTAAACCCTCTTTTATAATTTTTACGTTGTCCATATAATATTTAATGTTTGCATTAATTTCTTTTTGAGCTTCTGGCAAATATGATGCTTCCGCTCCTCTTTGCGTAATATAAGATACTCCATTTGATTTCGTGCTTTGTCTTCTGCTCCATATTTTATTTAAACTAACAGTTTTTCCTTCTTCTGTATATGCTTGTAATTCCTTTGGTACAACAGTATATCCGCATCTTATTCCTGTGAATCCTACAGATTTAGAATAACTTCTAAATTCTATTGCAACTTCTTTTGCACCTTCAATTTCATATATACTATTTGGTATATTTTTATCCATAATATATGATTCGTATGCTCCATCAAAAAGAATTATTGCTTTGTTATTTTTTGCATATTTAACCCATTTTTTTAATTCTTCTTTTTTTATTACTGTTCCTGTTGGATTGTTTGGGAAACACAAATAAATCATATCTATTTTTTCACATGGTAACTCTGGAACAAAGTTATTGTTTTCATTCATATTTACATATACAACATTTTTGTATTTTCCATTTTCATATAGTCCTGTTCTTCCTGACATTACATTTGTATCTAAATATGCAGGATAAACAGGGTCTGTAATTGCTACAACATTATTCTCTGAAAAAATATCTACAATATTTCCTATATCTGTTCCTATACCATCAGAAATAAAAACTTCATAATTTTCGAAATTTATACCTCTTTTTTTATAATCATTTTCTATAATTTTTTCTTTTAAAAAATCATATCCTATTTCTGGTCCATATCCCCTAAATGTTTGTTTTTCCGTCATTTCTTCGCTTGCTTTTTTCATTGCATCTGCAACTACTTTTGGAATTGGTCTTGTAAAATCTCCTATTCCTAGTTTTATTATTTTCTTGTCTGGATTTTTTTCTTGATATTCTTTGACCTTATTTGCTATTGTAACAAAAAAATAATTGTCTTGTAATTTTAAAAAATTTTCATTAATTGTTATCATATTCTATTTCTCCTTTGCAAATTGTTTTTGCTGGTCCTGTCATATATACATGATTATTCTCTTTATTCCAGCTTACTTTTAATGTTCCTCCTAGAAGTTGTATCTCAACATTTTTTTCCGTAATTCCATTTAAATTACACGTAACACATACTGCACATGCGCCTGTTCCACATGCATATGTTTCTCCTGCTCCTCTTTCCCATACTCTCATTTTTATATGTGCTTTATCTATTATTTCTACAAATTCAATATTTGCTCTTTGTGGAAAATGATCATCTTTTTCTAATTTTGGTCCATATTTATTTATATCGAAGGTTTGAACATCTTCAACTTCCGTAACTGCATGTGGATTTCCCATAGAAGCACAAGTAAATTCAAATATCCTATCATTACATTTTAAATTTAATTTATTACTATCACTAAGCACTGGGATTTTTGTTGGTTCTAAAATTGGTTCTCCCATATCTACTGTAATTTCGTTTACTTTGTTATTTTCTATTTTTAATTTTAGTGTTTTTATGCCTGCAAGTGTTTCAACAGTTATTGTATCTTTTACTACTATTTTTTTATCATGAGCAAGCTTTCCAACACATCTTATACCGTTTCCGCACATTTCCGCTTCTGTTCCATCGCTATTAAACATTCTCATTTTTATATCTGCAACTTCACTTTTGCATAACAATATTAGTCCATCACTTCCTATACCAAAATGTCTATTGCTAACATATTTAGCAAATTCTGATATGTTTTCTAATTTTAAGTCTTTTGAAATGCAATCTACGTATATATAGTCATTTCCTAATCCTTCCATTTTTGTAAATTCTATCATTTAAACTCTCCTTTAACTTTAAATTTCTTTTGCTGCTTTTATTAACCCTACAAACATTGGATGAGGCCTATTAGGTCTTGATTTTAATTCCGGATGAAATTGTCCAGCAATAAAATAAGGATGTTCTTTTAATTCTACTATTTCTACTAAAGCTCCTTCTGGAGATATTCCTGTGCATAACAATCCATTTTCTTCCATTTTTTCCTTATATTTGTTATTATATTCAAACCTATGTCTATGTCTTTCATTTATTAGCTTTTCTCCATATAGTTCTATTGCTTTACTATTTTCTTTTAGCACACAAGGATAACTTCCTAATCTCATTGTTCCACCTTTCGTATTAATATCCTTTTGGTCTTCCATTATATGTATAACTTTATTTTGAGATTTTTCGTCAAATTCTTCTGAATTTGCATCTTCTAGTCCTAAAACATTTCTTGCGAATTCTACAACTGCCATTTGCATTCCAAGGCATATTCCTAAAAATGGAATTTTGTTTTCTCTTGCATATTTTATTGTTTCTATTTTTCCTTCTATTCCTCTATTTCCAAATCCACCTGGTACTACTATTGCTTGTATATCTTTTAATTCTTCTTTAACATTTTTGCTTGTTATTGTTTCAGAGTCTATTAATTTGATATCTATATCAACTTCATTTTTTAATCCGGCATGTTTTAAACTCTCTATAACAGATATATATGAATCCTCTAGTTGAATATATTTTCCAACAACTGCCACCTTGATTGTTTTTTCTTTTTTCTTTCTAATATTGTTTATCATTTCCTGCCATTCAGAATTATCTGGAATGTATCTATCTAATCTTAAATGATTGCATACTTCTCTTCCTAACCCTTCTTCTTCTAATAGCAATGGTACAGCATATAAATTATCTGCTGTCATATTTTCTATAACACTGCTTTTTCTTACATTGCAAAACATTGCTATTTTTTCTTTAATGTTGTCAGTCATTTTTATTTCTGTTCTGCAAACTAAAAGATCTGGCTTAATTCCCAAGCTTTGTAATTCTTTTACAGAATGTTGAGTTGGTTTTGTTTTTATTTCGTTTGAACCATGTATATATGGTAAAAGTGTTACATGTATATACATAACATCTTCTATTGGTTTTTCAAGACCAACCTGTCTAATTGCCTCAATAATTGAAAGTCCCTCTATATCTCCAACTGTTCCTCCTATTTCTGTTATTACTATGTCTGTGTCTGTATTTTCAAAGCTATATATTTTTTCTTTTATTTCATTTGTTATATGTGGTATTACCTGTACTGTTTTTCCCAAATATTCTCCTTTTCTTTCTTTTTCTATAACATTCCAGTATACCTTTCCCATTGTTATGCTAGAATCTTTATTTAAATTCTCATCTATAAATCTCTCATAATGTCCTAAATCCAAATCTGTTTCTGCTCCATCATCTGTTACAAATACTTCTCCGTGTTCATAAGGGCTCATTGTTCCTGGATCAACATTTATATATGGATCAAATTTTTGAATTGTTACTTTATATCCTCTATTTTTTAATAGTCTTCCTAGTGATGCTGCTGTTATACCTTTTCCAAGTCCTGAAACAACTCCGCCTGTTACAAAAATGTACTTTGTTCTCATACTTATTTTACCCTCCTCAAAAATAAAAAAATAGATTTAAAAAACGTCCACCCCAAAAGGGGGTTTTTTTTAAATCTATCATTTTTAATAATAAAATATTATAGCACGATTTTTTGAAATTGCAATACTTTTTTTTAAAAATTATGCCTCGCAAATGTTTTTTATATTAGAAATCACTTCATTTATTTCACATTCTTGTGCATTTTCTTCGTTTCTTCTCTTTATTTCAACCTTGTTATCAACTACTTTTTTACCAACTGTTATTCTTACTGGTATTCCTAATAAGTCAATATCATTAAATTTTACGCCAGCTCTTTCTGTTCTATCATCTATCATAGTATCTATTCTAGCTTCATTTAATTTGCTATATAATTCTTCTCCTATTGCATTTTGTTGTTCATCTTTTGGATTTATAACAACTATAGCAACTTTGTATGGAGCAACATTCATTGGCCAAATTATTCCTTTTTCATCATTGTTTTGTTCAACTATTGCTGAAAGAATTCTTTCAATTCCTATTCCATAACATCCCATAACAACTGGATGATTTTTATTATCTTCTCCTAAATAGTTTAAACCTAAACTTTCAGAATATTTTGTTCCTAATTTAAATGTATTTCCAACTTCTATTCCTTTTTTGAATGATAACTTTTTACCGCAGTTTGGGCAAATGTCTCCTTCTTTAACATTAACAATGTCTCCAGCTAAATCATATTTAAAATCTTTAACATTTGCATTTATATAATGGTAACCTTCTTTGTTTCCTCCACAACAGAAGTTTTTCATGTTTAGTACTTCATTATCAACAATTATTTTTGCATTTAAGTTAATTGGTCCAGTATATCCTGGCACTGCATTTGATGTTGCTATTAATTCATCATTTGCAAAGTTTATTTCTCTAGCTTTTAATAGTTTTAGTACTTTAGTTTCATTTAGTTCTCTATCTCCTCTAATAAATAGTATAACTAATTGTTCATCTATATTCATTAATAATGCTTTTACTGTTTGTTTTACATCAAGTTTTAAGAAATTGCATACTTCTTCAATTGTATGTGCATTTGGTGTTTCAACAAGTTGTAATTCCTTTTCTTCTTCTATATTTTTTTCATTTGAAACGCATGGTGTAATTTCAAGGTTAGATGAAAAACCACATTCATCACAAAGAACTAGTGTGTCTTCTCCAATATCTGTAATTGCTTGGAATTCTTCTGAAAGTATTCCTCCCATTGCACCTGTGTCAGCTCTAACAACTGTATATTTTATTCCTAATTCTGTAAATATTTTATTATATGCATCAAACATCTTTTGGTAAGAAACGTCTAATCCATCATAATCACAATCAAAGCTATATGCATCTTTCATTGTGAATTCTCTTGTTCTAATAAGTCCAAGTCTTGGTCTCATTTCATCTCTATATTTTGTACCTATTTGATATATGTTAAATGGTAAGTCACGATATGATTTTACTTTGTTCATTGCTGCTAATACGAATATTTCTTCATGTGTTGGTCCCATTGCATATTCACGGCTATATCTATCGTTCAATTTAAACATACTTGGTCCAAATGTGTTTTTTCTTCCAGATTTTTCAAATGCTTCCATTGGTAATAATGTAGGCATTTTTAATTCATTTGCACCAGCATTATTCATATGTTTATGTACAACATTTTCTATGTTTTTTAATGTCTTTTCTCCTAAAGGCATCTTTGCATATATTCCATTGCCAATTTTCTTTATCATGCCACTTCTTACTAATAGTTTTCCACTTTTTGAATCTTCATCTGTAACATCTTCTTTTATTGTATAAAAAAAATCTTTACTTAATCTCATACTATATCCTCTTTTCAACATTTTATAGGTTTAAAATTTATTGCCTTAATAGTTATTTTACCATAGTTTTCCTTAAGAATCAATGGGAATATTTAGTTTTCTTATTCAATAATTTTATTTTACAATTTTATTTATATATTCTTTATCTTCTATTTTTGAAATTGCAAAACATTTTTTCCCTAAGTTTTTTAATGATGCTCCACAGTGGCATAATTCTTTATTATCTGTGTTCTGTAAATGCATATGGTAAATATTTCTTATTTATATATTTAGTTTCACATTGATATAACATTACTACATCACTATCTAACATTACTTGCTTGCCTCTTATTGTATAGATTAAGTTCTGTATATTCTCCGCACTAAACTCTAAATTATTAGTAATTTCTATAATACTATTTTCCATTCACATCACTTCCTGTCTTGTATTGCTGCACTTTTGTTTGTGTCTGTCAAGTTTTTTTAAACTTTTTGGGCAAAAATAAAAAGTAGGACTTGAACCTACGACACCCCTTTGAAACTACTCAATTTTCTTCTCACCTACTCGGTGCTCGAAAATTGCTAGTTTCGGCAGCTTTAAAAGCTCTGCTTCTTCTGCCAAAGGGCAGCGCAGAGCTTTTAAACAGTTAACACCCTCGCGCTACGCGCTCGGCTGTATCTATAGTTATACGTTTAATTCATATTTTGAAAGTCAAAGCAAATAGACCATCTTTAGATGGTCTATTTGCTTTGGCTCCCCAAGTAGGACTTGAACCTACGACCTATCGGTTAACAGCCGAGCGCTCTACCAACTGAGCTATTGGGGAATATTTAGTTTGGCGACTACCTATCTTTCCAGCAAGGTATCTCGCAAGTATTTTCGGCATTAATGCGCTTAACTTCTGTGTTCGAGATGGGAACAGGTGTACCCGCATCATTATTATCACCATGTTTTGAATTATACACTATATTATTTATTTTTTCAAGATGTTTTATACATTTTTTTGAAAATTTTGAATATATAAGAAAAACTCCCACCGAAGTGGAAGTTTTTCTTTTTTTGGAGAAATCACCAACAAGTAACCTTTACGGTTACACGCTGGGTCTCAAAATTTGAAACCCAGGCGAGGAAGGTCACGTCCCCTTTTTGCAAGGCATAGACCTTCAAAGCAGCACCACTCGATGGGATTTCTCTCATCTATTTATATTGTATCATATTTACATAATGTTGTCAGAATTTGGCATCCTTCTCAGAATTTATATTTATTCTATTGCAAGAAAAAAGTTACAGTAGTTCCAGTTACTTTGTTCGATATCTGTGTACGTTTGGAACTAAAGAAAAGCCCCTCAAAAGAGGGGCTTTTTTTAGATGTGGTAACTAAGCTTCAAAACATCGTTCGTTTCTTCCACAATGTTGAAGTACTTAATGAGGTAGTAGTACAGTCTCTGCTTTGCAAAGATCTTCTCTTCATCATGTCCATCTTTTTTCCACGTAATCAGGTCTCTGTTAAAGAGATTTGTGATATCTGCTTCTTCAGCATCACACTGAATAGCATTTACCACAAGACGAACAAACACAACTGCGAGTTCTTCAGCCCACTCGTTGCAGCCAACCTTTGACCATTTCTTGCGCATGATTTCAACAGAAATCTTTTCTTTGCTGTCCATAGGGTTTACAAGAAGCACATTTTTGTGCTCCACAGCATTGTGCGGTTCGAAGAATTTTTTCTCGTACTGCTCAAGACCATAATTCGTGCTCACCACTTCATTCTCATTTGTCGAGGAAGCAAATTTTTCAGGGTCATTCACCTTGTTGATGTTTCTTCGGAAAATTTTCTGCCACATCTTCATTTCGTTTCCTCCTAAAATTTTTTTGTTGATATTCTGGGTGTGAAAGCTTGGGGATACTAAATAAAAGTTCTTGACTTATATTTGTTATTATATAGTATTATGTTAAGTATGTCAAGTATTTAAAAATTGATTTATTATCGCACATTTGGAGCTTACGACGGGTCCCATCGTACTCGCGTCAGCAAAATAGTCCAATGGGACTATTTTGACCCGCGTTTATAGTTGGCTCCAGACCAACTCTAAACTTGGCACATTTCTTTTCGATTCCCGTCTTTTAAATTATAATGAAAAAATCATAGCAAACCTATGATTTTTTTATATTCTGGATCCTTTATCGTAGTTATCTACAACCTTTTCTCTTTTAACGATTTATATTAAAATCAATCACTTTATTAAAGTATAGCATATTTTAAATAAATTACAATAGTTAATTCACAAAAAACCCCATTTAATGCTAGCATTGCTTTGCATCAAATGAGGTCTGGTTATTAACAGCCGTGTGTCCAATTCTGCATTGCAGGACAGTTTTCACAGCCGTTAGGGCGAAGTGTTACCTCCATAAACTCAAGGGTTGCTCCTTCAGGAAGCTTGGTTGCTCCTTCTTCGAGACGCGGACCCTTGTACTGAGCGACATAGAGGATATCCCCCTCCTTGAGAGCCACATTAACACGATTAGCAGGGATTTCTCTTCCCAAAATTCCAGAAACGACTCTTGCGGTATCGGCGTGACCGATTGCAGAAATCGCCTCAACAGGAATATCAGCAGGGGTTACCTTGCGTGCACGAAGTGTGAAGCTCTCACTGAAAACCATGTTCAGAGAAAATGCATTCCCTAAGTATGTCATAATAAATCTCCTTTCTCGAGCTACCCATACATGGTGTAGTCTTACCGAGCAATTGGTTTACATATTCTCATTGTATCATTTATTATATATATTGTCAATTTTTGAAAAATTTGTAATATTACTTTTTTATATTGAATTTTCTTTTATGTTATAGTATAATACATTCTAGTTTTAATGCTTTCGTAGCTCAGTCGGTAGAGCACTTCCTTGGTAAGGAAGAGGTCACGGGTTCGATTCCCGTCGTAAGCTCCAGAAAAGCCATCATAGCAAAGCTATGGTGGCCTTTTTTATATTATTATATTATTGTTTTTAATAGTTCCTCGTCTGTTTTTCTTGTTAACATTTTTGGTGCTATGTCTAATATTGTTTTTGCCCCTGTTTCTCCTGCTTTGCTTAATCTATATGCTGCTCTTGCATATGCTACTAATACACTTGCTGTAAATTCTGGATTTGATTGTAATTTTAAAGAGTATTCTATTATTTGTTTTGTTCCACCATCTATTCCTGTATTTCCGCTTCTTATTACAAATCCTCCATGTGGCATTCCACTGTGATTTCTTTTTAGTTCAATTTCTGATATAAAGTGTACTGTTGTATCATATTCATCAAAATAATTTGGCATTGTTTTTATTTCTTGTTCTACTTTATTTGCATCTGCACCTTCTTCTAACACTACAAAACATTCTCTTACATGTTTTTCTCTTGTTGTTAATTGTGGATTTTCTCCATTTCTTACTCTTGCAATTGCATCTTCTACTGGTATTGTGTATTGAATTGCATTTTTTACTCCTGGTATTCTTCTTATTGCATCTGAGTGTCCTTGGCTAACACCCTTTCCCCAGAATGTATATGTGTTTCCTGCAGGTAATATTGCTTCAGCATACATTCTATTTAGTGAAAATAGCCCTGGGTCCCATCCTATAGACATTACAGCAACTTTATTTCCTTTTATTGCTTGTTTATTCATATTTTCAAAATATTCTGGTACTTTTGCATGTGTATCATAACTATCTACTGTATTAAACATTTCTGCATATTGTGGTCCTTGTACTGGTAAATCAGTTGCTGAACCACCACATAAAATCATAACATCAATTTTATCTTTCCATTTTTCTATTTCAGCTATGCTTACTACCTTTGCCCCTGTTAATGTGTATACATCTTTAGGATTTCTTCTTGTAAAGATTGCTACAAGTTCCATATCCGGATTTTGCTTTATTGCAATTTCTGTACCCCTTCCTAAATTTCCATAACCTAATATTCCTACTCTTATCATATAAAAACCTCCTTAATTAACTTTATATTCGATATCTTCCATAAATTCGAATATTTCTTTTATTGATTTTAATGTAACAATTTGCTGTTTTGGATGTGGTTGTTTTTCTCGGTTTCCAACAAGCTCTCTAGAATAGCAATTTTGTTTTAATTTTGTTAAAAGATATCTGTTATCCATATATGTATAATATATTTGGAAACCATCATTTAATTCTTTCCACAATCTCTCGAATGTATATTTTTCTTCCATTCTTGCAATTATTCCTTTCTTATCATCTCTTCAAACTTTTCTTCTGAAATAATTTCTACTCCTAACTCTTGTGCCTTTGTAAGTTTACTGCCCGCTTCTTCTCCTGCCAACACAAATGATGTTTTTTTAGAAACTGATCCTGAAACTTTTCCTCCGTACTTTTCTATTATAGATTCTGCTTCTTCTCTTGTATATTTTTCAAGTGTTCCTGTTAGTACAAAAGTTTTTCCTAAAAATCTGTTATCCGTTTCTTCTTCACCAATTTGATTCATGTTTACTCCTGCATTCTTTAGTTTATTTATAAGGTCTTGTGTTTGTTCTTGTCTGAAGAATTCCATTACACTTCTTGCTGTTATTTCTCCAATATCATCAACTAAAATTAATGTGTTATAATCGGCACTTGAAAGTTCATCTATGTTCTTAAATCGTTTTGCAAGTATTTTTGCAAGCTTTGCTCCAACCTGTTCTATTCCCAATGCAGTAATTAGTTTGTCTAAATTATTTTCTTTGCTTTTGTTTATAGCATTTATTAAATTTTCTGCAAATTTCTTTCCATCTTTTTTTAAACTTGCTATATCTTCGTGCTTTAACGAATATATATCTGAAATATTTTTTATTAGTCCTTTTTCATAAAGTTGTTCTATAACTTTTTCTCCAAGTCCTTCTATATTCATTCCTTCTTTTGAAGTAAAATGTACCATATTTCTTAAGTTTCTTGCTGGACATTCTATTCCTATACATTTATTAACTGCTTGTCCTGGAACTCTTATAACTTGTCCTCCACAAACCGGGCATGTTGTTGGCATTTTAAATTCTATTTCTCCGCCCTGTTCTTTTTTCAGTAACCGCTCTTACTACTTCTGGAATGACATCTCCGGCTTTTTGAATTATAACTTTATCTCCTATTTTTAAGTCTTTTTCCTTTACAAAATCTTCATTATGAAGTGTCGTTTTTGATATTTTAGATCCGGCAACTACAACTGGTTCAAGTATTGCCATTGGTGTAATTGCTCCTGTTCTTCCAACCTGGCATATTATATCTTTTAATGTTGTTTCTTTTTGTTCTGGTGGATATTTATATGCTACTGCCCACTTTGGAGTTTTAAATGTTGTTCCTATTTGTTCTCTTAATTCTAAATTGTCTACTTTTACAACTGCTCCATCTATTCCAAATCCTAAGTTTTCTCTATCATTTCCAATTTTATTTATCGCATCTTCTACGTCTTTTATTGTTTTGCATTTTATTAAAACTGGATTTATATTAAATCCTATACTTTTCAAATAATTTAAAGATTCATAATGAGACTTGAATTGTTTCTCTTCGCATTTTTGAACATTGAATATAAATATATCTAATGGTCTTGATGCTGCAATTTTGCTATCTAGTTGGCGTAATGAACCTGCTGCTAAGTTTCTTGCATTTGCAAATTTTTCATCTTCATCAAGTTTTTCATTTAGTTTATCGAAGTCTTCTTTTCCAATAAATACTTCCCCTCTAACTGTTATATCTATTGGTTCATTTAGCTTTTTAGGAATATTTTTTATTGTTTTTAAGTTGTCTGTAACATCCTCTCCAATTAAACCATTCCCTCTTGTTGCTCCTCTTACAAATATTCCTTTTTTGTATTCTAAACTAACTGATAATCCATCAATTTTTGTTTCAACAACATATTCTATTGCTTCATTTTCTTTTTTCATTCTTGTATCAAATTCTTCAACATCTTCAAAAGAAAAAACGTCTTGCAAACTTTGTAAAGGCACTTCATGTTCAACCTTCTCAAATCCTTCTTTTACTGTGCCTCCAATCTTTTGAGTTAAAGAATCTTTAGATACATACTCTGGAAATTGTTTTTCTAAATTCTTAAGTTCATTCATAAGCATATCATATTCAAAATCGCTTATTTCTGGTGCATCATCGTCGTAATACTTAGTTGCATAATATGCTGTGATTTTATTCAATTCATCAATTCTTGCTTTTGCCTGTTTTTCATTCATTTTAAAAATCACCCTTTTTCTTGGGTATATTATATATGATTTTTATAAATATTGCAATAAAAAATAGTGTGTTTTTTGTTGTGAACTTTTTGCGGTTTACTTCGTTTATACACACTATTTATATATACTTATTTTTTTGTGAAATCATCTTTTGATTGTGTTTGTTTATATAAGTCCTTGGCTTTATCTCGTTCCATCAAAAGTTGTGATTGCTTTGCCTCTTTTTTTGTAAGTTCCCCAATTATTTCTAGGTCTTCTAATTCTTGTTTTTCCCCATCCGTTATTGCGTTTTTAGTATGTCCCATATATGCTTGTTTGGCTATAAAAATATAATATCCTATTTTATATTCTGGGTCTAACTGATGTTGCATCATAAATTCTTTTGTTATTATACCTTGTTGTATCAAGTCTGTTAATGTTGTATATACTCTTTTTCCATCTTTCCTTATATTCTGTTGAATGCCTTGAATATTTATTTTTGCGTCATCTTTTAATATATTTAATATGTCAATTAGCTCTGCAACCTTAGACTTTTGTTCTTCTTTCTTAAATATTTCTAAATTTTCTAGTTCATCTCTTTCTTCTGGTGATATTCGTATTTGTTTTTCAGTATTTAATCCCAGATATGCTTGTCTGGCAGAATTAATATAGTGTCCAATTTGATATTCTTCATCTAATTCAAGTTCATCAATAATATTTTGACTAATACATCCTTTTTCAACTAAAAGCTTTAATGTTGTTTTTACTTGTTTTCCTTCAACTACCATAGATTGCTGAAGTTCTCCGACATTTACTTTCCTTGTTTTTAAGGCCTTGGCTATTCTAATAAACTTTTGCATTTGGCTTTCTTCTTTGACGATTTCCATTTTTTCAAGTTTTTCTTTTTCTGCTTTACTTATCGAATTTCTACTTGTTCCATTATAAGCTCGTCTTGCAAGATCCATATAGTAACCTATTGGATATTCTCCATCCAAATTATACTTCTGTAATATTTCAGCACTTATATTACCTCTTGAAATATGGTCATTTAAAGTCATGCTTACTTTATTATCATTTATTTTTCTTTCCTTGTACATTCTTAATTTGCCTATTTCTACGCCCTCTGCATATAGAATTTCCGCAATCTCAACAAACTTAGCTAATACTGTTCTTCCCTTTATATATTCTTTCAATTCATTTTCTATTTTCTTAAATTCTTCAATAAATTTAATATTTTCTTCAACAATTTTAAATTTTTCTATTACTTCTTCATTATATCCATTTTCTTCTTGTCCATTAGCTATTTCGTTTTGTATAATTTCTATAACTTCTCTTCTAAAATTTTCAAAATATTTCAAATTGTTCGCAAAATCAAATATTATTGGGTTTTCATTATCATTACTTTTTAGTACTCTACCTATTTGTTGTCTGAATAGTATTTCTGATCCTGTTGGTCTGGTTAGAATTTCCATTGTTAAATTTTTATCTCTAAATCCTTCATTTAACATATTTACAGCTAATATTACTTTAAAACTGTCGTCCGAATTTTTTCTAAATGCAGCTAATTCTTCAACATTTTCCTTTTTCTCATTTGCTGATGATACTTTATAAATTGTTAAATTTTGATTAACATTTGAAAACCACTTTTTTAGTTGTTGTGATTTGGCTTCTATATCTTCTATGTCTTTGCAAAAAATTAAAATTTTTCCATTTTTGTTTTTTATATATTTTTCTAAAATTTCACTTATTCCATCCGCTGATTCTATATGTTTTTTACATTTTTCTATTCTTTGTTTATATTGCTGTCTTTTTTCATCATCTTCTATATTATTTATCATTTCTTCCATTCGAGTAATATCCTCTGGAAAAATAAAATCTGAACATATATATGTTGGTACCGGTAATGTTCCCATTGCAACAGCTTCTGTTAATGTTAATTCATATGATATTCCATCGCCAATTTCATATGTCATATCTCGTCCATCTGTTCTTACTGGCGTTGCAGTCATACCTAATACTTTGGCATTTTTGTTTTTATCTAATAATTTCTTTACTCCTTGCCCCCATACTTTAGCTCCTGCCCTATGTATTTCATCTAATATTAATTTATCACACTCTAGTGAATCTATTACCTCTTCATTTTGTTTGCCTAACTCATTATATGTTGCAAATTTTAAATTTGGAAACTGTTTTCTCCAATTTTCACCATATTCTTGTTTTAATATTGACTTTACTTGTGCATTTATTACAGGTGATGGTGAAACATATGTTATTCTTTTGTCTGGATTGTCTTCTATTAATTTTAGCGCAATATATGTCTTTCCACACCCAGTTGGCATAACAATATTAGAATATCTTCCATTTTTAAAATCACTAGTTATCTGATTATATGCCTTTGCTTGATCTTCTGGTTTTAGCTCTATTCCCATATTTACACCCTTTTCATTTTATTAATTATGTTATAAGCTTTAGTTATATATATATTTATTTCATCTTTTATTTCTTTGTTCTGTTGATCATATAACGCCAATAATTTTTCATAATCTTCTTTTGGAATATCTTCTTCGCTTATTATTCCGTCCTTAAATTCTTTTTGTAATTTTAATATTCTTTCTTGTTCCTTATCTTTTTTTATTATTATTTCATTTTTAAATTCTTTTCTGTAATCTTTTGTCGTATCTATTGTATCTTCTTTTTTATTTTCTTCTTTTTTCTTAAATCTCAATAGAAATTTTTTAATCTTTCTAAGAAAAAAGTTCGATTGTTTTGCTAGATGTTTTTCTTCATTATTTTTCATCATAAGTTTCCTCCGAATTATTTAAACAATTCTTTTCCACCCTTTAAGTAGTCAACTCCAGAGAATATTGCTGCAATTGTTGATATTAGCATAAGTGCACTTGCTAATATGTTTATTACTAGTGTATATCCCGTAAAGCTATTATTTAGAAATGCCCCAAAAGCATTTACATCTATAAATGCTAAAATTATTGCTATCATTTGTGTACATGTTTTTATTTTTCCCCATATACTTGCTGCAATTACTTTTCCACCTTTTTCTACTGCTATTAGTCTATATCCAGATACTACAAATTCTCTTGCAAGCACTATAATTGGTATCCATGCTGGTAATTTTTGCATTTCTACTAGCATTAGCATTGCAGATAATACTAATATTTTATCAGCTAGAGGGTCTGCAAATTTTCCAAATGTGGTTACTAGGTTGTATTTTCTTGCAATTTTTCCATCTAAATGGTCTGTTTATGATGCTATAGCAAATATTGCTATTATTATTAAATTTTGTATTGGTATGTTAAATATAGCTCCTTGTATTGGTAAAAATGGTATTATTACCATTATTGGTACTAATATTATTCTAAAAATTGTTAATTTATTTGGTAAATTCATAAAATCACTCCTACTTTTATTTTGTGTATATTATATAAGATTTTGTTTTATAATACAATAATTTTTAAATTTTTATTTTAAATCATGGTAATTATAACTCTATCATGATTTTCCAAGTCTTTATAATGCAATATTTCTCTGTATTTTCCGCTTGCTTGTATTAATTTTGTTACTTCTTCTTTTTGGTCTTCTCCTATTTCTAAACATAAGTAACCATTAGTTTCTAAATAGTTTGGTGCTTCTTGTATTATTTTCCTATAAAAATCCAATCCGTCTTTTCCTCCGTCTAATGCTAATTGGGGTTCATTTTGTACTTCTTTACTTAAGCTTTTTATTTCTTCTGTTTTTATGTAAGGCGGATTTGATACTATTATATTAAATTTTTTCTCAATATTTTCAAATAAATCTGCTTGTATAAAATCAATTTTATTATCTCTATCATTTTCTACTGCAACTTGTAGTGCTTCTTTACTTATATCTGTTGCTGTTATTTTAGCCTCTTTTACATATTTTGATATAGACACAGCAATTGCTCCGCTTCCAGTACACAAATCTAAAATTCTAGGTTTCTCCATTTTGGTTGCTATTTTTATTGTTTCTTCTACTAAACACTCGGTATCTGGTTGAGGTATTAATACATTTTCATTTACTATAAAATCAATATTCATAAATTCTTGCATACCTATAATATATTGAATTGGCTTTCCTTTAATTAAGAGATCTATTTTTTCAATGAAATTTCTTTCTTCACTTTTTGTTAGCTCCTGAAAATCATGTGTTATCAAGTATTCTTTTTTTTCTCCTAATACATACGCCAATATCCTTCTTGCTTTATTTGATTTTTCATCTATATCATTTCTTTTTAATTCTTTTATTGCTTTTTCTAAAGCATTTGCTATATTCAATTCTATTTCCTCCAATAGTACTTATTATACCACATTAGTAATTCTATTTACAAACTTCTTCTAGCACATTTGCTAGACATTGCATGCTAAGTAAACATTCCTCTAAAGTATTTGCCGTTGCTCCAACTTCTATTATACTTGCTGCTTTTGCAACGTGTTGATTATATCTTGAATTTCTAATAATAATTGGTCTAAATAATCCTGGATACATTTCATTTGCTTTTTCTTGAATTTTTATTGCTATTTTTAAATTCTGATTCCAATTTGGATGGTCTAATCCTCCTCCATCTGTTCCTATTACGAACATTAATTGGGCTACTCTTTGCCCATCAACCATTATTGTTGGTCCATATGTGTCACCATTTCCCATTGCATCTCTATGTAAATCTATAACAATATCTGCTTCTTGACCATTTAATAAATTTTTGGCTGTTTCTAAAGATCTCGCATAGGACCCAGAATATGCCGGATAATCGTGATATGTTCCGTCATGAATAACTTTAAATCCCTTTTGAGATAAATAAGAATCTAGTTCTGTTCCTACTCTTATCACATTATAATTTGAATCAGTTGTCCTATAATTTCCAGTCATCTCGTAGTTGTATTTTTCACAAGGTGTATAGCTTTCACATGTATGTGTATGATAAATTATGACATTTCTTTTATCTGTTATTTCGCTATCTGGAATCATCATCTCTTCTGTTAAATCGTAATTACTTTGATTATCAATTTTCGTTGTATTATACACATTTGTATAGCTTCCTGCAAAATTTCTTTCAGACACATATTCAGTATTTGCTGTTTTTGTTATTGTTATCTGAGGAGATTCTGTTTTATTATTATCCTGATTTTCCTGCTGTATTTCATCATATATTTGTGTTTTATTTTCAATGTTTACATTTTTTTTATTTTCTATATTTAGAAGTCCTATTTCTAGTTTCATTAAATTTACTATTGTTTCTGTTTTTTTTTCATGTTCTTCTTTATTTAAAACAGGTATTGTACTAGTAATACATGTTATTAAAAAATGTTCTTCTATGTTATTTGAAAATGTTAGAGTTATCTTTTTTAACTGTAACATGTAATTTGTACATAAATATATTGTTAAAATAAGAATGCAGATTCTAATAAAATATTTTAAAATATCTCTAAAGTTAATTACAGCTACATTCATATTTAATCTCCTTTTTAAATTTATTCCATATTATATATATTTGAAAACAAAAAAAATATGCCAAGGCAAAATTGTCTTAGCATATTTCATATTCAGAAATGTTTATTTTTCTAGCTATATGTTTTGCTGAATCTTCATTTGTATTTATAACATAGTTTTGTAGCTTTACATTTTGTTTTAATTTCATCTCTTTTACATTAATTATTATTCCATCTGTCACATGCATTCCCAAAGGTAATGTTTGATTTGCGTTATTATAATACATGATATTTGTACAAGCCAAACATTTTGTATTTTCTTTCAAAATTATTTTATTTAAGTTTATGTCTTTTCCTTCAGAATTATTTATTGCACTTTCTGGACTCATATAAAATAAATTAAAACCATCTTCTATTTTGCCTACTTTATAAATTGGAAATTCAATCTCGTTTTTAAACTTGTTGATATTTTCTTCCAAACTCTCTTTTATTTTTTTAATTTTTTCCTCATATGTTTCAATGGTAATATTGTCATTTATCTTTAATATTGAAAATTTGTTTTTTTCATTTTCCCTGTGTTTTATATTACCTAATGTTTTTATTTTTTCGCCAGCAGATGATATACTTCCGAATAAGTCAAAAGTTTCTATTGTGTCCATATTTTTAGCTTCTTCTTTTAGCTCATCAATTCGATTCTGTTCAATATTTTTTCCATTTAATACGTTGTTTATATCAGTTATGCATTTAGTAGTAGCAATGAATATATTATCCGTATCTTCTTTTGAAAATAGTTCTCTTTGCTTTTTATCCATTTGTTTTGCAACGTCTTCAAAATCCAATTCATAGTTAAATGTTTTTTTTATTTTTTTACTTAAATGTAATTCTACTGTTCCTGCATTCAATTGTTTTGCATCATCTTTATTGGTAAATCTCCAGAATTCAAAAATACTTTTTTTATGTTTGTCTATTTCTTTTATGTATAAATCTGCATTTTTTATTTTCGCTGTTAGGGTATCTATTCTTTCATTTGCTGCTTCAATATCTAATTCAATATCATTTACATTTACTGTTTCTTTTTCTAAATTTGTATATAACGCAAGTAATTCTTCTAAAGTGTAGTTTTCCTTTACATCAAGCCTTTCACAATATTTAAGCTTATTTTTTTCTTCTTTCTTTATTTCTATTTCTTTAGGAACTTCTATTTTTTTCTTTTTGTATTTAACAAAATATTTTACTCTTCCAAAAAATGATTTTTTGCATTCTAAAAATGTTGAAATTTGCTTTTCTCTTGCAAAATAATCTTCATCTAACTTTTGAGTTATTGCTTTTAAATTTTTCAACTCTTTTTCTAAATTAATTCTTTGCTCTTTTGCTTTTATTGTTTTTTCTAATCCGGCAACATATTCATCTTTTATAAAGTAAATAAGGTCCTCAAAATTAATCTCTTTTCCATTAAATACAAAATTTAATTTTCCTGATTTATCTACTTGAATATTGAATTTATAGTAATGTGAAAGTTGTGTTTCTAGTATAAATAGTGCTTTTACTAATTTATAAAAATTTTCAGTTTCTCCTTGTTCTTGAAAATTCAATTTATATTCGCTTTTTATTGTGTCATAAATTGTTGTCTTGCCAACAATTTGAAGACTCATGTTATTTTCTTCGTTATAAACTTCATAAACAAGCGGCCAATCTTTTGTAAAATATGCCATATAATCTTCTAAATCTGCAATTTGATCATTAGTTAAAAATTTATTACTATATTCAGCATAACAAATTGGTACATATATTTTTTGTTTTTTTTCTTCTAATTGTTTTTTTATTAAATAAAATAATGCCTCATTTTCAGATTCAAACATTGGTACTAACATAAAATATCTTTTTGTTGTATCTGAATAATAAATTTGCCATAAATAATCTTTTTTATAATTTACATTATATGGAATTTCTTTGTTAAATTCTTTTTGTTTTTTTTCTATTTCTTTTATTGAATCTACAGAAACTCCTTTAAGCATTTGTAAAAATTCAACATTTTTTTCTAAATTTTCGTCTGAATCAGTGTATAGATATGCTCCTAAAGGTAAAGCTTTTGCGTATTTTTCCGTATAATCTGTTAATCTGTGAGTAGGAGTTAAAAATACATCTATTTCATCTACATTTATAAATTTATATACTTTATATTTTTTCTCTGTATAGTTTCTTCTCATTCTACAATTGATATTATGGTAAAGAACCAATTTATCTGGTACGTTTTCTAAATCTAAACCTATAAATTTCAATTTTTCGGTTAAATTTTCATTTGTTTCCAATTTACATTCTCCTTTATTGGTTGTAAGTATATCATAAAAGATTTTGTTATTCAATAAATATTTTAATAAATTTCAAATCCCAATTGGGATATTTTTTTTATTTTCGTACATAATAATATTATGATTTTTTTAGGAGGTGTTGTCATGAGCGAAAACAGAAATAATAAAAAAAATAACAATAATAACAATAATCGTAGCAATAATAACAACAATAATCAAAATGAAAGAAGTAACAACAATAATAACTGTAGATAATTTTTTTAAAATAATAAAAATGTGCAAATTGGGGACTGTCCCTAATTTGCACATTTTATTATTTTTGTTCTTCTTCTCTTCTTTGTCTTTTCATGTCTCTTGACATTAATAAAACCGAATGAATTTTGCTATCATTTTCTGGACTTTTAATATTTGCATCTATTTCCTTTAAATGATTACTTATTATTTCTTGTGGTTTTTCTTGTATCTCAACCTTTATTTCTTTTAAAAATTCTTCTCTTTTTTCTGTCATGATTAATCATTCCTCCTTAAATTTATGTTTCGGTTATTATACTACATTTTATCAATTGAGTAAAGTCGTATCTTTTATTTTAAAAAACCATTTATTATTTCTTGTTCTGCTTGTTTTTCGTCTAATCCTAATGTCATTAGTTTCATTAATTGTTCTCCTGCTATTTTTCCAATTGTTGCCTCATGTACTAAGTTTGCATCTACATTATTTGCAACAATTGCTGGTGTTGATATTACTTTTGCATTGTCTTTTATTATTGCATCACATTCAACATGTCCAAAGCTTTTATTATTTCCTGTAACTTTTGATTCAAAGTGTTGTTTAGAATTTTCAGTTGCAACAGATCTTGATGTAACTTTTGTGCTTGAATTTTCGCCGTTTAGTTCAACATCAAAAATTGTTTTTGCTGATTGATTTCCTGCTGTCATTATTTTTTCAGATACTACAAAACTTGTATTGTTTTCTAGAATTCCTTTTGTTGTTCTAATAGTAGAATCTACACCTTTTATTTGCGCACTTTCCATTTCAAGGCTACTTCCATCTTTTAAATATACTTCTGTAACCGGATTTAGAATTCTTTTTCCATCTCCATTTCCTTCACCATAATGTTTTTCAATATATTTAACTTTTGCACCTTCTTCTAAGAAAAATCTATGGATTCCATCATGTTGAGAATCTGCATGGTGATCATTATGGATTCCACACCCTGCAACTATAACTACATTCGCATTTTTCCCTATATAAAAGTCATTATATACTAAATCGTTTAATCCACTTTCTGTTATTATTACTGGTATATGCACAAATTCGAACTTTGTATTTTCTTTAACATAAATATCTATTCCCTGTTTGTCCGTTTTTGTTACAATATTAATATTTTCAGTTACTTTTCTTTCTATTCCTTTTCCATTTTTTCTAATGTTATATGCACCTTCAGGAGTACCATCCATATCAGATATTTCTTTTAATAATTTTTTATCTAGTTCTTCCATTCTATACCTCGCCCCCCAACTTACAGCAGTTTGATTTTGCAAGTATAGTTCCAACTATTTCTTCTGCTTTTCCAGTTTTTTCTACTTTTCCACTATTTAACAATATTATTTGATCTGCAATATTTAATATTCTTTCTTGGTGAGATATTATTAGTGTTGTGCCCTTTGTAACTTCTCTCATATCCTCAAATATTTTTATTAAATTGTTAAAACTCCATAAATCTATTCCTGCCTCTGGTTCATCAAATATTGTAAGTTTTGAGTTTCTTACCGCTACTGTTGCAATTTCTATTCTTTTTAATTCTCCTCCTGATAAAGATGAATTAATTTCTCTATCTACATATTCTTTTGCACATAATCCAACTTTTGTTAAAATTTCGCATGCCTCTATTTTAGTTATATTTCTACCAGCAGATAGTTTAATTAAGTCATATACTGTAATTCCCTTAAATTTAACTGGTTGTTGAAATGCAAATCCTATTCCCAAGTTTGCTCTTTCATTTATTGGCATATTGCTAATGTCTTTTCCGTTTAAGATTACTTGTCCTGAATCTTGTTTGCATATTCCCATAATTATTTTGGCAAGTGTTGATTTTCCTGAACCATTAGGTCCAGTAATTACATAAAATTTATTATCATCTAATTTTAAATTAATGTCATCTAATATTTTTTTGTTATCTCTTTCAAAGCAAATGTTTTTTAATTCAAGCATTATTTAAAATCTTCCTTTCTTGTTTATTTTAATATTTTCCATTTTATCACATTTTACGCATAAAATAAAGAGGAAGAAGAAATTTATTCTTCTTCCATTAGTTTAACTAGTTTACTTGTTCCTAATCTATCTGCTCCTAATCTTACAAATTCTTCTGCGTCTTCGAAATTTTTTATTCCTCCTGCTGCTTTTATCTTTTTTCCTTCTTTCATATTTTCTTTAAATAGTTTTATGTCTTCTTTTGTTGCTCCTGCTGTACTAAATCCTGTTGATGTTTTTATATAATTTGCATTTGATGCTGAAACAATTTGGCACATCTTTACTTTTTCTTCTTCTGTTAACAAACAAGTTTCTATTATTACTTTTAAAATATTTTCATCGCAAACTGATTTTACTAGGTTGATTTCTTGTAATAAATATTCATAATTTTTTTCTTTTAACTTTCCTATGTTAATTACCATATCTATTTCATCTGCGCCATCTTTAATAGCTTCCTTAGTTTCCTCCATTTTTATTTTTGTAGTATTATATCCATTTGGAAAACCTATTACTGTACAAACTTTCATTTTATCTTTTACATATTCTTTAGCTTGTTTTACAAAGCATGGTGGTATGCATACTGATGCTGTTTTATATTTAATTGCATCATCACAAATCTTTTTTATTTCTTCCCATGTTGCTGTTTGTTTTAATAAGGTATGATCAACCTTTTCTAAAATTTCACTCTTCATTAAAGTTAACCTCCTAAATTTTAATATTGATACCATAATCCTTGATTCATTAAATTTCTTATTGTTGCAGAGTGTTCTGCATTTGTTTTGGTAAAATATAACTTTCCATTTTTATCTGCTACAAAGAATAAATAGTCTGTTTCGTTTGGTGTAATTGCAGCTTCTATACTAGTTCTACTTACTGATGAAATAGGTCCTACTGGAAGTTTTCCACCCATGTTAGGTCCTCTTGTATTATATGCATTTTCTGCATCTATTTCATATTGATATAAATCTCTATCTGCCATATTTGCTTTTACTGAATAATATGTCGTTACATCACTTCCTAATGACATTCCTAATTCTAATCGATTATAAAACACACTTGCAACATCTTTTCTTCCTTCTATATCTGTTCCTTCTGTTTCTATAACTGATGCTAGTGTAAGCAATTCATGTACAGAATATTCACTTTTTTCTATGTCTTCTCTATAGTTTTCTAGAATTTCTTCCATTCTATTTAACATTTTTTCAAATATTTCTTCAACTGTTGCATCTTTATTTGATAGTGCATATGTATCTGGAAATAAATATCCTTCTAAAGGATAATATATGTTTTCATTTTTTATTTCTGATGTTAAAAACCAGTATTTTTCTATTAATTCATCAATATATTGTTCATTTTCTAAACATTTATATACATCTTCTTCTGTATTATTTGTTTTTAATGAAATAAGATTAGCTAAATACCACATTGGTTTTCCTTCAACATATGTTAAAGTTATTTGGTTTGGATCATACATTATTCCTGTTTGAAGCATTTTAGTAATTTCCTTTATTGTCATGCTTTCCTTTAAGTAATAGGTGCCTGCTTGGAAATTTGATATTCTGTTAATTTTTGCATATATTCTAAAAGCTAATTCATTTCTTATTATATTGTTTTCTTTTAAAATTTTTGCGATCTGTTCTGAACCAGATCCCATTGGAATAACTATTTCTTTCTCTGCAATGTTTTTGCTAACAGGCATCATAAAGTATGCACATACACCAACTGCAAAAACTGCTAAGCATATTATTACTATTATTATTTTTTTCATAAATTCTCCTTTGTACTATTTTTTTATTATATAATCTACAACATTTTTGTATATATTTTCATCACATTCTTCGCTTAAAATTACATTAGTTTTTATTCCTATTTCTCTTAATCTTGGTGCTATTTCTATTACAAATCTTTCAATATTATTATTATCTTTCTCAACAATAACATTAATTCCGTCAATTTTATTCTTCATTACTAGACTTATTACATTTTTTATGATTAGTGCTCTATCTTCAAATTTATTTAATGAAACATTGTTTAGTTCCAAATTTGCCCAAATTTTATTATTGCTTTGTATATCAGTATTTTTTATTAAAACTCCCTCTAATGTCACCTTAAATAAATCTCTAATAACTATTTTTTCTCCATCTACTTCAATAATTGAATTATCACTTGTGTTTTCAGCTATAAGTTGAGTATTTCTCATATTTTTCATATCTTGTCTTAATATGTATTCATTTGTTAGTGTATTTGCTTTTATATATCCAACTTCTCCATTTTCCGTTCTTATTAATCTCCATCCTTTACTTGTTGTATAAAATGCACTAACAACCTCTCCCTCTTTTAGTTCTGTAACTGTTTTAGATAATCTTCTTGGTTTATACTTTGCAACAGTATCTTCATCAAGTTCTGCCTTTACCATTCCTTCATTCAATTTATCGATTATTAAAGTATTGCTATTTGCTTTATATTTTACATCTATATTATATACAATTTCCATTTCTTCGATTGGAATATATATTGTATTGTCATGTTCTAATATTTTATATAAAGTTTCTACGTTTGACCCATTAACATTTATAGTTTTTTCTCCAACTTTCATTCCGGCTGTGCAAACTTCTGATGTTGTAATAATCATTTTATTTTCTTCATCATAAAATAAATGCTCATCTAATAATTCTTTTATATCTTCCTTAGAAATATATATTGCACCTTCCTCATCTTTATATATAGGTTTCTTTAAATTTTCGGTAACATTTTCACTTCCGATTACCACATTTATAACATTTGTGTATTTATTTCTTTTATATCCTGGTGCTATATTTATTATAAAAGCTACAATTAATAAAGCTATTAAACCAATTATTATATTTCTTATGAATTTAGGATTTTTTATTTTTAATTTCATTTATACTACTCCTTCTATTTTACCTTAGTTTTAAATATTGCATTGCTTCATAAATGTTTTTAACTCCTATTATATTACAATCAATTTTTTCTTTGATTTGCTTTTTGTTTACTTCTGGAATTATGCATGTCTTGAAGCCTAGTTTAGTAGCTTCTTTTATTCTCTTTTCCACCATGTTTACACTTCTTACTTCTCCTGTTAGCCCTACCTCTCCTATTGCTATTGTATCTGCTGGTACACTTATGTTTTTATAACTTGATGCTGCTGCTAAAACTATTCCAAGATCGAGTGCTGGTTCGTTTATTTTAATTCCTCCTACAATATTTAGGTAAACGTCTTGATTTCCTAAGGGAATTCCAACTCTTTTTTCAAGCACTGCAATTAACAATGTAAGTCTATTAAAATCTATACCATTTGCTGTTCTTCTTGGAAATCCAAATACACTTGGTGTTGTTAATGCTTGAAGTTCTACTAATATCGGTCTTGTTCCTTCCATACTTGCTGCAACTACAGAGCCTGCAGGATTTTCTTCTCTTTCTCCAAGTAATACAGATGATGGATTTTTTACTTCGCACATTCCCAAGTCCTGCATTTCAAACATTCCTATTTCATTTGTTGATCCAAACCTATTTTTAACACCTCTTAAAATTCTATATGAAAAATATCTTTCTCCTTCTAAGTATAAAACTGTATCTACCATGTGTTCTAATACTCTTGGACCCGCAATATTTCCGTCTTTTGTAACATGTCCTATTATAATTGTTGTTATTAATTCTTGCTTACATGTTCTCATTATTCTCGCAGTTATTTCTCTTACCTGGCTTACACTTCCCGGTCCTGCTGTTATTTCATCAGAATACATTGTCTGAATTGAATCAATGATTACAAGTTTTGGATTTAACCTTAAAATCGCTTCTTCTATTAAATCTATATCTGTTTCTCCAAGAAATAATATGTTTTCATTATCTATTCCAAGTCTATCAGCTCTTATTTTTATTTGTTCTGCTGATTCTTCTCCTGATACATATAGTACTTTCCCATCACCTTTAATTTTATCACATATTTGTAAAATTAAAGTAGATTTTCCAATACCTGGTTCACCACCTAAAAGTGTTAAAGAACCTTTTACGAGTCCTCCTCCAAGTACTCTATCCAATTCTTCAAATCCTGTCGAATTTCTAGCAATATCTTTCTTTTTTATATCTTTTAAAATTGTTGGTTCAACTTTCTCTTTGGTTACATTTTTTCCTGCAACTTTTGATACTTGTTTTTCTTCATAACATGTGTTCCATTCGTTACATGCCGGGCATTTACCAAACCATTTTGGTGATTCATTTCCACAATTACTACACACAAAAACTGTGCTTTGTTTTGCCATAAATTCATCTCCTAAAAATAAAACATTTATGACATTTTATCATAAATGTTTTATTTAAGCAATAATTTTCGTTTTAATATTTTTGTTATTAATTGTTGAATATTCTTTGGAATTCTTCTGCTGTGATTGTTTCTTTTTCTAATAAGGTACCTGCTACTGCATGTAGTTTGTCCATGTGTTCTAGTATTAATTCTTGTGCACGTTTATATGCTGTGTCTATTAGTTCTTTTACTTCTACTCCTATTATGTCTTCTATGTTATTTCCGAATACTTGTAATTCGTATTGATCTTTTGATTCTAGGTTTATTGGTCCTACTCTGTCGCTCATTCCGTATTTTTTAACCATGTCTTTTGCTAAGTTTGTTGCTACTTCTATATCGTTGCTTGCTCCTGTTGATATATCATTTAGTGCTATTTTTTCTGCTGCTCTACCACCAAGTAATGCTATTAATTTTTCTTCCATTTCTGTTCTTGAGATGTAATATTTGTCTTCGTTTGTTTTATACATTGTGTATCCACCAGCTAATCCTCTTGGAATAATTGAAACTTCTTTTACATCTTCTTGTGTTTCTAAATATTTGCTTACTATTGCATGTCCTGCTTCATGGTATGCTGTTAATTTTTTGTCTTTGTCTGATATTATTCTACTATTTTTTTGAAGTCCTACTGTTACTTTCTTTACAGCTTCTTCTATATCATCCATTACAATTTTTTCATGTTTTCTTGTTGTTGCTATTATTGCTGCTTCATTTAAAACATTTGCAAGTTCTGCTCCTGTAAATCCTGCTGTATCTGTTGCAATATCTTTTAGATTGATGTCATCTCCTAATGGTTTGTTTTCTGAATGAATTTTTAATATTTCTTCTCTTCCTCTTGCATCCGGTGCAGCGATAGTTATTTGTCTATCAAATCTTCCTGGTCTTAATAAAGCTTTATCTAACATTTCAGGTCTATTTGTTGCTGCTAAAACAATTACAGTTTGATCTGTTTCAAATCCATCCATTTCAACTAATAATTGGTTTAATGTTTGATTATTTTCTGATTCTGCTCCGCTTCCACCTGTTCTTCTTTCTCCTATTGCATCTATCTCATCTATGAATACTATACATGGTGAAATTTTCTTTGCCTTTTCAAATAATTTTCTAACTCTTGATGCTCCAAGTCCAGCAAACATTTCAATAAATTCTGAACCACTCATTGGTATAAATGGAACACCTGCTTCTCCTGCTATTGCTTTTGCTATTAATGTTTTTCCTGTTCCCGGTTTACCATATAAAAGTATTCCTCTTGGAATTTTTGCACCCATCTTTTGGAATTTTTTAGGTTCTTTCAAGAAGTTTACTATTTCTATTAATTCATTTTTTTCTTCATCTAGTCCTGCAACATCCTTAAATGTTACATTTGTATCTTCACTTTCTGCATCATATACTTTTCCTTTATCTCCTAAACCTTGCATTTTGAATACAAGCACAAATAAGAATACAATCATTATTGTTGGTAACAAACTGAATAGTGCATCTGATATCTTTAAAAATGTATTCACCGGTTTTTGCTTTAGGTCTATGCTGTTTCCTTCTCTTACCTTTTCTTGCACTAATTCAACAAATGCTTGTGTACTTGGTACTATGGCATTTTTTTCTTCTTCTTCATTTTTTAATTTAACTTTTATAGATGTACTTCCAACTGTCATTTCTATTTTTTCTACGGCATTTTCATCTATTTTATTTATTAGTTCAGTATAAGATATTTCCTTTGGATTTACATCATCTTTATTTTTATTTATTAATGATATTCCAATTATTGCAGCACATATTACTACAACTAAGGCAAAAATAAAATAAAATAATTTACTTCCTTTTTTTCCTTCATTTTTTTCTTTATCTTTCATTATCTGTACTCCCTTCTTACTTCTCTGTCTACATACATTGGATTTACTTCTAAATACACTGTATCTCCTATTTTAACATTATCATCTATTTTAACAATTGCATGAAACATTCCAATGGTTCCAATAACATCGTATTTTTTTCCATTTATCATAGCAGTTAAATTATTTTTCTTAAACAAATTTTTTATTTCTCTTAATGCTCTTCTTATTTTATCTCTTTTTCTATACATATCTGGCCTTGCACCAAGATTAAATCCGTCCATATATCCTACCGGTAAAATTGCTATTTTCTGTTCCGTATTTGTTGTATAAGTATTTAAATAACTAATGTTGAACCCTTTTGGTACAATTCTTATTTCCTCTATTTTTACCTCGAAACATCCAATTTTCTTTAGCCCAATATTATTTTCTGCAGCAACTCTGCCCAAAAATCCAGATCCAACCCTTGCTGCATTTAAGCACATTTCAGGATAATTTAAAATTGCTGAAGAATTACATATGTGTTTTAATTTTATATCTATTTGATTTTTCTCAAGAATTTCTAATACTTTTTTAAATCTTTCAAATTGTTCTAATGTATGTTTGTTATTTTTATAATATGAAACTGAAAAATGTGAGAAAATTCCCTCAATATTAATTGACTTGTCCAATTCATTTATTGCTTTTAAAATGTTTTCATAATCGCTATATAGAAAACCATATCTTCCAAATCCAGTATCTATCTTGATGTGTACTCTTATATTATCATACCCTTGCTTTGATATTTCATTTAAGTTTTTTACATTTTCTTCTGAATCTATTGTAACAATAATATTATTTTTTATAGCTATTTCTAAATCTTCTCTATTATTAATTGGAGAAAGTAATAAAATATTCTCAAATTTATTTTCCTTACTTAGTTTTATAGCTTCTTCTATTGTTGCTACTGCAAAGTAATTTATTCCATTTTCTTTTAAAAATTCCGCATATTCTATTATTCCAAGTCCATATCCGTTTCCCTTTACCACACCTATTATTGTATATTCATCATTGTTTGAAACGTTTTTAGTATATTCTTTTATTCTTTCTATATTATGTCTTAAATCATCCTTATATATGACCAATTGTTTCAACTTATTTTCCTCTTTCTTTTATTTTTGTTTTTATAAAGGCTATTCTCTTGTATGTTTTTTCTGCAATTTTATACAATTTATAAGTTAATGGTTTATAGTTTATATATAGTTCTCCAATAAATTCTGTAAATTCGGCATTAAAACCTTTTTTAAATCTATATAACCCATATTGTGGGTGACTTTCGTCAACAACTCCAACAACGCCTCTAAAATCATACATATCTTTTTTATGTTCTATTGAATATTTTATCATTTCCCATTGTAATAAGTAATTTGGCATTAAGTTTCTATGTTCATTGCTACTCGCACCATATAAATACCATATTTTATTTCCATAGATTATATCAACTATTCCTGAAATAGGCTTGTCTTCATAATAAGCCATCATTAGTTTAAAGTGATTTGGAGCAAGTTCATCATACATTTTTTCAAAATATGATAAAGGTCTAATCATAAAGTCGTCTCTTTTCCCTGTAACTTCCATTATTTTATGGAACTCTTTTAAGTCTTCTCTTGTTCCTTCTTTAATAACAACACCTTTTTTAGTTGCTACTCTTATATTATATCTTGTTTTTTGATGAAATGCTGCAAATATCTCATCTTCAGTCTTATCCTTAATATCTAGTCTAAATACATATCTTGGTTGAATAACTTCACTAAAGTCTTTTGCATCATCCTTTAACTTAAAGCCAAGTTTTTTTGCAATTTCAATAAATTCCTTATCATCACTTTTTATATCCGGTTCCCATTTTAAAGTAAATGCTTTATATGTTTTAGCAAGTTCTTTTAAACCTTCTGTTAGGTCTTTTAGAACTTTTTCATCATGTATATCACAAATTGGTCCTCTTGAAATATACATTAAATGTCCAAAAATTGGCATTTTTCTGATTAATACACTTACAGCACCTACAATATTTCCATTTTCATCTTTGGATAATACTACTTCGTTTTTCCATGCTGATTTTACTTTTCCCCATTCTATTGATTGTTGGAAGTTGCATCTTGCGTTATTTTCTAAAAATTCTTTATATGCTTTTTCATCATTTTTTGTTAATATTTGCATAATTAATACCTTTCTATAAACATAAATTTATATTTCTTCCTGTTGATTCATATTTTCTATATTTTACATTTGCCATATCAAATAGTTTTTTTGATACTTTTACGCTATCTGTTTCTGCATACTTGTCATCCTTGTAAATTACTTCCTTTATTCCTGATTGAATTATTGCTTTTGCACATTCATTACAAGGAAATAAAGCTACATAAATTCTACTTTCTCTTAATGTTGTTCCTGTATAATTAAGTATTGCATTTAATTCCCCATGACATACATATGGATATTTTGTATCGACAAAATTTCCTTCTCTTTCCCATGATATTTCATCATCTGAGCATCCTTTTGGAAATCCGTTATATCCTATAGACAGTATTCTGTTATCATCACTTACTATACATGCTCCAACCTGTGAATTTGGATCTTTACTTCTTTCTCCAGAAAGTAAAGCAACTCCCATAAAGTATTCGTCCCATCCTATATAATCTTTTCTTTTTGGCATTTTTATTTCCCTTCTTTTTATATTTTTTCGATTGTCATTCCGTCTTTAGAGTCTTTTACGTTGTATCCTTTTTCATTTATTTTATTTCTTAATTCGTCTGATAACGCCCAGTTTTTTTCTAAACGTGCTTGTTTTCTTTGCTCTATAAGTTCTAATACATCTTCTGGTATTTCATCTTCTTTTATTTGAACTTTTTCATCTATTCTTATTCCAAGTACTTTATCAAATTCCAATAATAACTCTGCAAACTTTTGAGATTTGATTGGATTTTTTACAACTTCCCAAATTACACTCATTGCTACTGGCATATTTAAGTCATCATTAATTGCTTCTAAAAATCTCGTTCTATAATCGTTTATTAATTCGTCACTTATTTCTTCTTTTCCTTCTTTGTGTTTTTCATATCCTTCTTTTATTTTTATTAAAGAGTTTTGACTACTTTCCAATGCTTCCCATGTAAAGTTTAGCTTGTTTCTATAATGTGAAGTAAAACATAACATTTTATAGCTTAGTGGATCAAATCCTCTATCAATAAGATCTTGAACTAAATATGTGTTTCCTAAACTCTTAGACATTTTTCCGCCATCTATTAGTAAAAATTCACAATGCATCCAAAATCTTGCTGGCATCTTTCCTGTTGCACCTTTACTTTGAGCAATTTCATTTTCGTGATGTGTTGGTACTAAATCAATTCCACCTGTGTGAATATCAAATTCTTCTCCCAAATATTTATTGCTCATTGTTGAACATTCAATATGCCATCCTGGGTAGCATAATCCCCAAGGGCTTTCCCATTTCATAATATGGTTTTCTGGTGCTTTTATCCATAGCGCAAAATCATATGGATTCCTTTTTTCTTCATCTACTTCGACCCTTGCACCTGCTTTTTGATTTCTTAAATCTATTCCTGATAAAATACCATATTTATCAAGCTTTGAAACATCAAAATAAATTGCTGTGGAAGTTTCATATGCATATCCTCTTTCAACTAATTTTTGGACATATTTCATCATATCATCAATATGTTCAGTAGCCTTGCAAATAATTTCAGGTCTATCAATATTCAATCTGTCAAAATCCGTTAAGAACTTTTTTGTATAATATGCTGCTATTTCAAGAGGTGTTTTCTTTTCTTCTCTCGCTGCTTTTAACATTTTGTCTTCACCTTCATCTCCATCTGAAACAAGGTGCCCTACATCTGTAATATTCATAGCATGTTTTAATTCATATCCATTATATTTTAACATTCTTCTTAATGTGTCCATAAATATAAATGACTTCATGTTACCAATACTTGCATCTTTATATACAGTCGGTCCACAGCTATATATTCTAACTGTATTTCCTTCTAATGGTTTGAATTCTTCTTTTTTCTTTGTAAGTGTATTATAAAAATAAATGCTCAAAATTAATTTCCCTCCAAAATTTATTTAAACGCTAAAGTGGCAGATTTATTCTGCCATTTTAGATTATATTTATTTGTTTTATTTCTATTTAATTTTCCGGAATGTTTTCAATGATTATATTTTCTGCTGTAGTGTTTTCGTTCTCATCTATATTTTCACTTGACTCATTACCATGTGGATTATCTGAATTGCCATTTCCATTATCGTTGTTTTCTCCTTGGTTGTTATTCCCTTCATTTGGTTTTTCCGGTTCTACATCAATTACTGGTGCAACATGTGCTGTACATGTTTCTGTTGGTAACATTGCGTTTGCATCTTTAGCCAGTTTCCAATTTCCTATTTCTGTTTCTGGTCTTGTAATAAATGATTTTGTTATTCTGTCTGTACAGTAAGGATTTGCAATTAATCCTGTTGCGTTGCATATATCAACCGTAACATGACATGTACATGTTTCCTTTGGCACTGTTCCTTTAATGAAATATTCTGTATAAACTTGTGAGCCTCTAATATCATTTTCGCAAGCATCTGTTGCAAGTAATCCTGAGCATTTGCAAATTGTTGCTGTTGTAACACTATTTGGTCTTGTATCTGCAAACTTTTTATTTGGCAATCCCTTATGAATTTCTTCCATAATGGCATCCCAATATTTTCCTGAAGGATTGCTTGATGATCTTACTTGCTCTCTTCCTTCATCATACCCTGTCCATACCGCCATAGTATAATATGGTGTGAATCCACAAAGCCATCTATCAGCGTCTCCTGTTGAAGTCCCTGTTTTTACTCCTACACTAATTCCTGATATTGCAGTATATGGAGCTGCACCTGATTTAACTACTTCTGTAAGTATTTCTTTAATTATGTATGCCGTTCCTGAAGACATTACTGTTCTTGATTCCTGATGTGTTTGTAATACTACATTTCCATTTGAATCTTCCACTTTTGTATAGAATGTTGGTTCAATATAAACTCCATCATTTGCAATTGTAGCATATGCTCCAGCAACTTGTAATGGACTTATTTCATTTGAACCAAGTGCTAAAGTCATGTCTTGTTTTTCACGAAGCGTTGTAACTCCCATATTTTTTACATATTCTGTTGATGTTTCAAGCCCTATATCATTTATTGCTTTTAACATTGGAATGTTTTTTGATTGTGCTGTATTATGTCTTAAGGTTGTTAAACCAGTATAAGTATTTCCATAATCCTTGAATCCATAATATTTTCCTGAATTGTATGGTATATCATCATAAACTGATGCAGCTGTAATAATTCCTTTATCAATTCCCGGTGTTAAAACCGCAAGTGGTTTCATTGTTGATCCCGGTTGTCTAATAGTTTGAGTTGCCCTATTTAAGCCAAAAGCTGTTGTTTTTTCACCAATTCCACCTATAACACCTAAAACATATCCTGTTTTATGATTTATTAGTACTGCTGCTGATTGTGTTGAAATAGCATTACCTTCTGCATCAACTTGATATTTTGAATACTCAATATATTTATCTTTTTTTGCTTCTTCATTCATTAGGTTTTGAATTTTTGTATCTTGAGTTGTATATATTGTAAGTCCTCCGCTTTTTACATAATAGTCTATATATTCATCTGTCCAATCTGGATATTTTTTCTTCAAATCTCTTTTTATTTCATTTATTGCTGCGTCAGTATGGTATGAATAGACAACCTGTGTTATTGACCCTTTGTTAAATTTTAATCCACTCTCAAGTTCTGCAATCCCTGCATTATATTCCTCATCATTTATTCCTGCCTGATGTCCTTCTTTTCCTAGTTCATGCATTTTATCTAAAACAATTCTTGTTCTTTTATTAATTTTATTAATATCAGCTTCATCTTCTGAAAATGGTTTATACATGTTTGGAGAATTATTTATTCCTGCAATAAAAGCACTTTCTGCCAAGGTTAAATCTTTTGCATCCTTGCTAAAGTAATATTGTGATGCTACTTGAACTCCATATGCTCTTCCTCCAAGGAATATTAGATTTAAGTACAATTCCAATATCTCTGTCTTTGATAATTCTTGTTCTAGATAATATGCTCTTGACATTTCCTTTACTTTTCTTTTCCAACTTCTTTCATTTTCTTCTGTTAAATTTTTAATCAATTGTTGTGTTATTGTACTTCCACCAAAAGATGATTTTCCTGCATGTAATACATAGGTAAGTGTTGCTGCTCCTGTTCTTTTTATATCTATTCCGTTGTGTTCATAAAATCTCTCATCTTCAATTGCAACAAAAGCCTTTGGTAAATATTCTGACATTTCATCCATTGTTACATTTTCTCTATTTTCGTCACCACTTAAAACTGCAATTGTCTCACCATTAATATCTTTTACAACTGAATTTTCATATTTTATTACCAATTGTTCCATAGATAATTTTGCATCTCTACATAATCCATATATTTTTCCTATCATAATTCCTGCAATAATTATTATGATAAGTAATATAATTAATAATGTTCTAATAATTATACTCTTGATTTTTTGTTTATTTCTTTTTTTCAATTTGTATTTTTTTGTTTTTTCAATATTATTATCTTGTTCAGGTAATATTTTAGGCATTTTTTTTGTTTTCTTTTTCCCCATTTTTATATTCCTTTCCATAATATAACTATTTTAAAATCACAAAATAATTATATTACAATTATCATCAAAATTCAAGCAAAATCCTCCAAAATATCTCTTTCGCAGGTAGCCATTTTTGCACCTTGTTTTATTAAAGAATTTGTACCGTATTGAATTAATACCATCTATTCTTCCGTGGTATTGCATAAATGTTTTTTCCTTGTTCTAACGCAAAATCTACAGTAATTGAAGTTCCACTTTTATGGCTTGCCTCCACAACAAGAACACCATTTGATAATGCACTTATGATTCGGTTTCTTGCAGGGAAAAACATTTTTTCTGGTTTTGTTCCTACAATGTATTCACTTATAATTAATCCTTCATTTTCAAGAATTGCCTTTATTAGTGAAGAATTTTCATGTGGATAAGCAATATCCAATCCATTTCCAAACACTGCGATTGTTTTACCTTTTGCCTCAATTGCTCCTCTATGTGCATATGTATCTATCCCTTTTGCTAATCCAGATATAATATTTATATTTTTTCGTGATAAATTATATGCAAATTGCTTTGCAATTTTACTTCCATAATCACTGCAAGCTCTACTTCCAATAATTGCAATTGATTTATCGTTTAAAATTTTTATATTTCCCTTAACATATAAGGCAACAGGTGGATCATAAATATTTTGTAATTTAGCTGGATAATTTTTATCATACATAGTTATTAATTTTATTTCATTATTTTCCATATATTCTATGTATTTTTCAATATTCTGTTTATAATATTTACTAAATAAAATTTCAGTTTGCTCATTATTTAATATTTTACATACACTTTTTTTATCCGATTTAAATATGTTTTCAGGAGTTTTAAATTTTTTTAAAAGTTTTTGCTTATCCCTTATTTCAATTTTATTAATTCTAGAGAACCATACCCAATATTTGTCCATATTTTTTCCTTTCTGGTTCCCTTTATTTATCTACATTTTTATTTTGCAGCTTTTACTATATTGTTCATAAGCATTGCTATTGTCATTGGTCCAACCCCCCCTGGGACCGGTGTAATGTATGATGCTTTATTTTTTACCCCTTCAAAATCAACATCACCACATACTTTTCCTTCTTCATTTCTGTTTATTCCAACATCAATTACAACAGCATTTTCTTTTACCATATCTGCTGTAACAAATTTTGGCTTTCCTATTGCAGCAATTATAATATCAGCTTTTTTTGTTATTTCGCTTAAGTTTTTTGTCTTTGAATGGCATATAGTAACTGTAGCATTTTTGTTTAATAAACATTGTAACATTGGTTTTCCTACAATATTGCTTCTTCCAATAACTACTGCATTTTTACCTTCTATTTCAATGTTATATTCTTCTAATAATTTTATTACACCAAATGGTGTGCATGAAACAAAAGTATCTTGATTTAAAACAAGTTTTCCAACATTTACAGGGTTAAATCCATCTACATCTTTTTCTGGTGTAATTGTTCTAAATGCTTCATTTATATCAAGATTTTTTGGAATAGGACTTTGTAATAAAATTCCATGTATATCTTTTCTATTATTTAATTCATTAATAAGTTTTAAAAGTTCTTCTTGAGTTGTATTTTCACTCATTAAAAATTCTTCGAATTGAACTCCAACCTCATCACAAGCCTTGCTTTTATTTCTTACATATATTTTAGATGCAGGATCTTCTCCAACCATAATTACTGCAAGCTTTGGTGTAAGTCCTTTTTTCTTTAACTCATCAACTTTTGTTTTTAAATTTTCTCTTATCTTTCTAGCCGTTTCTTTTCCATCTATAATAATTGCCATAAATATCCTCCTTGTTTTTTGCATTATATCATTAAATAAAGAAAAAAGAAAGATTATCCGTAATAATCTTTCTAAAAATACATAGGGGTATCCAGGGCAGTGCCTTGCCCCTTGTATTTTTCCATATATCATGGTAAAATTGTGAATGTATATTGTTTAAATTTTAAGGAGATTTTTATGTTTAAGTTAGTATCAAATTATAAACCTACCGGTGACCAACCTTTTGCGATTGATAAACTTTCTAAAGGTATTTTAGATGGCAAAAAATTTCAAACTTTACTTGGTGTAACAGGTTCTGGGAAAACATTTACTATGGCTAATATTATCCAAAAAGTTCAAAAACCTACTCTTGTTTTGGCACACAATAAAACATTGGCAGGTCAACTTTATAGTGAATTCAAAGAATTTTTCCCAGATAATGCTGTTGAATACTTTGTTTCTTATTATGACTATTATCAACCAGAAAGCTATATTCCACAGTCAGATACCTATATTGAAAAAGATGCTTCTATAAACGATGAAATAGATAAATTAAGGCACTCAGCTACGCTTTCATTATTTGAAAGAAAAGATGTAATAATAATTGCCTCAGTTTCATGTATATATGGGTTAGGGGACCCCGAAGATTATCAAGAGTTAATGTTATCTCTACGTCCTGGAATGCCTAAATCAAGGGACGATGTTATGAAAAAATTAGTTGAAATGCAATACTCAAGAAATGAAATTGATTTTAAGAGAGGAACTTTTAGAGCTAAGGGTGATATCTTAGAAGTTTACCCTTCTAATACAGGTGAAAGTGCTCTTAGGATTGAATTTTGGGGAGATGAAATTGAAAAAATTTCTGAAATTAGTCCAGTTACTGGTAAAAATATTGGTACAAGAAGTCATGTACTTATTGGTCCTAATTCACATTATGCAACATCTGAATCCAAATTAAAAGGAGCTATTAAAAATATTGAAGAAGAATTGGAAGAAAGAATTCAATATTTTAAATCTAATAATAAACTTATTGAAGCTCAAAGAATTGAGGAAAGAACAAATTTTGATATTGAAATGCTTGTAGAAACCGGTTTTTGTCAAGGAATTGAAAATTATTCTAGACATATAAGTGGTAGAAAACCTGGTTCTGCACCTTATACCCTTTTTGACTATTTTCCAAAAGATTTCTTACTGTTAATTGATGAATCTCATGCTACAATTCCTCAGGTTAAAGCTATGTATAATGGTGACAGAGCTAGAAAAGATTCCTTAGTAAATTACGGATTCAGATTACCTTCTGCATATGATAATAGGCCTTTAAAATTCGAGGAATTTGAAAGTAGAATAAATCAATGCATTTTTGTAAGTGCAACACCAGCTGATTATGAAAAAGAGCATTCAGAACAAACTGCAGAACAAATTATTAGGCCTACTGGTCTTCTTGATCCAAAAATAATTGTTAAACCAGCTGTAAATCAAGTTGACGATTTGATAAATGAAATAAGATTAAGAGTTGAAAAACATGAACGCGTTTTGGTTACAACTCTAACTAAAAAAATGGCTGAAGACTTAACTGCTTATTTAAAAAGCATAGATATAAAAGTTAATTATATGCATTCTGATATAAAAGCTCTTGAAAGAATGGAAATAATAAGAAACCTACGTTTAGGCGAATTTGACGTACTTGTTGGTATTAATCTTTTGAGAGAAGGTTTAGATATTCCTGAAGTTTCCTTAGTTGCAATATTAGATGCAGATAAAGAAGGCTTCCTTCGTTCAGAGAGATCTCTAATTCAAACTATTGGAAGAGCCGCAAGAAATTCTAATGGAATGGTTATTATGTATGCTGACGAATTAACTGAAAGTATGGATAAAGCTATATCCGAAACTAATAGACGTCGTGAAATACAGCTTAAATATAACGAGGAGCATGGAATTACACCTCAAACAATTATTAAAGACGTCAGAGCTAGTATAAAAGCAACCGTTCTAGAAGATGTGTCTTCTGATTATAAATTGAATTCAGAAGAGTCAGTTGAAAGTATTATTAATCGTTTAACCGATGAAATGCTTAAACACGCTGCTAATATGGAATTTGAAGAAGCTGCTAAATTAAGAGATAAAATCAAAGAATTAGAAAAATTAATGTAATATTTTGTCGTTTTTTCTTGCATTTCATGCTATTTTGGTTTACAATAATATTAATAATGTTTTTTTGGAGGATTTAAAATGGAACTTAACCCTATTATTATCGGAATAGCCGGTGGAACTGGCTCAGGAAAAAGTACATTAGCAGAAAACATAAGAAAAGAATTTAAAGACAATATTACAACACTTTCACATGATTACTATTACAAAAATCGCGATGATCTTACTTTTGATGAAAGAAAAAAACTAAATTTTGATCATCCTGATGCATTTGATACATATCTACTTATCGACCACTTGAAAAAATTAAAAAATGGAGAGACAATATATAGACCAAATTATTCTTTTGTCGATCATCTTAGGGAAAAACAAACATTTGAGGTTGAACCAAAAAGAGTAATATTGGTTGACGGTATTTTAATTTTTGAAAATAAAGAATTAAGAGATATGATGGATATTAAGATTTATGTTGATACAGATGCTGATATCCGTTTCATTAGAAGATTGACTAGAGACGTTAGAGAAAGAGGTCGTACAATAGACTCAGTAATTGAACAATATAAAGCAACCGTTAAGCCTATGCATGAACAATTTGTTGAACCAAGTAAAAAATATGCAGATATTATTGTTCCTGAAGGTGGTTATAATCATGTAGCCTTAAATATGATCATTGAGAAAATTAGAAGTATAATCTAAAATTTAAAGCCCTAATCCCTTAGGGCTCTTTTTTTATTCCATTTCAACTAATTCAGCATATTTTGCTTTATCAAAATTTTCGTCATACATAACGTCATCAAAAATTTCAGGCATATTTTCTTTAAATTTTTGTAATATCGGCAACATAACCTGTTCAACCGCAGGATGTGCGTGATTTGTGCATCTTAATGATAGAATATGTTTCCATTCTCTAATATTAGCTGTCATTGTAACTAATGCTGCAGTAGAGTGTGGTAAAATCATTCTCATTTGGTCTGGTGTTGCACCAAGTTTTGCCATATTCATATAGTTTTGTTCTATAGTTTCACAGCATTTTTTCCATTCGTCATATAGTTCTGTTCCCTCTTCCATGTTTACAGGTTTAATAAATTTAATTTGATTATCAAATTTATCTTTTCCATAATTGCAATATCTAGTACTTTCAATTGAAAAAGATGCTATTCTATGTCTTGTTAAGTCCTTATACACTCCAACGTCACAAGTAATTCTTACTGTAACTTTTTCGTGTTCTAAAATTGATTCATGTCCTCTGTTTATACAGTTTTTAAGTAAAGTTTTATAGCTTTCTTCCGTTATTTTATCTTCTGACCTATAACATGTTCTACATGCTCTTTCTAAATTTTTCATTATATGATTATAATCAACTTTTTCAATTTCTACTATTGGGTTTACTATCTTCATTTCATTCTCCTTATTTATTTAAAATATATGGGTAGTTATTTTAATATAGCTACCCATAATAATATTATTTATTTTTCTCCTCTTCCCTCTGGAAGTGCTGGAACATCTAAAACTATTCTTATTTTAGCTATTCGTACAATAGCTTGTACCAATTTGCTTTGTTTTATCTTTTGCCATAATGATGGTTTTATTTCCATTCTTGTTTCTTCTATAAACTCAGTTAAAGACTCAACTTTTTCGTTTTCAACTGCCTTCTTTTCCTCTTTTGCATTGTAAACTGGCGTTGGGATTCCTCTAAGTGCTTCAGCAATTTCTATTCCAATATAACTTAATGCTTTTGATCTATCTTCTATTCTTTCCATATCGATTTCTATATGAAGATTTGTTTCTAGATTGTTTATTCTTGCATTTACAAGTTTCAATGCATCATCGTAATTATCTGGAATCTTATTTTTTGTCTTTCCTATTATTGTAAGAGCTTCTACAATATCTTCTGAAATGTTTGCTGAAATCTCTTTCACTTTATTTTTCCACTCTTTATCTTTTTCTTGAACTGCCTCTAAAACTAATTTCAATTCATTTGCAGAATTAATATTGTTTTCTCTCTGTCTTATCAATACCTCAATTTGTTTTGTGTTATTTTCAAATTGGTCTGTTGCATATTCAACTAACTTATGTGCTGCATTATATACACTTACAGGGAAGTTCTTTTTATTTGGATATTCAATTAAATAAACCTTTATTGAATCAATTAAATCCTTAAAATATGCATCATCTTCTAATTGAACTATTTGTTTTTTACTATTTGGATTAATTAATTTTTGAACTTTATCTATATTTGAAAGAATTTTTTCTTCTGTGATTATCATCTTTACGTTTACTATGCCTTGTTTACGATTTTTTCTAAATAATAGCATTTGTAAACTCCCCTCCTCTTATCCTGTGTATACAAAATATCATATGAATATTATACCTTCTTTTTATTAAAAGTACAATACTTTTTTTGTTACAGTTTTGTTACATTTTTATTGCATTTATATTACATTGTTTTTGTAAAAAATATAAATATTACTATTATACCAATAATAACTCTATATATTGCAAAGATTTTAAAGCTGCCTTTTTTTAGATATTTAAGTAAATATTTAATTACTATCATTCCTACTAAGAAACTAGCAAGTATTCCCCATAAAAGTGCCAAACTAAACTCAAAATGTGTAATATCAAATATAACAGCAGCTAGTGTAATTGGCATTGCAAGCATAAATGAAAACTTGGCTGCACTTTCCCTATCTACTCTTAAATATCTTGCTACTGTCATTGTAATTCCACTTCTTGATACACCTGGAAATGCAGCAGCTAATGCTTGTGATATTCCAATTAATACTGATTGCTTTGTTGTCATTTTCTCATAACATGTTGTAGATTTTGATTTTTTATCTGCAATATAAAGTAAAATTCCCATTATTATTAAGGCTATTCCAATAATAAGCATTTTTAAATCTATATTTTTTCCTATTATTTTCTTAGAAATTTTTTCTAGGATTAAACTTAAAATTCCTGCAGGAATTGTTGCCAAAAAAAGATGCCAAAATATTTTTCCTTCGGTTGATTTTTCCTTTTTTACTAATTGATTATATCCTGCTTTTACAAGTTTTACCCAATCTTTAAAGAAAAATAAAGCAAGTGCAAGCAAAGTGCCTATATGTAATGCTACATCCATACCGTCTGATATTTTTTCCCAATTAAAAACCCATGGAAATAAATTTAAATGGCCTGAACTTGATATTGGTAAAAATTCTGTTAGTCCTTGAACAATTCCTAATATTATTGCGTGATATATTTTCATAAATTACACCTCTTTTTAGTTTATGTTTCATCTTTATCTATTATGTTATTTTTATCATTTAAATTCTTTGTTAAATTGTATGTGTCTCTTAAATATTCATCAATTTCTATTTCTTTTTCTGATTCAATATACTCTGGTTTAATCGTTTGTATTGGAACATCTATCAATTTTCTAATAGTGAAAAACATTGGTTCCCTTTTTACTTTTTCATATAATGAAGAATCTATTTTTAATGCTTTATTGATTTCTAATATTGCAGTTTCTTTTTGGTTTTTTATTATATGTATTTTTGCAAGTTCCAAATACGATTTTGCCTCTTTTTCATTACATAGTCCCTTTTTAAAATATTCCTCTGCTATTTCAAAATCTCTATATAATAAAGCTATTTGTGCTAATCTATAATATGCTAAATATAAATCTTCATTTAATTCTATAGCCTTTTCAAAACATTTAGATGCTGATTCAAAATCATTTGTTCTTGCGTAACATATTCCAAGGTTATAACATACGCCATAATCTTCAGGGTTTTGTTTTAAATGACTTGCATAAACATCTACTGCCTTTTTAAACTCTTTTTCCTCAAAATATATAGTTCCTAAAAGTCTTGTTGCATCCTCTAACGGCTTGATTTTTATTAATTTTTTTAACATTTCTATTGCATCATCTTTTTGTCCTAGCTCATTAAGTAATACTGATATTTTGTAATATGAATCGTAATCTTTCTTTTTTAAATCTAATATACAAACATATTCATTTATTGCTTTTCGTAATCCGTCCTTCTTTTTCGTAAATTTTTGCAATTAATTTGTGGCCCGTTATGTTTTCCGGATATTTTGATATAAGATCACTTAAAATTTTTTTTGCTTTTTTTGTATTATCTATCCATAACCATATTTTTGCCATTAACAATTTTAAAATAGCTGATACATTTATCTTTTTGCTTTCCAAAAGAAAAACTACTACAGGTATATATATGCAAAAAATGTTAAGTAATATGCTCCATATTCTGTCATTTAGAATATTAAAATTTACTTTAATAAAATTAATCGCAATACCTACGGTCTGTGCAATCAATATTATTAAGTACGTTGTGTCATTTTTCTTTATTAGTTTAAACCATAATATGTACAAAAAAAGAATAAATGTTATGATCACAAAAATAATTGGTTTGACCATATATAATAACATCCTTTCAAATCATTTAATCGTTGAATTTTGCCTTGTAATTTTCTATACATTTACTAATTATTTTTTCAGCTTCTTCTCTTCCAAGAATTTCCTCTACAACTGTCTGCTTGTTTTCTAATTGTTTGTAAACCTCAAAGAAATGTTTTATTTCGCTTGAAATGTGACTAGGAAGCTCACCAATATCTTTATACACATTTAAGAAAGGATCTTTGTTTGCAACTGCAATTATCTTTTCATCTTTTTGATCTCCATCTACCATTATTAATACTCCAACTGGATAACAATCAACAAGTGTTAATGGAGTAATATTTTCTTCACATAAAACTAAAACATCTAAAGGATCATTGTCATCCGCATATGTTTTTGGTATAAATCCATAATTTGCTGGATAGTGTGTAGCTGTGTAAAGAACTCTATCTAATCTTAACATTCCTGTTTCTTTATCCAATTCATATTTATTTTTTCCACCCTTTGTAATTTCAATAACTGCTACAAAGTTTTCTTTATTTATTCTTTCTTTTTTTATGTCATGCCATATATTCATTTTTCTTCTCTCCTTAAATATCTTTTTATTATTATTCTCTCAAAAGGTCTCTTGATTTTTGTCAACCAAATATCTCTTTTATCAATTGGTTTTGTAAGTATTGTGAACATCTTGCTCCTATTACCTCCCAAAACATCAGTAAAAACCTGATCTCCAACTACTGCGATTTTACTTGGCTCAATATTCAATAGTCCTTGTGCTTTTGTAAATCCTTTCCTACTTGGTTTTCTTGCAAAATACAAATACTCCAGTTTCAAAGTGTCAGCTACTTTTTTTACCTTATACAATTTATTTGTATTTGAAAGAATACACATTTTTATCCCATTTTGTTTTAAACCAGTACACCATTCTTCTACTCCATCTAAAAGATTTTTATCGTAATCTATTAAAGTATTATCAATATCTAAAATAAGTGCATCTATTCCTCTGTTTCTTAAAAGTTCAATCGTTATTTCTTTTACATTTGTTAAATATAACTTGGGATATAAAATCATTTTGCCTCCATTTTTTCTACAATAATTTTGCCCCTACATGTATTATTGTAGGGGTCTTTTATTATTTATATATGTTTCTAATATATATATTGCTGATAATGTGTCAACAATATTCTTTTTGTTTTTAGGTTTTACTTCTAAAAAATTCATTGTTTTATGGGCTTGTACCGTTGTTAATCTCTCATCTACTGTTTCTATTTTTATTTTGTTATATTTACACTTTAATTTGTGTATGAACATCATTGTTTTTTCTGCTCTCTCAGTTTTTTCTCCATTCATACTTAGCGGCATTCCAACAACTATCGTCGAGACTTCATATTCGCTTATTATACTATCCAATCTTGCTAAAACAACCTTATCATTTCCTTTATGCCATATAGTTTCTAACCCTTGTGCAGTAATTCCTAATGCATCGGTTATTGCTGTTCCTACTCTTGCATCGCCATAATCAATTCCTAAAACTCTCATTATTCTTCTATTCCTATATAATTTTTTACCATACTCTCTAATAATTCATCTCTTTCAATTTGTCTAATAATGTTTCTTGCTTCCTTATGGCTTGTTATATATGTTGGATCTCCTGAAAGAATATATCCAACAATTTGATTTATTGGATTATATCCTTTTTCCTCCAATGCACTATAAACAGTTTTCAAAATTTCTTTTGTTTTTAAACTTTTATCCTTTTCAACTTTAAAGCTCATCGTTTTATCACTTACCATGCCATATACCTCCTAAATACAATTTATTGCACTTTCTTCCTTGTCACAATTATCCAAATATTCTTCTAATTTTTTTGTAACTTCCTCAATTCCAGTTCCTTTATAATATGTTCCAAGTATAAAATTTGTAACAGGTTTCATTTTTAATTTTTCATTTTTTTTGTTTGAAATAATGATTGCCTCGATATTATTTTTTATTGTTTTAGATAATTCTATTGTTGTATCTAACTCTACACCAGAAAAAACTATTGCAAATTTTGGTCCCATATATCTTACAAAAATATAATCCGAAGAAATGTTGGCTTTAACATTATTAGCAACTTGAATTATTAAATCTGTTCCAAGTTTTCTACCTAAATTGCTGTTTATATTTTCTATATTGTTTATTGAAAACATACAAACAGTACTTTTACCATATTTATCAATTGAGTGTTTTCCTTTTCCATATAGATATTCTGCTGAATTTAATCCAGTTGATTTGTCTATTCTGTCAATGTTTTCTAATGTTTTCTGATATGAAATCGTTTTTAATACAGATATAATGTTTTCCCTTATTATTTCTAATATACCCGTATCCATGTTATCAAATGCATGAATAGTATTACTTTCAATAATCCAATAACCTATATATATATTGTCTATATATAATGGAAAAAACATTGCTGACTTTGCTCTTGTCATATCTGCACGTTGGTAACTTAATTTTTCATTTTCACTATTAACAGTTACATATTTAGGCATAGCATTTGTAATGCTATCCCTAAATAGTGGATCTGTATGAAGATTTTTCATTGTTTCCCACAATCTTTCGTCAACATTGGATGCTTTTAGTACATATTCCGCTCCATTGAAAACAACAATTGTTGAATATTTGATATTATATTTTTCAATTAGAATATCATTTACAATTTTTATTTTATTTTCAGCAGATGTATCTTTCCCAATTGTATCCATAAAATCTTGTAATACTCGTAGATTTGCAATTTTTTCATTTGTATTACTTAATCCTCTAATCTTTTTGTATATTGATAAATTATACATTATTAATCCAATGACGGCTACAATTAAAATTAATACTATTGTTATTAATGCTGTACTCAAAAAATTTCACCTCTTTTAGTAATTTCTTCTCATTCTATTCAATGTATTGTTTGTTCTATCAGAAAATGGTTCCATTCTCATTCTATCTCTTGAATTTTTATTAACTAAAGGATAAACCATATTCGCAAGTTCTTTTAGTGATGTCATTAATTGTTTTGTATATCCATTCAAAGATATTGAACAATTTACTAATGAATCCAAATATTTGTCATAGTTTTGCTCTTCAAATGGTATTTGGCAATATTTTATATTATCTTTTTTGAATAGTTCTGTCATATAGCTCATATCTGGCGCATTATAGCAAGACATTCCCCCAATTAATGTTTTATTGCTTAAAGTTCTAACTCTTCTAGCCTTATTTATAACTATCCTTAATCTTTCAGGTTTTAAAATATTCTTTGATTTTAATTCTCTTAAAAATGCTGTAAGTGGTTGAATTGTTAATACATCCATTGATTGCACTAAGTAAATTTCTTGAGCTTTTCCAAAAATTCCAAGATCAGTACTAAAGTCAGTATCAATAAGTATTGCCGCATGTTCTCTTGCTAAAGTGCTTAATATACTATCAATATCATATTCTCTATTAACGTCTGGAATCTCTGTATAAACCGTTAAGTTTTTCTTTACCTTTATTCCATCTGCAATTCCGTTTTCCAAGTTCTCCATACATTGTTTTGACTTTTGTCTTAAAGATTCCTCATTATTTGTATATATATAATAAGCATTTCTCGTTTTTGTCATATCTAAAATGGCTGTATCTATGCCCATAGAAGCTAATAATTCAGCAGTATTGTTTACAACAAAAGAAGTTCCATTTTTGGTTGTCCCAACAAACGCAACAACTTTTTTATCACTTGTTAATAAATTTGTAAAATCCGAATTATCCATGTTTCTATTATTTGCAATTAAACTATTATTAATTTCAGTGTTTTTCTGTATATCTTCATTATATTCAGTTTCTTCTATATCACTTTCCTTAATAATATTGGTTTCTTTTTCTTCTTCGTTCATTCCAAATAAATTTGTTTCAGTCTCATTATAATCATTTTTATTTTCTTCTTCTTCGAAATCACCAAACAAATCTACATCTGAATCCTTTTTATACGTTTCTTGTTCCCTAATACTAAATAGATCTATTTCATCGTCTTCTTCATCATTCTGTGCTATTTTTTCTTCTTCATTAAATAAATCTATTTCATCCTTACTCTCTTCAGCATCGCCAAATAAATCTATTTCATCATTACTTTCTTTAATGTCGTCAAATAAATCTATTTCATTCTCTGTTTCTTGTTTATCTGTAGATTCATCATCAAATAAATTTATTTCGTTTTCTTCATTTTGATTTAATTCCTCATCTGTTCCAAATAAATCAACTTCTTCATGGTTAGTATCATCCATGTCAAATAATTCGATTTCTTCTATGTTACTTGAACTACTGTTTTGATTATGCTGATTTAAAACAGTATTTTCTTTAATTTCTTCTTGTTCATTTTCATTTACAATGTCTTCTATATTCTGAACAACATTCTTTCTAGGTCTACCTCTTCCTCTTTTTTCTTTATGTTCATTAACCTCAGGTAATGGATTTTTTCTAGGTCTACCTCTTCCTTTTTTTGGTTGTTCAACAACTTCCTGAATAGATTCTTCTGGTTTTATATCATCAAACTTTTGAATATGTTCTTCTGGTTTTATAATTTCGACTTTCTTAACGTTATCCGTTTGTAAATTAGTTGGAACAACAACTGATTTTATATTTTTTGTTTTAATAAATTGTTCAACCACACCGTCTTCCTGTTTTTTTATTGGTTCATCAATCTGTTTACTTTTTAATTGTTCTTTATATTTAGCTGCTTTTTTCTTCATATCTAAAGCTTGTATTCCGTTTGATGCTATAGCTAATTGTTGATATTTTGGTGAACGTTCTTCAAGAACAGCCTTAACCTTCATTGGTAAATATTTTATAATAATTTGTAATTGTTTATCATTATATTGTTCAACAATGTTATTAAAGCTTTCTACGTATTTGTCCTCATTTTTTCCTAATCTAGCATAATGTGCTCTTATATTTTCAACTTCTGCTTCACTAACGCTATTTTCATCATCACCAAATTCGCTTTCTCGTATATTATAATAAACTCTTGCTTCCTCTTTATCTCTTGGTGAATAAATTAATCTGCAAATTTCGTCTATACTTCTATCTTGTCCAACAATAGCATTATAAATATCAAGTTGAAAAATTTTTGTAAGCATACTATCAGTTTTCTTTCTTCGATCTGCACAAATAAGAATTACATCTATTTTATCATTTGTTGTTTTTATTTCTTCAGATATATTTGTATATTTTTCAAATAAAAAATTATCAATTGCTTCATAATTATTATTTGCAAATGGTTCTAAATCTTCACTTATAACTATCCTACTATAGCTTTTATCCTTTTGTAATTCTCTTAAAATTGCATTAAAATAATATACATTCTTGTAAGACAAAATTTCTTTGTATTCCGTTTGATATTTTTTTACTATAGCATCTGAAATATTGTCATTATTTACTGCAAATAAGATTTTCATATGTTTAACCCCTCCAACCAACTACTACTACTGCATAAATGAAAGGTAATAATTGGCAAATTAATAATATTGTTACAAATACTATAACTGCGCTGAATCCTCTATGTTTATAATCTAATCTTCTTGTTCCTAAAACATATTGAAAAATTAATCCTACGGCAATTCCTAAGAAACATAATGGAATACTGTAAGGTTGTACTACTTCTTCTAAAATATAGCCAGCAAACCAGTATTCATCCCCCTTATATTTCTCTGTATAGTATTCTCTTTTTTCTTCCATTTTATCTTTCATTCCTGTCACATCATTGCTTGTTTTTTCTTCAGCAGCAAAAACAGTTCCGACTGATAAAATACATAAAATTATTAAAACGATTGCAATTGTTTTTTTCATTTTTTAACCTCCATTACATTTACTTTTTTTACTTATAATATCATACAATATTATGGTAAAAATAGCAAGATTATTTCCATTTTTTTTTATTTTTTTGATCGTCTAATTTCAAATCATAAGCAGGGATCGCAACCTTTGCGATCCCTGCTTATTGTCTAATTGTTTTTTACTTTTATATCTCTTACGTGTTCTATTTTTTCCCATGTTGTATTTGGTTTTATTAATGCCTTTATATTTATTAAAATCCAAGAGCCAAGAAATAATGGATAACATATAATTCCCTTAATCATTGGTTTGATTGGTCTTTTGTCCAATAGTAATGTAAAAATCGCTGTAATTGGTGGTGCAATAAATGTTGCAATTAAATATTTTGCATAGTTCCATAAAAGAGCAGTCACTGTCATTCCATCACCTAAATACAAGATGAAATTTATAATAAGTATTGCGAGTGTAACAATTAAAATTGGCATTCCCATAAGATATAAAAAGCCATCAACATTTAATGCTTTTTTGTTTCTAACTATTCCTGATGCCAAATCTTTTATATAGTATTTAAAACATTGTATATGTCCAACTGACCATCTTGTTCTTTGTGTCCACGATTGTTTAAATTTTAAAGGTTGTTCATCATATACTTTAGCATCTGTTGCCCACCCCAAAGCTCTACCTTTGGCTATGTTTATCAAAGAAAATTCTATATCCTCTGTTAATGTTTTAGTGTTCCATCCCTCTTCTTTTATTAAATCATATTTTACCATGAATCCTGTTCCATTAAGTAAAGGCGACAATCCAATATTATATCTTGCCAAATGATAAAATCTGTGTAAAGTCCAATAGAATAATGCATATCCTGCTGTTACCCATGTATCATCAGGATTTTTAATATCTCTATATCCTTGAACAATCTCTTCACCTTGACAAAGTTTTTTGTTCATTGCATTAAAAAATTCTTTGTCAACAACATTATCAGCATCAAATACACATAAAGCATCATATTCCTTGCCTTCCTCTTGCATTTTTGCTAAAAACCACTGCATTGCATATCCTTTTGTTTTCTTTTTAGGGTCATTTCTTTCGTAAACAATAACACCCATTTCTCTTGCAATTTTTGCTGTATTGTCTGTGCAATTATCTGCAATAATATATATGTCTAATAACTCTTTTGGATAATTTTGGTTTAATAAACTATCTATTAAATTTTTAATAACTCTTTCTTCATTGTGTGCTGGAATTATAGCCATAAATTTATGTTGTTTATTTGTTATTAATGGTTTTTCTTTGAATTTTATTAATGAGCAAATACTTATTGCAATATTGTATGCCCAAAATATTGTAATTATTCCAACTAATGCTTGCTGTAATATATACAAATAATTCATTTTTTACTCCTTTACATTGCTTCTTCAGTTGTTGTGTTTTCTTCTTTGTTTTCTTCTTCTTTATTTACAAATTCTAAACTGCTAATTGATACTTCATATGCTATTCTTGGTTCAACAGTTCCATCTTCATGTTTCTTTTCATATTGTCTTGATTGTACTCTACCAATAAGTTTTAATTCTGTTCCTATTGGCATATCTTCACAGAATCTGGCATTTCTTCCCCATGTAATACATGGTATGTAATCAGATTTATTATATGCTCTGTTAACTGCAACTAATATGTCAGCAATTTCCCTACCAAATGGTGTTTTTCTGTAGATTGGCTTTCTACAAATATGACCAATTAATTGAACTTCATTAGGAACCTTAATTTCTTCTTCTTCACCTTTTTCTCTAATTTCTTTTACAAATACAGTTAAAATTAATCTGCTTTTTGTTTCTTCATAAGTATTATATGATCTGAATTGTCCTTCAATTATAACTGTTTTTCCTATACTTAAGTCAAAATTTGCAATTAATCTTTCAGATATTGTGATTGGTATTATATCTGATATTCCACTTAAACGTGGTATTTCTAAATTAAAAGTATAAAAACTTTCTCCATAGATTTCATGACTGAATTTCTTCTCGCTTGTAACTTTACCAACTAATTCGATATAGTTGTTTTGTGAATAATTTGTAACCAATTTTATTTCCTCCTTTTAAGCCTATACGTTTTATACCATAGACTGCTTGCGAATTTATCGCAGGCAATTCTATTATACTACCTTTTTCTGGTTTTGTCTACATAAAATGGTAAAATTATGTTAATTTATTGTTTTTTTATTTCTAATACTTTATATTTTGCAATTCCCCCTGGTGTATTTGCTTCAACGGTTTCTCCTTTTTTTGCTCCAATTAAGGCTGCACCTATAGGTGATTCATTTGATATTCTATTTTTACTTAAATCAACTTCAGTTGAACCAACTATTGTATATTCCAGTTCTTCATTAAATTCTATATCTAACATTTTAACTGTATTTCCAACTTGTACAGTGCTTGTATCTATTTCGGATTCATCAATAATTTTTGCATATCTTAATTTATTTTCTAAATCTACTATTTTTATTTCATTTTCAGCTTGAGCATTTTTTGCTTCATCGTATTCAGAGTTTTCTGATAAATCACCAAATCCTAATGCAACCTTAATACGTTCTGAAATTTCAGCTCTTTTTTCTGTTTTTAAATATTCTAACTGTTTTTCTAGATTATCGTAACCTTCCTGTGTTAATAAAATTTCTTTTTCTTCCATTTTAACTACCCCTTTTACTTATTCATAGTTTCTTAATCTTACTCTACAAACCACATTTTGTCAAGTATATTTTTTAATTTTTAGACAAATTCACTTTCGTTTATTATGCCATTTATTCCTACAAAATTCTTAATTTGTATTTCATCTTTTTTTATTTGAACATATTGTTCATTTTCAGGTTTATTATATATTAAGGCTTCATATACCATACAATCTTCAAATCCTTTTACTCTCAAATGTTCTGGTACATAAACATCATATTTTTTTATATATATTCCCGAGAATTTTTTTGACTGAATTATAGTTTTATTTTCAGTATTAATAATTATAGATTTATTTGGTATTGTTACATTATTCAATTCCTCCTCAGTATAATCAATGTTAATAATAATATCAACATCTTT
>JAZQOX010000028.1:0-21011 GCA_045628105.1 Clostridia bacterium | reverse complement strand
CCTCACGACACTCAGTATTTGAGTGCTTTCTGCCACATTTAAGTAGCTATAAATTTTGGTTGAAAAAATCAACTGCACATATTATAGCATTTTTACATAGAATATGCAAATCAACATAATTATATTCGAAATTATGTTGATTTTTGTCTTATTTTCTAGTATAATATATCGAGTTATGAAAGTGTGACACATTTGGGGACGGACTCAATTTGTCCCATTTTTGACACAGATGGGGACGGACTCAAAGTGTGTCAAAAATGAAACAGATGGGGACGGACTTGTTTGGTGTCATTGGATGAAAGGAAGTAAAATGAAAGTATCAGATTTTAATTATGATTTACCAAAAGAATTAATTGCTCAACACCCATTAGAAAAGAGAGATGAATCAAGACTAATGGTATTGCATAAAGATACAAAGGAAATTGAACATAAAACATTTAAAGATGTTTTAGAGTATTTAGAACCCGGAGATTGCTTGGTTAGAAATAATACAAAAGTCATACCAGCAAGACTATATGGAAAAATAATAGGAAAAGAATCTCAAAAAGTAGTTGAATTTTTATTATTAAAACAACTTGAAAATAATGAATGGGAAGTAATGGTAAGACCAGGAAAAAAATTAAGAGCAGGAACTAAAGTAGAATTTGGAGATGGTTTATTAAAAGCAGAAATTCTAGAAGTATTAGAAAATGGTGATAGAAAAGTACACTTTGAATATGAAGGCATTTTTAATGAAATATTAGATCAAATAGGACTTATGCCTTTACCACCATATATAACAGAAAGATTAAAAGAAAAGGATAGATACCAAACTGTATATGCAAAATATGAAGGATCAGCAGCAGCTCCAACTGCTGGATTACACTTTACGGAAGATTTACTAAAACAAATAGAAGCAAAGGGTGTACAAATTGCAAATGTTACATTACATGTTGGAATTGGAACATTTAGACCAGTTAAAGTAGAAAATATTGAAGAACATAAAATGCACACAGAACATTTTTATATTAAACAAGAAGATGCAGATAAAATAAATAAGGCCAAAAGAGAGGGACATAGAATAATTGCAGTTGGTACAACGTCATGTAGGGTATTAGAATCAGTTGCGGATGAAAATGGTGAGGTAAAAGAAACAGAAGCGGATACAAGTATATTTATTTATCCAGGATATAAGTTTAAATGTATAGATAGATTAATAACAAACTTCCATTTGCCAGAATCAACACTTATAATGCTTGTTTCAAGCTTGGCAGGAAAAGAATTTATAATGGATGCATATAATAAAGCAGTAGAAGAAAAATATAGATTCTTTAGCTTTGGAGATGCAATGTTAATATTATAAGGAAATCCCCCGTTCAACACAGTTGTGTGAAGAACGGGGGAAAGAAGTCTTAGACTTGGACGTTGGGATCCACCGTCACGAAGACGGTGTTGAGAAGCCCTGAAGAAATGTCAAACTCCATCTGGGTATCCGTATCGACTTTAATCATGCTAAGATTAAAGTCGATATCGTTTCGTTGCATTACATGAACGTTACCGCTCTTATCTCTTTCGAGAAGGTTGATGCAGGTAACGTATCTTGCATCGATATTGGAGTAAGAGCTGACAGCAACGATATCTTTCCAGATATCAGGATATTCGGACATCAAAGTCTTACAAATGGCTTCCTGTGACATTTCACATACGAGATCATCGGTAATAAACACGATGTTTTTCATGATGTTTAAACTCCTTTTTTTATTGAATTCGAGCAAATCCCGAAATCTATATTAATTATAGCATTTTATAGCATAAAATGCAAATTTTACATAAAATAGAAGCTTCCCCAGATGAATTAACATAAGGGAAGCCGGATGTTACTAAATGTTTTCAGAGGAATTTTTGATGTAGACAAAAACGTTATTGATGATATCTTCGGTATCATCATCAATAGAAGGAACGGTGCCAGTAGAGTTGACAGAAATTACTTTTTCGGAAAAGTCGATAGCTTCGGTCAGGAGACAAAACTCGTTATTCTTTTTGTAATAAAGAGTAACTTGGGTGGGATACGTTTTGTCAAGAATACCACGATCAAATGCAGAGTGAACACACTTCAAAATATGAAGAAAATCGTTTGGCCGTGCTTCTTCAAGATTGTGAAGAAATTCTCCTTGCACTCTTGAAACAATTATTCCAAGAGTACCCAATTCCATATACTTTTGATCAAATGGAATTCCTCTTCCGGTATTGATTGTCATGATTGAACTCCTTTACTGAAATTACTTCGATAAACGAAATTTACAATTTAATTATAACATTATGTTTCCATAAATGTAAAGAAAAAACTCGAAATTTGTCAAAAAAAGAAGAACCAGTCACTATTTGTGACTGGTTCAGAATGGCTTAACTTAGGAAATTTCGCTGAGGAAAATCTCCTTCGTTTCCTCGCCTTGATTGGGATGAAGTGTGGAACGATTAGAGTAGGACGCATTTCTCTCATCAAACTTAGATTCCTTGAGAGTAAGAAGATAGTTGATTGCGTCTTCGAACTTCCCAAAGTAAACGCAAACCGGACAGTTTCTAGTTCTAATGGTGATTTGCCAAGGCATCTGCGAAGCAAAGACATGCTTAAGCTCAATGCCCAAGTCATAGATTCTCCATATGCTGGAGAAGGAGCCATCTTTTTCCTCCTCTACGAATGAGGTTGTAACCTCAATTCGCTTTCCGAAGGCTTCGTTTTCCGTCAAAAAACGGAGAGCGTTGTAGCCACAGAAGGAAGTATCCTCCTGAATTTTTTTAGCCATTGTTTTTTTTCCTCCAAAAAATAATTTTGATTTCTTGAGTTGTTATTCCATGGTGCAAAACGAGGAAATAAAACAAAAAAATCATTTAAATAATATCATAAATAATTAAACAAGTCAAATACATAAAGAAAGAGGCCAGTCAAAAAATATGACTGACCTCTAAATGATGAAACCTTGATTAGTTCAGCTCGCTGAGATTGAAAGTCATCGTTTCCTCGCCTGTGGTCGTGGACATGGGATGGCAAATCGGAGCATCTTTGCGGGTATCAAATTCAGACCCCGCAAGAGCCTTTACGCAATCCTTGGCATCATTCAAGGTATCGAAGCGCTTCGAAAATTCGCTTTCCACTCTTTCAACAAGCCAGTCTGTGCCATCGGGGTAAAGACGAATGCCAAGATCGTAGGAAAGACGGAAGTCTCCCTTTGGTGTGTTTTGGGGAATGGTTGCCGTAAAAACAACCGTTCTTCCACAAATGGCTTCCTCAGTGAGGTGACGTACTGAGGTAAAACCACAGTAAATTACCTTATCAAAATTGTGCATAGGTTTCTAATCCTCCAAAAATTATTTCTTTTTGTAAATCCTTAAGATGCGTGGGTAGAGGATGTATCAAAAAGATTACTGTTAAAGTATACCACAATTTACATAAAATGTCAAATAAAAAATGAATAAGATTTGACAAAAATGACAAATTTATTTTATACTTGTATTAAGAACTTTTAAAATGAGGTGATATTATAATGATAGAGGATGAAAATTTATTACTTAAATATAGATTAATATATGGATACGATTATCAAACAATAGGAAATAAAATGGGCAAAACATTTCGCGGAAATGTTAGTAAACAGATAAAGGAAATATTGGAACAGAGAGGATTAGCTGACTTAAATTTTAAATTAAAAACAGGTAAAAAACCAAAAAAAAATATAAAAAATAGACCTAAACCAATGTTTAAGAAAGTAGAAAATATACCACCAATGGAACCAACAAACGATGAAGATAAATTAATACTTGAATTACGAAAAGAAGCTGGTTTAAGTTTAGAAAGTATTGCAGAACAGCTTGGAAGAGATCGACAAACAATAACTAGAAGATTAAAAAAGATGCTTCGGAACGGAAGAGTTTGAGAAGAGTAAAAATATCCCGGGGGTTAAGTCTCCATATACGCCGGAAGAATTACAACAAATAATAAACTTAAGGGAAAACGAAGGATTATCATTTCGCGAAATTGGAGAATTATTAAATTTAGATTGTCATTCAGTTATGAATGCATACCGCAAAATTAAACCTGCAGAAGTTTCAAGGAAAGAGGATTCTATAAAAGGAAATGACTATATTACAAAAGTTTCAAATTGTGTATTACAAATAATGAAAAAAAGAAATTTAAATACGGAAGATGCAATAAAAGTAGTACAAACATTTGAAGTAATAAATGATGAACAAAAACTAAAAATTATACAGAAAATAAAAGAATGGGAAATAGAAAAAAATAAGATTGAAACAGAAAGATAATAAAATATAAAGAAGTAGAACATCAGTCCGATGTTCTACTTCTTTTGGAGCCGCAAGGCGGAATCGAACCGCCGACCTACAGGTTACGAATCTGTTGCTCTACCAACTGAGCTATAACGGCATAAACGTATTATAGCTTAAATTTAATTAAATATCAACAAAATTTAAATAATTTCCAAAAAAATACATATAATAGAATTTGTGAGGTAGAAAAGTATGAAAAAGAATTCTATTGATGTAGAACTTGTTAAAAGTATTATTAAAACAAAAGCAGAGTTAAATGTTGCAAGCAAAAATTATGAGCAAGCAGAAGGGGAACTAATAGACTATTATTTGTATCAAATTAAGGCTCATAAAGCAAAATTAGACTACTTAATAAGAGAGGTTAAGAAAAAAGGATTTAAAATTGATATGATAAATGAATATGAAATGAGAATAAGTTAAATCATATTTGTCCAAAATGATTCATACCTATTATGAGGAGGGATTATTTTGGACATTAATAATTATTTAATTATTACAAGTAGTATAATTCTTGGTTTATTTCTTATTTTTTCATTTAAAATAAATATTGGTAAAATAGTAAAATTAATTTTTAACTCAATCTTAGGAGGCATACTAATATATTTTATTAATACAATGGGAATAATACATATTGGACTAAATGCTGCAAACTCACTGTTTATTGGCGTTTGCGGCTTGCCAGGAGTAATACTTCTAATTATAATAAAAATGTTTTAAAAAAATTGTAAAAAAATGTTTACTTTTTTATGATTATGGGATAAAATGTAAACGCTAGTGATAACGGAACAAAGGAAAAATAAATGGAGGGAAATAAAGATGAAAATTTTAATGTTAACATGGGAATATCCACCAAGAATAGTTGGAGGAATTGCAAGAGTAGTACACGATTTATCAAAAAGACTTATTAAGGACGGACATGAAGTGACCGTTATTACATACAGAGAAGGTGAAATGCCATATTACGAAAATGATAAGGGTGTAGATGTATATAGAGTTGATAACTACATGATCAATCCTAATAATTTTATTGATTGGATTATGCAATTAAATTTTAATATGATTACAAAAGCAAATGAACTAATTGCTGAAAATGGTAAATTTGATGTTATTCATGCACATGATTGGCTTGTTGCATATAGTGCAAAAACATTAAAAAATTCGTATAATATACCACTTGTTAGTACAATTCATGCAACAGAGGCAGGAAGAAATAGTGGAATTCATGATGAAGTACAAAAGTATGTAAATGATACAGAATGGCTTTTAACATATGAATCATCAGAAGTAATTGTAAATAGCAAATATATGAAAAACGAATTACAAAGACTATTTGGCTTACCATATAGTAAAATAAATGTAATATCAAACGGTATAAATATTAATTCATATTCAGGAATTGAAAGAGATTATGATTTTAGAAGGCAATATGCAGCTGACAATGAAAAAATAATATTATTTATGGGAAGACTTGTTTATGAAAAAGGAGTTCAACATTTAATTTCTGCAATGCCAAAAATCTTAGATGGATACCATGATGCAAAATTAATAATTGCAGGAAAAGGTGGAATGACGGATCAATTAAAAGCACAAGTTGAAAATATGGGACTAGGACAAAAGGTTTATTTTACAGGATATATGAATGCAAAACAGGTTTCAAAAATGTACAAATGTGCTGATGTTTCAGTATTCCCTAGCACATATGAACCATTTGGAATTGTTGCATTAGAGGCAATGCTTGCTGGAGTTCCAACAGTTGTTTCAGATGTTGGTGGATTAAATGAAATTGTTGAACATGGCGTGGATGGAATGAAGAGCTATGCTGGAAATCCAAATTCCCTTGCTGATTCTATTTTAGCTTTATTATTAAATCCTGAGCTATGCGATAAAGTTACAAAACAAGCAAAAATCAAAGTTAAAAATGATTACAATTGGGCAAAAATAGCTCAAGATACATATTTTACATATGAAAAAGCAATTTGCCAGACAATGGCAGAACGCCAAGCAAACGAAATTCTACAAGAAAGAGCAAAGAAAGCCAAGAAAGAAAAAGGTACAGAATCAGATATTACAAATCTTTTATCTTTCAAAAAACGTCAGGCATATGCATAAAGGAGGAAAAATATGTACGTATATGATGAAGCTAACAATTTAGCAAAAGCGATACAGGAAAGTAAAGAATATTTAGAATATAAAAATGCAAAAGAAAAGGTTAATTCTGATGTAGAAATGAAAAAGAAAATAGATGACTTTGAAAAAATAAGATATGATGTACAAGTAATGTCTTTTCAAGGAAAAGATGATCCAGAAAAAATGAAAAAACTTCAAGATATGTACAATATTTTAAATCAAAATAAGGATATAAAAGAGTATTTTGATATTGAGGTTAGATTTAATATAATGCTTGCAGATGTTAATAAAATTATAAGCGAATCTGTAAGAGATTTAATACAATAAAAAAAGTTTCGGCAATAAGCCGAAACTTTTTTGTTCCAATTAGGGACTGTCCCTAATTGGAACATTTTACACATCCATCTGGCTGCTTAAAAAACCTGCTGCTGATTGGACCACTTTAAGTTCAGTGTCTCCCATTTTGGTGTTTTCTTCTTTTGAGAGTAAAATAACACTTCCAATTACATCACCATCAGAAATTATCGGATATATAACCTGGGAGTTATATTTCCATTGTTTATTATCATTTTGAGTTATTGGAACAGAAAGTTCATTGTTTGCTTTACTGGTATAAATTTCTTTATTCTCAATAAGCTTTTCAAGTTCTGGACTAATATTTTGTTCTAAAAATTCTTTTTTAGAACCACCAGAGACTGCAATTACAGTGTCTTTATCTGTAATGCAAGCAATATGGCCTGTTGTTTTTGCAAGAGTTTCTGCATAACCTGTTGCAAATTCGGAAAGTTCTCCTATAGGTGAATATTTTTTTAATATAATTTCACCTTCTTTATCTGTAAAAATTTCAAGTGGATCGCCTTCTTTAATATGAAGAGTTCTTCTTATTTCTTTTGGAATAACAATTCTACCTAAATCGTCTATTCTTCTTACTACACCTGTTGCTTTCAAAATCTTACCTCCTTTTAATCTTTAAATTCAAGAATAGTATTTGAAAAAAAATAAAAAATATGCATAAATTTGACATATAAAAATGAATATGGTATAATAAGGTTATGTAAACCATTGGTTTACTAGCGTAACAAAAAGTGATCGATTCTAATGGCTCTGGGAATTGTTCACATAGTCAGTCGAACTCGCACAACCTGCGGGAAATAATTCGACAAGATTTTTAGCTGTTTCTCTGATGGGAAGCAGCTTTTTCTATTATAAAATAATTTTACAAAAATTTCTAAAACTATTGAAAAATATACCAATTTAAGTGTATAATATAACATGTTAGAAAGGCGGAATATAAATGAAAACTATTAATTTAAAAGATACATATTTAAAATTTTTTGAAAGCAAAGGACACAAAATAATTCCAAGTGCACCAATTATACCTGAAAATGATCCAACATGTTTATTTAATACTGCTGGAATGCAACCATTAGTACCATATTTAAAAGGTGAACCACATCCAGAGGGAACTCGTTTAACAGATGTTCAGAAATGCTTCAGAACAAATGATCTAGACTCAATTGGTGATACAACTCACCATACATTTTTTGAAATGCTTGGAAACTGGTCTTTAGGTGATTACTTTAAAGAGGACGCAATTGCATGGAGTTTTGAACTTTTAACAAAATATTTAGAAATTCCAGTAGAAAGATTAGCAGTAACTGTATTTAAAGGAAATGATATTGTTCCTGCAGATACTGAATCAGCTGAAATTTGGAAAAAACAAGGAATAAAAGAAGAAAGAATAGCTTTCTTGCCAGAAGAGAATAACTGGTGGCCAAACATGGAAGCTCCAGGACCTTGTGGACCCGATACAGAAATTTTTTATTGGAGAAGTACAGAAGCAATTCCAGAAAAATTTGACCCAGAAAACGAAAATTGGGTTGAAATTTGGAATAATGTTTTTATGCAATATAACCATGAAGTTGATGGCACATTCAAACCATTAAAAAATAAAAATGTTGATACAGGTTTAGGAGTTGAAAGAGTAACTGCAATTTTAGAAGGATATACAGATAATTACAAATCTTCAGTTTGGAAAGATGTAATTGCTAAAATAGAGGAAGTATCTGGATTATCTTATGAACAACAAGAAAATCAAAAAGCAATGAGAATAATTGCAGACCACATAAGAGCTGTTGTAATGATAGCTGGTGATGAAGCTGGAATTAAACCATCTAATACTGATCAAGGATACATATTAAGAAGACTTATAAGAAGAATAATCAGATATGCTAAAAAATTAAATATTGATATAAATAGTAACTGGGAGCAAGAATTAGCAGAATTAATTATAAACAAATATTCTAAATACTATAAAGAACTTGAAAAGAATAAAGATGTTATTTTACAAGTATTAAAAGATGAAAAGGTTAAATTCAATAGAACTCTTGAAAAGGTACTAAGAGAATTTGAAAAATCAACAAGAAATTTAGAATCAAAAGAAATAAATAAAGACATAGCATTTAGACTATATGATACATATGGATTCCCAATAGAATTAACAGAAGAACTTGCCAAAGAGCAAGGCTTAACTGTAGATATAGAAGGATTTAAACAAAAATTTGCAGAACATCAAGAAAAATCAAGAGAAGGAGCAAACCAAAAATTCAAAGGTGGGCTAGCTTCAACAGGAGAAATAGAGACAAAATATCACACAGCAACACACCTTCTAAATGCAGCACTTAAAAAAGTATTAGGAGACCATGTACACCAAAAAGGAAGTAACATTACTGTAGAAAGAATGAGATTTGACTTTTCACATAATGAAAAAATGACAGACGAGCAAAAACAACAAGCAGAAGACTTAGTTAATGAGTATATAAAAATGGCAATACCAGTAGAAAAAATGGAAATGCCAAAAGAAGATGCTTTAAAACTAGGTGCAGAAGCAATGTTTATAAACAAATATGGAGATGTAGTAACAGTATATAAAATTGGAGATGTTTCAATTGAACTCTGTGGAGGACCTCATGTAAAGAATACAAGCGAATTAGGACACTTTAAAATTAAAAAAGAAGAAGCATCATCAGCAGGAGTTAGACGTATAAAGGCTATATTGGAATAAAATGTAATAGCGGGGTAATTAAAAAATGAAAAAGATTTTAAAAAATATAAGTATAATACTTGTAGCAACTTTAATCATAATAAATTTAACCGGATGTGTAAATAATAAAAATATAGAAAATGAAGATGATGAAGTAAGCAACAAAGAAAATGAAGAAATAGATTTACAAATAAGTAAAGCATTACAAGAGTCATCCTTATTCTGGCAAAATCCAGATGAAAAATATTTAGAAGATATATATATAACTGGAATGATGGGCAATACATTACAATTCAAAAACGATAATACATTTGTTTTATATTATGGAAACGGAGGATGGTTTGAAGGCGACTATAAGGTTGAAAATAAAATAATTAAATGTAATATTACAAAATCAAATTCAGAATGGCATAAAGAAGCTGAAACTTTAAATGAACCAGTTACTTTCTATATGGAATCAAATTTAGAATTTTATGGGATTACTGAGTTCACAATAACATATTTATCAAATAATTTTATCAAAAGACACTCAGTAAATATGATGACAGGAAAACTTGAGAATGAAGAAAAAGAATCTGAAGTAATTCAACTAAAAAAAGGAAATGTTTATTCATCTTGGGAAGGTGGATTAAATGAAGATGGACTTCCACGGAGTTACATAAAATAATATTAAAGGAGAAAATAGTATGAACGATTGTATTTTTTGTAAAATTATAAATAAAGAAATTCCATCGAACATTGTTTACGAAGATGAGGAAATTCTAGCATTTAGAGATATTAATCCACAAACACCAGTACATGTTTTAGTAATACCAAAAAAACACATAACAAGTTTAGCTGAACTTACACCAGAAGACGAAGCAATTGTTGGTAAGATATATACAGTTATTAATAAGATTGCAAAACAAGAAGGAATATTAGAAAGAGGATTTAGAGTAATTGTAAATTGCGGTGAAGATGGAGGACAAGAAGTTAAACATTTACATTTTCACATACTTGGTGGAAAAAAATTAGGAACAAAAATAGCATAAAATAAAAAGGCTATTCTAGATTATTAAATTTCTAGAATAGTCTTTTTAGTAGGTATTTAAAAACGTGGTGGTGGAAAAAGTATCCACCCAAGACTTAAAAAGAATTACTTTTTTATAATTCTAACTAGCATCCACCGCATCCGTTATTTCCTCCGCAACAGCAGCAGACTATTATTAAAAGAATTATAATCCAGCAACAGTCGTTACCAAAACCGAAACCACCGCAACCGCATCCTCTATTTTCTGGCATACTTCTTTCACCTCCCTGTGAAGAAAAAATCTTAAGTTTTTTTCATTCGTTATAGTATATAGTATTCTGAAAATAAAAAAGTGTTACAGTGTCCTTTTTAAGGACAGTCCCTAAAATCGTCGGATTCTGGGACAGGTCTAACTAGATCTCTTGATTTTTGGCATGATTTAGCATATAATTAAAAAATAGGAGTTAAGAATTATGATAGAGAAAAATGAAATTTATGAAGTTGAAATTATAGATGATGGATATCAGGGTGAAGGAATTGCTAAAATAGATAATTTTCCAATATTTATTCAAGGAGCAATAAAGGGTGAAAAAGTTCAAATAAAAATTCTTAAAGTTCAGACTAATTTTGCTTATGGAAAAATTATCAAGATTCTAAAACATTCAGAAAATAGAACAGAAACAGAATGTATTCAATATGCAAGATGTGGAGGATGTAATTTAAGACATATTAAATATGAATATACATTAAAAATAAAGAAAGCAATAGTTGAAAATTGCATGTATAAAGCATTAAATAGAGAAATTAAAGTTAATGATGTAATCGGAATGGAAATCCCTTTATTTTATAGAAACAAACTGCAATATCCTTTAGGATTAGATAAAAATGAAAAGCCTGTTATGGGTGTATATTCCATGAGAACACATGATATTGTTCCTGTTTCAAAATGTTATATTCAAAATGATACATGTAATAAAATTGCAAATGAAATTTTTGAATTTATAAAATTAAATGGAATTAAGGTTTATGATGAAAAAAATTTAAAAGGAACAGTAAGACATATCGTAATAAGAATAGGTGTAAAAACAAATGAGGTTCTTGTTACAATAGTTGTAAATGATAATAATTTTAAATATGAAAAGGAATTTGTAAAGTATTTAACTGAAAAAAATGAATGCGTTAAGTCAATTGTTTTAAACTATAATACTAAAAACACAAATGTTATTTTAGGAGATAAAACAAAAACAATATTTGGAAATGGATATATCTATGATATCCTTGGAGATTACAAATTTAAGATATCACCATTATCTTTTTATCAGGTTAATCCAATTCAAACAGAAATATTATATAATACAGCTGTAGGGGAAGCCACCCTCGGCTGCCCTTCATCAAATGTGGCATTAGACTTATATTGCGGAATTGGAACAATTGGAATATTTGCATCAAAATATTTCAAAAAAGTTTATGGAATAGAGATAATTGAGCAGGCAATTGAAGATGCAAAGGAAAATGCCCAAATAAACAATTTAGATAATACGGAATTTTACGCAGGAGATGTAGAAGAAGTATTACCAGAAATTTTAAAGAATATAGACGATAAAATAGACACAGTATTTGTAGATCCACCAAGAAAGGGATTAGATAATAATACAATAGAAGTGTTGAAAAATCTTACGCCAGAAAAAATTGTTTATATAAGCTGCAATCCTGCAACACTTGCAAGAGATTTAAAACTATTAGAAGAAAAATATGAAATAAAAGAAGTACAACCAGTTGACATGTTTCCATATACAAACCACGTGGAAAGTGTGGCTCGTCTAGAATTAAGATGATAGAAAACAAAAAATCTACTTAATATTTAAGTGGATTTTTTTGTTGAAATTTTATAAAAGTATTGAATGTATTAAACCATTATGATACAATACAAATGTTCACAAACAGGAAAGAATTATAAAAAGAAAAGGATATTTTCAAATTAAAAAAAGAAAATTTAGATATAAGGTCAAGTACAGCAGAATATTTAACATATGTTGCTGCAGTAGGTGATGATAAAGATAGTGTAGAAGTGAGATATGAAGATGAAAATATCTGGCTCACACAAAAAATGTTTAGCTACAGTGTATGATGTGGAGTTAAACACGATAAATTATCATATAAAAAAGATATATAGTGACAAAGAATTAAATGAAAATGCAACTATTCGAATTTTTCGAATAGTTCAAAAAGAAGGAAACAGAAATGTTTCAAGAGATGTTATACATTATAATTTGCAAATGATTATTGCAATAGGCTTTAAGGTAGATAATGAAAGAGCGGTTCAATTTAGAAGATGGGTTAATAAAATTGTAAAAGAATATACTATTAAAGGATTTTCTTTAGATGATGAAAGATTAAAGAATGGTGGTTCTATTTTACCAAAAAAATATTTTGAAGAACTATTAGAGAGAATTCGTGAAATTAGAATATCTGAAAGAAAATTTTATCAAAAGATAACTGACATTTTTGCTACAAGTATTGACTATGACAAAGATTCTAAAATTACACAAAGATTTTTTAAAACAGTACAAAACAAAATGCACTATGCTATACATGGACAAACTGCACCTGAAGTAATATACAATAGAGCAGATGCAGAAAAAGAAAATATGGGATTAACATCTTGGGAAGGAGCACCAAATGGAAAAATTCATAAATATGATGTTGTTGTAGCTAAAAATTATTTGAATGAGGATGAATTAAGTCAGCTTAGAAGAATTGTATCAGCATAGTTAGATTTAGCAGAAGAAAGAGCAATAAGAAATATTCCAATGACAATGAAAGATTGGGAAGAACGTTTAGATAAATTTTTGGAATTATTTGATAGAGAGATATTAAATAATGCTGGAAAAATTTCTCATGAGATTGCTTGTGATAAAGCCTTATCTGAATTTGAAAAATATAGAGTAAAACAAGACAAATTGTATCAATCAGATTTCGATAAGCTTTTAAGTGAAACTATATGTCTATATTTTAAAATATTACAATTATTTTATATACATATTATTTTTTAAAAGTATTTACAATTAAAATTTTTTACGATAAATTAAATAAAAAATGGGGCGATTTTAATTGCCTATAAAAGGAGGAGCTTTAGAATGAACAATTTAAAAAACGAGAAGAGGATTACATTAAGAGTATTAATTTTAATCATTATAGCAATGGTGATATTGGTAAGTGTGGCTATATCAGTAGTGGTGAAGCGTAATTTAATAGGAAAAAGACAAGAAACAGTGGAAAAACACAAAACAGAAACACAAAAAGAAAATAGTTTAGAAAATAAAAATCTTACAACAGAATCTTATATAGGAAAATATGCATATGTTGATGGCAAATACGGAATAATATTTGTAGATTTAGCTGTACCAAGCAGCGGCGAGTGGGGATATCATTCAGAGCATTATTCATATCCAGGAGAAAAAGATGCCACAAGTGGATTCAAAAGTTATTATATAATGGAGGGAGAAAAAAAGACAGATGATTTTGGAACAGCAGATGTAATAATTGCAGATGAAACAAAGACAGGGAATGATAGATTTTACGTGATGGCATTAGATGATGTGAATGCAGATGAACGTTATTATTGGTACAATAATGCTATTGACTATGAAATATGGAGAGAAACGGGAATAGGAAAAATGGATGATTACGAAACAACAACATCAATAAATTTTGGCGAAGGGAAAACGAACACAGAAAATATGTTAACAAAATGGAATACAGAAGCATATGGAACAAAAATGACGACAAAAGGTGGACTTTATAATCGTATTGATATGTGGAGCGTAATACCAACAGGTTCTAAATGGTTTGTTCCATCTTCCGCTGAATGGGCAGCTTTTGCAGGAAATTTAAATATTAATAAAGATAATTACGGAGATTATGGACTTAGCCAAGACTACTGGTCTTCTTCACAGAAGAACGATTGCTACGTTTGGGCGGCAACATTTGATGCCAGCTACCGGAACTTACGCCAAAGACACTTTTTCCGGTTGCTATGTGCGCTTATGCACGACATTCTAATATATATTTTTTTTATTAGTATAAAATTAATATGTCAAAACAGAGTATTATAAAACTCCAGATTTTTTCTGGAGCTTATTTTTAGATAATATTTTATAAAATTATAGAAAATTCTGAAGTGCCGTAATACAAATGCTTACAAAAAAGATACAGTAAAATGAAATATAGAAATTTATTAGAAGGAGTAATGTAAAGTTTTTAATATTTTAACAACAAAAATGCTTTATGCAGTATTACATCTAATAGCTGCAGAAATCATTTATAATAGAGCAGATAGTTATTTGATAATTATCTGCTTTTATGATAATATAATGTAAGCAAATTAACACAAAAGGAGTACAAAGTGGAAAATAATTGTTGTAAAGTGCATAATGAATGTGGTGGATGTGCATATTTAGAAAATGAATATGATAAAACATTAAGCATAAAAAAGAAAAAAGTTGAACAATTACTGAAAAATGCATGTTTTAGCAATATACGTGTTAACAATGTAATTGGTATGGAAAATCCATACAATTATAGAAATAAAGGAAAATTTGCATTTGGATATAATCAAAACAAAAAGCCTGTTATGGGTTTCTTTGAAGAAGGAACTCATAGAATAATACCATTTGAAGATTGTTTGATTCAAAATGATGTTATTAACGAAGTTGCAAAATTTGTTTTTGAGCTTGTTAAAAAATACAAGCTTGTAATTTATAACGAGGATACAAAAAAAGGATTTTTAAGGCATTTAATTGTTAAATATGGCATTAACTCTCGGAGAGATAATGATTGTTTTTGTTACAACTGATAGCAAAATGAATAGAAGAGATGAAATAACAAAAGAAATAATTTCCAAATTTCCCAAAATCAAAACAATTGTTCAAAATATTAATGAAAAGAAAACATCTGCAATACTTGGAGTTAAAAATTATAATTTATATGGTAATGGATATATTGTAGATTATTTAAATGGATTAAAATTTAAAATATCACCATTATCATTTTATCAAGTTAATCCAATACAGACAGAGAAGCTATATAGTTTAGCAATTGAGGGGTTAAATTTAAAAGGAAATGAAATTTTATATGATTTGTATTCAGGAATTGGAACAATATCACTTTCTGCAGCAAAAAATGTGAAAAAAGTTTATGGAATTGAAGTTGTTGAGGAAGCAGTTAAAGATGCTAAGGAGAATGCAAGATTAAATAGAATATACAATACTGAATTTGTATGTGGAAAAGTTGAAATAGAACTTCCAAGGCTTACACAAAAGTGGAATAGAGCAGATGGTATTATTGTAGATCCACCAAGAGCGGGACTAGAAAAAACAGCAATAGAAACTATATTGGAAATTTGCCCTAAGAAAATTTCATATATAAGCTGTAATCCTGAAACATTAGTAAGAGATTTAAAAACCTTTTCAAAGCAGTACGAGATTACATCAATTCAGCCAGTAGATATGTTTCCATGGACAAGTCATGTTGAGTGCGTAGCTTGCTTGAAATTGAAGAAAACACTTGATAAATAAACAAAATCGAGATGTTTCTGACTTCTTAAAAAACTATCTAAAATGACCTAAAAAATGATAAAAATATTAAAAATTTATAAAAAATTAATTGAACGTGGTACAGGGTAAACATGTTTCCACACACGCAAAATTAATAAGAAGATTTTAAAATCTATAGGATATGAATTTTATTTTAGAGCAAATCAAATAAGTATTAGAATGCCACCTAGAAAAATGCATTTAAGAGTTGAACGAAACTTTGGAGAAGAGTATTCAATACAACGAATCAAAGAAAGGATATATGAAGATTTAATAGATATGAAAGTTTTTTATAGACCTGAATATAAAACAAGTAATTGTAAATATTATTCCAAAAATAATGATATAAAAAGAGTTAATATCGGAGGAATAACAAGACTATATAGACACTATTGTTATATTTTGAATGTATATCCAAAAAGAAATTGGCAATATAAGTTGTCTTATGAAAACAGAAAGGCGATAAAGGAATTACATCATTTTACAGATAAATTAACTTTTTGCAACTCAAAATAAAATTGTAACTTTAGAAGATGTAGAAAGCATAAGAAAGGTTAAAAAAGAAGATTTACAAGATGCTTATAATTACAGAAATAGACTTTATTATGCAAGAAGTAAAACAGAAAATAAAGAAGAGTTTGTTGAAAAGATTGCACAAGTTACGGCTTATATTTCAAAATTAAAATACGATTTAAAAATGTGTGGCGAAATTGAAGATGAGATTTCTAAAATGATTGAGCAGATAAAAGAAAAGGAAAACAGAGAAAATAATTTTGACAAAAAAATAAAAAATAATAAATTTAAGTCATGTGAACAAAAAAATGAATTTTTATGATATAATATCGGAACAAATAGTAATTTATTGGTATAAAATAAATTACAATAAATTCACAAAATAACCATAAAGAATTTTTATAATTTAATACATATTTAATAATTTTATAGTATTATTTAATAAATCTTATAATGGAGGTAAAGAAAAATGAAAGATAAAATTATGTATTTGATAATTGGAATGTTAATAGGTGCAATAGTTGCAACATCAGGATTTTTGATTTATAGTAAAACAGCTTCAAATAATAATGGAAATTCACCTGAAATGATGCAAATGAATTCTAATAATCAAATGGGCAATCCACCAAGTGGAGACATGGGAACACCACCTGACAAACCAAATGGAGATAACGGACAAGAGCCACCTGCAAAACCAGGAGAATCAACTTCAAATCAAAATTTAAATAATTAGGAGGAAATCATGAAAAAGAATACTTTAGCACAAATTATTATAATTGTAATTCTAACAGTGATTTTAGCTTTTCTTGTAAGAATTACAATAAAATCAATTGATGATAGTGATTCATTTAATCCTAATATGCAACAAGCTAATGGTAATATGCCAGGTCAAATGAACAATTCTAATAATGTTACATATTCATCAAATAAAGAAATAACAGAATCAACTACTCTAAAAAATGAAGAAATAAGCTCTAGTAACGCAGATGAAAATGCAGTTTCTATAACAGGAGATATTGATGCAACTATAAAAGATTCTAGAATAACTAAAACAGGTGATTCAGATGGAGGAGATACAACAAGTTTTTATGGTACAAATTCTGCGCTAATTGCCAAAGATGGTGTTAATCTAAATTTGGATAATATGGATATAATAACTAATGCAACTGGAGCGAATGGAGTATTTTGTTATGGTGGATCTGCAACAACTAATAATTCAAATAGTGATGGAACAACAATAACAATAAGTGATTCTAAAATTACTACATCAAAGGATAATTCAGGAGGAATAATGACAACTGGTGGAGGAACAATGATTGCTAATAATTTAACAATAAATACAGCAGGAACATCAAGTGCTGCAATAAGAACTGATAGAGGTGGTGGAGATGTAACCGTTAATGGAGGTACTTATACAACAACAGGTCAAGGTTCTCCAAGTATTTATTCAACTGCAAAAATAGTTGTAAATGATGCAAATTTAATAGCAAAAGTTTCAGAAGGAATTGTTATAGAAGGTAAAAATAGTGTTACTATAAATAATTGTAATTTAACAGATAGTAATACTAAATTAAATGGACAGTCAACAACATATAAAAACATATTTTTATACCAATCAATGAGTGGTGATGCAGCAGATGGAAATTCTGAATTTTGTGCAAATAATAGTAATATAGTTACTAATAATGGAGATACATTCTATGTAACAAATACAACTGCTACCATTAAATTAAATAATAACAAAATAACAAATAATGACAATTCAGGCAATTTCTTAAGAGTGCAAAAAGATTCTTGGGGTAATTCAGGTTCAAATGGTGGAGATGTTACATTCGAAATGGTAAATCAAAAAGCTTTAGGCAATATTATTGTAGATTCAATATCAAAATTAGATATGAGTATGAAAGAGAGTTCATATTTTGAAGGTGTTATAAATGGAGATAATACAGCAAAAACTCTAACTTTAAAATTAGATGCAAGTTCTAAAATAAAGTTAACGGGAGATTCTTATATAACGTCGTTAGAAGATAGCGATACATCTTATAGTAATATTGACTTTAATGGATATAAATTATATGTAAATGGTGTTGCCATATTATAAACACAAATTACAATTTTTATAAAAAATAGACAGAATATTTAAATATCTGTTCTATTTTTTTACTTTTAATACGAAAAATGTTTCATATTGTATTGACATTAAATTAATAAAGTTATAGAATATATTCAAAATGAAACATATTTCATATAAGGGGGAGTTATTATGAATTTAGATGAAGTAAAAATTGGTCAAAAAGCAAAAATTGTAAAACTTAATTTACAAAACAAAGAAATTCGTAGACATTTATTAGATATGGGATTAACAAGAGGAACGGAAGTAAAAGTAAAAAAAGTCGCACCAATAGGAGATCCAATAGATATTGAACTTAGAGATTACGAATTATGTATTAGTAAATCAGATTTATCTCAAATAGAAGTGGAGGTAATTGAATAATGAAAATAGGATTAATAGGAAATCAAAATAGTGGTAAAACAACACTGTTTAATATTTTAACAGGAATGAATGCAAAAATAGGTAATTGGCCTGGTGTGACAATAGAAAAGAAGGTAGGAAAAATAAAAGGAACTAATCATGAAATAGTTGATTTGCCTGGTATCTATTCATTAAGTCCATACAGTATAGAAGAAGAAATACCAAGAAAGTTTGTGTTTGATGAAAATCCAGATGTGATAATAAATATAGTAGATGCTACATCATTAGAAAGAAGCTTATATTTAACAACTCAGCTTTTAGAATTAGATACAAAAGTTATTATTGCTTTAAATATGTGTGATATGTTGGAGAAAAAAGGATTAATTATTGATGAAAATAAGTTATCACAAGAATTAGGAGTTCAAGTGGTAAAAATATCTGCATTAAAAGAAACAGGAATAGATAATTTAATAAAAGCAATTGATAGAACTTATAAACGTAAAGAAGTAAATATCTTTGATGAAAAAATTGAAAACGCAGTTAGTGAAATTTCCAAAATAAACAATATAAACCATAAAAAATTTGTTGCAGCTAAATTATTAGAAGAAGATTCAAGATTTTCTAATCTAAATAATATTCAAACAAGTACAATAATTAAAAAGTTAAATGATAATTATGATACAGACTTAGAAGAAATAATTGCAACGGAAAGATATTTATTTATTGAGAAAATAAAGAAAGAAGTTGTAACTCAAGTTTCAAGAAAAGAATCATTATCAGATAAATTAGATAAAATATTTTTAAATAAGTGGCTTGCAATTCCAATATTTGTAATAGTAATGTTTTTAGTTTATTACATATCTGTTGGAGTAGTAGGAAGCGCTACTGTAGATTTTGTTGCTGATACAGTAGAGAGCTTTGGAGAATTTTTAGGAGAAAAAATGTCTTTAATTGGTGCATCTGAATGGGTGGAAAGTCTAGTTGTTGATGGAATTGTTGCAGGTGTTGGTGCAGTATTAGGATTTGTACCACAATTAATTATTCTATTTATTTGTATTTCTATATTAGAAACAACAGGATATATGTCAAGAATTGCAATACTTTTAGATAGATTATTTAGAAAGATAGGACTTTCAGGAAAAAGCTTAATTCCATTTATAGTAGGTTCAGGTTGTTCAGTACCTGGAATTATGGGAACAAGAATAATTGAAAATCAAGATGAAAGAGAAATGACAAGCATTTTAGTACCATTTATACCTTGTAGTGCAAAACTACCAATTATTGCTTTATTCTCAAGTTATTTCTTTGGAGATAATTCAGGAATAGCATCAGCATCATTATACTTTTTAGCAATAATTGTAATTATATTATCAGCTTTTATCATGTCTAGAACAAAATTTAAACATATTAGTAGTTCATATATATCTGAATTACCAGAATATAAATTACCAAGCATAAAATATGTTGCAAAAGATGTTTTCGATAAAGTTATTGCATTTATAAAAAGAGCTGGCTCAATTATTTTACTATGCTCAATAGTTATTTGGTTTTTACTTTCATTCTCATTTAAAATGGAATATGGCGTAGATGTGGAAGAGTCAATGTTAGCTACAATTGGTAAAACTATTTCATGGGTATTTTATCCTATGATTGGTCAAAACAACTGGGGAGCAACAGTATCAGCAATTCAAGGATTAGTTGCAAAAGAACAAGTTGTATCATCTATGGCAGTTATTGCAGGATTATCTGAAGATGTAGAAGAAGGAAGTATGATATTTGCAAATGGTACAGCATTTGGTGGATTTACAATGGCTAGTGCTTATGCATTTATGGTATTTAATTTATTTAGTGCTCCTTGTTTTGGTGCTATAGGTGCAATGAAAAGAGAACTTGGAAGCAATAAAAAAATGTTAAAAGCAATTACATTCCAAA
>JAZQOX010000027.1:0-23217 GCA_045628105.1 Clostridia bacterium | reverse complement strand
TGACAAGACTGATGGATTATTTTATATTGGTCAAAGTATGTTCCCAAGAGATTTTTATTTTTCTGAAAATGCTCAGTCTCACGGACCTGAAAAAGATGGTGAATACGAACCTGATTGGGGAAGAATGATGAATCCAGATGGTACCGAGGGAATGTGGTCTAATATTTAATGAAATTTGGGGACATGCACTTTTTTCCAAAAAATCTATTGCAAAAAAATATATATGGTATACAATGAAAAAAGTAAAAGGTCAAAGTTAGACATACAAATGAAAAGGGAGGAAAAAATAAATGAACGAAGAAGAGAACAAAGGTATAACATTAGTTGCATTAATTATCACAATAATAGTAATGCTTATTTTAGTAGCGGTTTCTGTTAACATAGTAATAGAAAGCAACATATTAGATTCTACCAAAAATGCATCACAAAAAACAAAAACAGCATATGAAAATGAAAGACAAATAGAAAACAATATATATGTGGGGGACAAAAAATTAATGGACTATATAGAATCCATTAATTCAGAAGAAAGTAGCCCAAAAGAAAAAATCAGTTTTAAAATTTGGATAGGAGATGACTTTGTTACAGATAAATTGAATCGAGACGAGCATCGTTTTGTAACATTTGAAGCCGATGAAGGAATGTCATGGGAAGATTGGTGCAACTCTTCTTACAATTTTGCTGGATTTACTTGGACTCGGTGACAAGACTGATGGATTATTTTATATTGGTCAAAGTATGTTCCCAAGAGATTTTTATTTTTCTGAAAATGCTCAGTCTCACGGACCTGAAAAAGATGGTGAATACGAACCTGATTGGGGAAGAATAATGAATCCAGATGGTACCGAGGGAATGTGGATTAATCTTTAATATTTTGGATGAACTAAATTTTGCTAAAAAATTTATAATCAAAGACAAATCATAAAAAATGTGCTATAATGTAATATAGCACATTTTTTATTGGGAGGAAAGTATGAACGATAGTATTATTGTTAAAGGCGCAAAAGAACATAATTTAAAAAATATAAATGTAACTATTCCAAGAGATAAATTAGTAGTTATTACAGGACTTTCAGGCTCAGGAAAATCATCACTTGCTTTTGATACTTTATATGCAGAAGGTCAAAGAAGATATGTTGAAAGTTTATCTTCATATGCAAGACAATTTTTGGGATTAATGGAAAAACCAGATGTTGAATCAATAGAGGGATTATCTCCAGCTATTGCTATTGATCAGAAAACCACTTCAAGAAATCCACGTTCAACAGTTGGTACTGTAACAGAAATATACGATTATATACGTTTACTATATGCAAGAATTGGTGAACCACATTGCCCAAATTGTGGTAAAAAAATTGAAAAGCAAACACTTGATCAGATTGTTGAAAAAGTTATGAGTTTAGAAGAAAATACAAAAATACAGGTGTTGGCTCCTGTTGTAAGAGGAAAAAAAGGTGAATATAAAAATCTTCTTGAGAACTTTACAAAAGACGGATTTGTAAGAGTTAGAGTTGATGGTACAACTTATGAACTTACAGATGACATAGATATAGATAGAAAGAAGAAACATAATATTGAACTAATTGTAGATAGATTAATAATTAAAGAAGATATTAGAAGCAGGCTTGCAGAATCTGTTGAGATTGCACTTAAATATGCCGAAAATCTTGTAGTTATTGCAACGCCATCAGAAGAAATGCTGTTTAGCCAAAATTATGCTTGCCCAGATTGTAATATAAGCATTGAGGAATTGTCTCCAAGGATGTTTTCATTCAATAATCCATTTGGAGCATGTCCAGAATGTGGTGGAATTGGATACTTAATGAGTATTAGTGAGGATTTAATAATACCTGATAAGACAAAAACACTTTATGATGGAGTAAAGGCTTTCGGAGCAAGTACTATGAAAAAAGGCGACACGATGGCAAAAATGTATTTTGAAAGCATTGCAAAACATTATGGAGTTAACATTAATGCTCCGATAAAAAAATTGCCAAGAGAATTTTTAGACAAAATACTTTATGGAACAGGTAGTGAAGAAATAGATTTTAAATATACGTCTGCAGCAGGAGAAAGAAGATTTACAGCACCTTTTGAAGGTGTAATTCCAACATTAGAGAGAAGATACAAAGATACAAAATCACAAGGAATGAGAACATTTTATGAGTACTATATGAAGGAAAGCCCATGCCAAGCATGTCATGGGGCAAGATTAAAAAAGACAAGTTTATCAGTTACTGTTGGTGGAAAGAATATACAGGAATTAACAGATATGTCTATTTTAAGGATAAAAGAATTCTTAAATAATCTACAACTAGATAAAACAAATTCTATAATATCTGATCAAATTTTAAAGGAACTTAATAAAAGATTGCAATTCTTGATTGATGTTGGGTTGGATTATTTAACTTTATCGAGAGCCGCAGGAACTCTTTCAGGGGGAGAGGCACAAAGAATTAGACTAGCAACTCAAATTGGTGCAGGACTTACAGGAGTTTTATATATTTTAGATGAACCAAGTATTGGACTACATCAAAGGGATAATGATAAACTAATAGCAACATTAAAAAAATTAAGAGATCAGGGCAACACGGTTATAGTTGTTGAGCATGATGAGGATACAATGTATGCAGCAGATTATATTGTGGATATTGGACCAGAAGCGGGTGTACATGGAGGAAATGTAATTGCAACTGGAACAGCCGAAGAAATAAAACAAAATCCAAACTCAATTACAGGAGCATATCTAAGTGGAAGAAAACAAATTAAAGTACCAGCAAGGAGAAGAAAACCAAATGGAAAATCAATAGAAATAAAGGGAGCAACACAAAATAATTTAAAGAATATTAATGTCAAAATTCCACTAGGAGTATTTACGTGTGTTACTGGAGTTTCAGGCTCAGGAAAAAGTACTTTAATTAATGAGATTTTATATAAGGCATTAGCAAAAGAATTATATAATTCATCGGAATTTCCAGGAAAACATGAAAAAATTGTTGGAATTGAAAATATTGATAAAGTAATTAATATAGATCAATCTCCAATTGGAAAAAGCCCAAGGTCAAATCCTGCAACATATACAGGAGTATTTGATTTAATTAGAGACATATTTGCGGAAACAAACGAAGCAAAACTTAGAGGATATGAAAAGGGAAGATTTAGCTTTAATGTTTCTGGAGGAAGATGTGAAACATGCCAGGGCGATGGAGTTTTAAAAATTGAGATGCATTTCTTGCCTGATGTTTACGTTCCTTGCGAAGTGTGCCGTGGAACAAGATATAATAGAGAAACATTAGAGGTAAAATATAAAGGTAAAAACATTTCAGAAGTACTTGATATGACAATTGAAGAAGCATTAGAATTTTTTAGTAACATACCTAAAATTAAACAAAAAATACAAACTTTATATGATGTTGGACTAGGGTATATTAAACTTGGACAACCGTCAACAACATTATCAGGAGGCGAAGCACAAAGAGTAAAACTTGCAACAGAACTTTCAAAAAAAGCAACAGGGAAAACATTATATATATTAGACGAACCAACAACAGGACTTCACATTGCAGATGTTCATAAGTTAACTGAAATTTTACAGAGATTAGTTGATACGGGAAACAGTATTGTTGTTATTGAACATAACCTAGATTTAATAAAAACAGCTGATTATATAATTGATTTAGGACCAGAAAGTGGTGAAAAAGGTGGAGAGATAATTGCAGTTGGAACTCCAGAACAAATTGTAAAAAACGAGAGATCCTATACAGGAAAATTTCTTAAAAAATATTTAGAAAGATAGAGAATAAGCTACCAAATTTGAAAATTGGTGGCTTATTTTATTTACAAAAAATTCCATAAAACCATTGATAATGGCAGAATATAGAACATTTTAATAAGATGAAACAACAGAGAAAAAAATAAAAATAATTCATAAAAAACTATTGCATTAAAACTAAAATTTGATATAATATTGTTGAATATAAAATTATAAAATAAATGCAATAGGTTTATTTTAAATAGGGGGAAACAATAAATGAAGAAAGCTTTTTTTAATTTCTTTATTATGATTTATGTAATAATTGCAATTATAGTTACAATTTTACTTTTATCTTTTAATAAATACAAGGTATCTGAATTTGCTGGAAAAACATTTATTATTATTAACAGTGATGAGATTTCTGAGGATTATAAAAAGGGTACACTACTTTTAATTGATAACAAGAAGTTTGGAGATACTGAAGCAGGAGATAAGATGTTCTTTTATAAAGACAACGAAATACAATATGGTGAAGTTGTAGATGTACATAAGTATGCAGGCTCACAAAGTACTTTTATAATGGAGGGTGATTACTCTTTGGTTGAAGACTTTGCTATAGGAACATCTAAACACGCAAAGGCAATTCCAAAGGTTGGGTCTTTTTTAAGTATAGTTGAATCTAAATGGGGATTCTTATTTATAATAATATTCCCATCATTAATTGCTTTCTTTAGAGAAATTATGGCATTAGTTCTAGAATTAAAGGAAAAATAAAGGAGAACAAATGATGAAAAAAACATGTACTTTGATAATAGTTTTAGCTATCTTAGCTATTGGGGTTGGCAAAACTATTAAAGATACATATTCAAAATATGCAAGTACTGGTGATGTTGGAATTAGCGGTACATCTGGAGCATGGAGTATAAAGGTCAACTCTGAAAATATAACTGCGGATCATGGTGCTGTTCAAGAATTTACAATTCAAAATCTTATATATGAAGAGTCAGACAATGTTATTTCAAATAAAATTGCACCTGGATTAGATGCGTATTTTGAAATAGGAATAGATGCAACAGATACAGCGGTAGCGGTGAAATTTGATATTACGTTTGATACATCAAGTATTGATGCAACAAATAGAATTAAAATGACAGATGCAAGAAAATATGTTGATGGAGTGTTAGATGACGGAGCAATTATAAAAACAGATGAAAATACATACACAGGGATTATTTACTTACAGGAAATACAGGAAGAAAAAGATATAACAGTAAGATGTTATATAGAATGGCCAGATGAAGAAACAGAGACAAGCGATGAGGCAGATTCGAAAATTGGTTCAGACGCAAATTTAAAAACTTTAAATATTCCTGTTACTGTTAATGTTACACAATATTTGGGAGAAACAATTTCAGAATATACAGGAGAATAAATATGATAAAAAAAACATTTGCTTATTTAACAAAAATTATATTGCTTACATTGATATGTGCATTTGGATATATATTTATACAGCAGAATATTAAAAAAGAAAAATATATAAACTTTTTTGGATATACAATATTTAAAATAGCAAGTGGAAGTATGAGTGGAACAATTGAAAAAGATGATGTAATTCTTGTTAAAATAACTAAGGATGTAAAAAAAGATGATATTATTTCTTTTGAGTATGAAAATACAATTGTTACGCATAGAATAACAGAATTAAAAGACGATGAATTAATAACAAAAGGTGATGCAAATAATACTGAAGATGAACCTATTTCTAAAGATAAAGTTATTGGAAAAGTTGTAAGAATCTTTCAAAGTTTAGGAATATGGATAAAAGTTTTTTCTGATGGAAGAGTTTTAATTTCAATTTTTATGACGCTTATGTTCTTTAGTTTTATTTTGTCATTTGATAAAGAAAAAAAGAATGAATGATGGTGAAAAAATGTTTAACAAATCAAGATTTATTTTTTTAATAAAAATTATAATAGTTTTAGGAATAGTAGTTTTTGCTTTAACATATATAACTTCAACTTTATCAAAATACAATTCTGTTGGTACTTCCCAAGCAAGTGTTGATATTGCATATTATTTAGTAGACGAAACATCGATTTCAAATAGTCTTAAAGTTGGTGGAATTATTCCAAGAAATGAACCATATACGTATACAATTACAGTTTCAAACAATGATGGAGTAAAGAGAACAGATGTTACACTTGAATATGATTTGATAATTAAAACAACTACTAATCTTCCATTGGAATATAGCGTTTATTTAAATGAAAATTACGATGACACTGATGCGACAAATATAATAAAAACAAGCGTAGATGAGGCAGATTCAGACGGAACATATTTTAAGACAATAACACTACCAACCAAGGAACTAAGTTATAAAAAAGATGAAACAGATACATACCAACTTGCAATAGTATTTCCAGCTAGATACAATTCTTCAGAGTATCAAAATATTCTTGAATATATAGAAGTTTCAATTAATGCAAGACAAAAAACGTAATAATTTAAGGAGAAAAAATTGGGAAAGAGAGTATTAAACAGAAGATTAAATAAAAAATATAAAAAACAACGTTTGATTTTTATATTAATATTAATTTTGATAATCATATATCTAATTCCAAAATACGTCAGCTTTTCGAAATATGTGTTTAAAAAGTTAAACAATCATTATATAGAGTCAAATCAATTTTATTTTTCTAGTGATAAACTAACTACAATTGAAGGATTTGAATATCAGATGCCAAATGAATGGTCAGGAGAAGAAAATTATCCAATAATTGTAAATATGTATAGTAAACAGAATGAGATTGCTGTTGCACCGAATGACATTGAATATGAGATAACATGCAGCGGATCACCGGATATTACTTGTTCTTTAAGCAAGACAAGTGGTACAATTTTAGGATATGAAAATGGTGGTACGAATGAAGATTACTTTATTATTACTATAAATCCAGCAGAAGGAGTTACACTAGATAGTGGTGATACTGTGTGGGTCGACATAACAGCTTCTGCAACATCACCATATATTGCAACATTATCAGGTAGAATTCTAGTAACAGTTGGAGGACAAGATTTTGAATATAAAATTGCTGACTGGGAGAATAGTCCGTATCTTCAATTAGATACAACAAGCAAATCCGCAACAAGTACAAATGTACATCTTTCATTTGATCCAAATGTAATTCTTTTGGACATGACAAGTGAAGTTTACCAAAATGCAACAAGTAACACTACACAAATTTTAAATGGATATAATTATGTTCAAACGCTAGATTTTACAATGGAATCACTAGCAAACAAAACAATAAAATTTTATAAAGTTGATGCAACTCAAAATTATTCATATTCTGCAGGTGATACAAATACACCTATAATTTCAGTTACATATAGTACGTCAACTTAAAAATAAGAGGTGAAAAAATGTTTAATATAATGGGAGATTATATTAATCTTCAGAAGAATCACATAAATAATTGCATGAGGCTTTTACTTGGAGAAAATTACAATAAAAATATATCAAATATAATGCTTAAGAGATATATAAATGTTAGATATCTTAACAATGATTTAACAGAGAAGCATAAATTCTTTTATAGAAGAATTTATTTTGAACTACAAAAAGAAGCTGAAAAATTAACTGAAGAATTCTCAAATTTAGCAAAAGTTATAGATAGTTATTTGAAAATGTTTCAATATATCTTCTATTTAGATGGAGTTAGAAATATTGAAGATATTGATGCATTTGCACAAAATGTATTTAACAAAAGAAAAAAAATGTTTCCTGAATTAGAAGAACAAGATTTTGAAAAAAAATTAATACAGCTTATAAAAGAAAATAGTGACGAGAAAGTTAAATTTTTTAAAACATATGAAACACAAGATTTTGAACTATCAATTGCAAAATACACACTAGTAAAAGGTATATATGAGGTTGATATAAAAAGAAAGTTTAAAATTTCTTACGTTTATAGTGACAAAGTAATTGATGAAGTTTTTAATGAAAAAGTTGTTAATGAAGATAAATTAATGATTGAATACCTAATGCTTAGTGCAAAATGTGTTGAAGAAATTATAAATGGAGATTTTGACACAAAATATTTTGTTAATTTTCCAATTTCAATTTTTGAAAAAGAGAAGAAGAAAAAACAAGTGTTAAATATATTAGAAAATCAGAGCATTCAAGAAAAAATTAATTTAAAAATAAGCTATAAAGATTTTGTAACTAAAAAAGAAGAAATATATGAAATGATTAGAAACGGATATAAATTTGCAATAATTCTTGATGACTCATTTGAAATAAATGATGAAAATGTCAAAAAACTTGAAATTTTCAATTATATTCTTGTTGACAAGAATAACGAAGAAATATTTAAGTATAGAGACAAAAAAAATAATATAATAATTAACGAAACATAAATTGAGGTGTAATATGGATACTTTTCTTAGATTTTTATATGAATTTTTATCACAACTATTTAATGGACTATTTACCATTTTAATAGGATTTTGGAATGGATTAAAGACTATTTTTAATTTTCCACAGTACATAAACATCATTAGAGAGTACAATAAAGATTTTAATATGCCTGAATGGGTTTTAGTTGCAATATCTGTTTTACTTATGCTTATTGTATTTGGACTAATTTTTTTCCTTTTATTTTTAATAGTACGAAAGTATACAAAATTAAGGAAACCTGTTGTAGAGCAGGAAAATATGCTACAAGAAATAAATGATTTAAATAAAAAAGTTCTTAATTTATCAAAAGAAAAAGATGAAATTCTTGCTATGAAAGTTTCACAACTTGGATTAAAACCTTCAGAAAGCCCTATAGATGATGCTGCTATTGCTGAAAATGGAGAAAAAGGTCAAAATGAAAACATTGACCTTGCAGGAAATAGATTCTCTAAACTAAGTTTAATAGATATGGAATATGCAAACTATAAAATTAAAAATTATGGAAATAGTTTTGATTTACAAGAACTTTGTGATATGTTCAGAAATTTTGCTGCATCTAAATTAAGATTATATTACAAGCCAAGTTTAATTAGAACATTTATTGCTGGACTTGCTTCAACGAGACTTGTTATATTACAAGGTATTTCTGGTACTGGTAAAACATCTCTTGCTTATGCGTGGGGAAAATTTTTGAAACATGACTCTTGCGTCGCATCAGTTCAGCCATCATGGAGGGATAGAACAGACCTTTTTGGATACTTAAACGAATTCACAAAGAAATTTAATGAAACTGAAATTTTAAAAGAGTTATATATAGCTGGATATACAGATGATGTTTATACAATTATACTAGATGAGATGAACTTGTCACGTGTTGAGTACTATTTTGCTGAAATGCTTTCTATCCTAGAAATGCCAAACAAGGCAGAATGGATAATTGAAATTGTTCCAAATATTCATCCACAAGATCCAAAAAAATTAATTCAAGGTAAAATTAGAATACCTGCAAACATGTGGTATATAGGAACAATTAACAACGATGATTCTACTTTTGCTGTTACAGATAAGGTTTACGATAGAGCTATGCCAATTGACATTAATGAAAAGGGTCAAATTTTTGAATGCCCTGAGCAAGATGCACTTGATATAAATTATACTTATTTAGATTCACTATTTTCAAAGGCTATGGAAGATTTTGCAATATCACAAGATACATTAGATAAAATTGAAAAAATGGATGATTATGTAATACAACATTTCCGTATTGCTTTTGGTAACCGTATTGTTTCTCATATGAAGAAATTTGTACCTGTATTTGTTGCATGCGGTGGAACAGAAGTAGAAGGTGTTGACTACTTTATAGCAAAGAAAATTTTAAGAAAATTTGAACAGTTAAACTTAGCATATATAAAAGATGAAATTGATGGATATGTTGAGTTTTTAAACAACACTTTTGGAAAAAACAGTATGAAAGAATGTATAGAATACGTACTTAGATTGAAGAAGATGGCATCATAATGAAAGGGGATTACTGATGAGCGATTTAGAAATTTCAAATTTATACCAAACAACTGACCAAGATCATATTGATGAGTTCGTTGACAAAATGAACTCAAATATGAAAGTTAAAACAGATTACAGTAAAGATGATTATACATATGACTGGATTGAAATTTTTGAAACAACAATTCCTTATCTTGATAAAATTCTTAGAAATCCTAACAAATTTATAAAAAATGATGAAGAATTATTAAAAATAGAGCAATCAAAAAAGGTAACAGTAGAAAGTATAAAACATCTATCAAAGCACACCAATTTAATTCAAGATGTTGATAAAGAAACTGGAGACGTTAGACCTAGTAAACTTCTTAATGTTTTAAAAGAGGAAACAATTGCTACATATGAAAACTCATTTATTTATACTCTTATAAATTACATGATTGAGTTTATAAAATTAAAAACAAATCGAACTAATAAGGACCCGAGACTTAAAGACAAAAAGAAGGTTGAATATAACAGTACAACTCTTATTGGTGAAGAAAAAGTTAATGTAAGTATTCAGTTAAATACAGATCTTGATACTTCATTATTAGATCCAGAGAAAGAGGAAAAAATAAAAAACATTGCTGATAAAGTAAAAGCATTAATGGGAACAGAAACATATAAACGTCTCGAAAAAGATAGAGTCCCTATGGTTCAAAATCCAATAAAAAGAACTAATGTTATTTTAAAAAATGTTAATTTTCAATATGCAATGAAACTTTGGGATTATATACATAAGCATTTGGGCGACAAGGAAAATAAAATTAATGAACAAAAGAACTATGATGAAAATGGACATATAAAAAAACTTATAGACGAAACTTTCTTACTTGAATACTTGACAGTTAATAGTATTGGAAAAGATAATAAGGTTACTCAGGAAATGAAAGAAAAAACAATTTCAAGTATGCTTGATAAAATTATTGATATGAATCCTGAACTCACAAAAAAAGAGCTTCAAAAGAAAATTGGGGATAGATTTGAAGTTGTTAAAAAACAAAAGGCAGTTACAAAAGAAGAATTAGAAAAGATATTTAGAAAATATATAAATAAATATTTCAAAAAAATAAGTAAAAAAACTTAAGTAGGAGAAGAAATGTTAAAGATTATAAAAGGTATTGTTAAATTTGCTGTTTCATTATTTTGTATTGCATTAATTGCAATAATCTTAATACAGAGATTTTCAAATAATGAAGTAACATTTTTTGGGTTTAGAATATTTAATGTAGCCACAGAGAGTATGGTGCCCAAGTATAATGTTGGGGATATTTTAGTTGTTAAATCAATTGACATAAATGATGTTAAAGTTGGAGATGACGTAACCTATATGGGTGAAGTCGGAACTTTTGCAAATAGGATTGTAACTCACCAGGTTATAAATATTGAATATGATAAAAATGGTGAAAAAATCTTCCATACAAAAGGTATTGCAAATGATTCAGAGGATCCAACAATAAAGGAACATCAAATTTATGGAAAAGTTTTATATAAATTTATTGCAATTTCAAAATTTAGTAATATAATTAATAATATGTACTGTATGTATATTCTTCTTTTTGTTTCAATTGCAGTAGTAATGATTATGGAAATTAGAGATTTAAAAAGAGCAGACGAAGAAGACGAAAGAGAAGAAAGCGACGAACAAAAGAAAAAAGTTAAAACATCAAGAAATAGAATGAGAGAAAGAAGAAGAAGAAGACAACAAAAGGAAGAAAAAAAGGAGTTTTAAATGATAGAGAGGACGAGGAAATCACTCAAAAAAATGAAAAGACGACGTGTAAAAATAAAAACACTATTATTATTATCACTTACACTAGTTTTTAATACATATGCATGGTTTCTATACAAAACAACGGTATCAGGAAATGTAACAGTTCACGTTAGTGCATGGAGTGTTGAATTTGCTGTTGATGATGAAAATATAACAAAAGAGCTTGTAATAAACGTTGCAGAGGCTTATCCTGGAATGGAGGATGTGAACAAAACTGTAAGCATTCATAATAGTGGGGATAAGGAAGTCGATTTGGATGTTGAAATAACAGGCCTTAGAATTTTAAATACAACTTATACAATTTCAGAAACTGGGGAACCAGGAACATATACTTCAGCTCAAATTAAAAAATTACTTGCCGAAGATTTGCCATTCCATGTAGAAATACAACAGCCAGATGAATATCTAGGGCTTGATGCTGATACATCAGTTAATGTTTCTTTTACATGGGATTATGATGAAAATGCTTCAGAAGATGATACTGAATATGGAGTTGCAGCATATCAATTTTACAATGATGTAAACTATAATAACCAGCCTGCAATATCAATTGTAATATTAATTAATGCATCTCAACATCAATCAGAACCATAAAAAAAGAAGGATACAATATTAAATTGTAAACCTTCTTTTTTTTAGGTTGATTGTTCAAATGTTATATTTGATGTTAATCGAAGTTCTCCTTCAGCTAATGAAATATCTGTATCATCTATATCTGATAAGGAATTATCTTCACCATCATACCATGTCATATAAACTCTTATTGTTGTATATTCATAATCAGCAGGAATTCTTCCTGTTATTGGAGTAGATTCTTCTAATGAAATTGGTGTAACTGTTGTGCCTTTATCAAGTGAATAACCGGAAAGTCTTATATCGGCAATTTGATTTAGTTCTAGATCTTCAGCAATACTAATTTTGTAAGTAAAAGGCATTGAAACAGATGAACTATCAATTACCAAATCAAAATAGCCTGTAGCCCCAGGAACAATTACACCGGGAGTAATAAATTCATTTCCTGGAAATGTTGGTGAAATGCTATCAGTAAAAGTGCCTCCTTGAGTAATATCAATATTATTTACCTTAATTGACCATACTGACAAGGCAACATTTGTTGTCCCATGTAATGTTGTTAAGTACTTTGCATATGTGATTTGAATAACGTAAATTGAGATGCATAGCCATAGAAATGCAATTGTAAATAAAATAATTTTTCTTTTTTTGGACTTGTTCATAAATTCTCCTTTAAAATACTTATAACATATAAGATTAATAAATACAATAAAATAATACATAATACAACAAAATGTAACAATTCTGTAATAAAAATGTAATGAATCTGTAATGGTAAATAGATACAGTATGTGTTAAAATATAATCAAATATATACAAACGGAATTATTGTTTTCAGAAGCTTAATTATAGTTGAGGTGGTGCATAAGAGAGAAATGTTTTTCAAAAAAACTACAAGCCCAAAGCAGGTAAATAAAAGAGATAAAATAATCGATCACATAAGACGATATTTATTTCTAATATTGCTATTCTTATTAATTGTATATTTGGTTTTAAAGGTTATTTATACAGGAGGAAGATTCACAATTACTCTAGATGAAGCTGGTAATGCGGCAGCTGATTTAGTAATTTATGAAAGCTTAGAAAATAAGAAATATAAAAGAACTTTATCTGCAGAAACCTTAGAGTTTATGACAAATATTTCTGTTAAGTGGATACCACAAGATATTAATAATCAGGCGGAAGGCAGTCACAATGGAAATAACTACATAGCTTACACGTTCTACATTGAAAATCAAGGGCCATCTACAATAAATTATTGGTATGAAATTTTTATAGATGACGTTATTAAAAATGTTGATGAAGCTATGAGAGTAATGCTATTTGTGAATGACGAGAAAACGATATATGCCAAGGCTAATAGGACTACAGGCCAACCAGAAAAGGACACTGTTGCCTTTTACTCTGAGGAGTCGGTTGCACTTGATAAAAGAGAAAACTTTGCCCCAGGAGATATTGATAAATGCACAATAGTTATTTGGGTTGAAGGCGATGACCCGGACTGTATTGACGATTTGATTGGCGGAGAAATGAAGATGCATATGGTAATATCCGAAGAATATATTAATAACCAATAATTTTAAAAAAATATGGAGGAATGAAAAAATGAGTAGAAGAAGTAGACAAAGTAAAAGAAGAATCAATTCTATAATGTCACTATTATTCTTATCAGCAATATTATTAATTGCTTCAACTTATGCATGGTTCTCTGCAAACAGGGTTGTTACAATTAATACTATTACAGCAAAAGTAACAGCAGCTGAGGGTATTCAAATCTCATTAGATGGAGAAAAATGGTCTTCATCAATAGATTTATCACAAGCAAACTTGGATGCTGCTATTGTTAAAGACGGTGGAACAACAGGAAATAGAACATCAACAAACTTAACATACAGTTTACCTGAAAACTTAATACCAGTTTCAACTTCTGGAACTGTTACAAGTGGTAGATTAGATATGAAATATGGTAATGTTTCACCAACAGGAGATCAATTAACAGGTGTAGCAGCTGAAAGTGATGCATCAACAACAAAATATATTTGTTTTGATATTTTCTTAAAAAATTCATCATCACAAACAAGTGATGTATTACAATTATTCCAAAATTCTAAAGTTGCAATCTCTGCAAGCGATGGCGTAGATGGAACAGGTTTAGAATACTCTGTTAGAGTTGGTATGGTATTATATAGTGGATCACAAACATTAACAGCTTCTGGTGCAGATGTTAGAGCAATTGCTGCAGGAACACCAAAGGTATGTATTTGGGAACCAAATAATGCAAATGATACAACATCTACAAAACATATCACTGAAGTTGTAACAAACGATAGAAGAATTGCAGCTGCAACAACATTCTTTAGAACATACACATTAAATGCTGATGCTTCAGGAACAATGAATCAAGTTGATACAGCAGATGGAAAATATTATGCTACAGATGAAGTAGCAGGTGTAACTGAGGGAGGAACAATTACAGGTTTATCACAACCATATACATTAGCAACAGCGGGAACAGTTGCTTCAACTGTTGATTTAGTTGATGTTTCAAGTACAGATGCAAATCCAGTTCAATTAACAATACCTGGAAATAAAATATCAAAAGCAAGAGTTTATATCTGGTTAGAAGGACAAGATCCTGATTGTAACGACACAGCTTCAACAGGTAGATCAATAGATATTAGTATGTCATTTACAAAACCAACAACAACTCCAGCTCCAACTCCAACTGAGCCTGATGAGACAAACGGTTAATTTTAGTTAATAATTCAAAGGTATATTAATACATAGCGAGCTGAAAATGCTCGCTAGTATTGCATAAATATTGACCAAGGAGGACAAGTTTATAATGGAAAATATTAAATTAAGTAGTTTACAGTATGATGAATTATTAGCATTAAATGAAAAAATACAAGGTTTTATAAGCTTTTTAGATAAAGAAATTAAGGAAAATACAGAAACAGAAGAAGAATAGAGAGGAAAAGTTCAATTATGGAAAATATTATAGAAAAATTTGATAATAAAATAAACATTGACAAGGAAGTTATATCTGTATTACCTAGAAACAATAAGAAAAATAAGAAAATCTATGTTGATAAATTACTTGAGTTAAGAAACGAATACTCAGATATTCAAAGAAATATTACAAATGAAATTAAAAGACGTTCAAAAAAAATTCAACTTGTAGCAGACGACCCTGAAATTGAAAAAATATCATTGAGACTTGAAAAATTCAAGGACATTATTACATTAATAAATAAGTACAATACATCATATGAAAAAATGAAATTGGATGAAAATTTATTTGTTTTAAGAAGATTTTATAAAAACAATTTAGAAGAGATAAATACAAATATCAAGCAATGTATTAAACGATTTGAACGTGTTGGCGTTGTTATTACACCACAAGATTTTGTATATAGTCAGGCAGCAAATGAATATATGACAGTTTTCTTTGAAGAAATGAATAGAGGAGATGTAAATTCTCAGAGAATTAAAGATTCATTTGAGGAGATTTATTGGAAATGTTCAGATGTTATAATTCACATAGAAATGAACATTAATTACATTTATATAAAAAAGAAAAAAATAATAGATAAATATTTCCAAGCAAAAAAGGAAAGTTTATTAAAGAATTTAAAAATGACTGAAGATGAACTATTAAAAGCGTATATGGATTTACAAAGAGAATACATTGAAGCAGTAAACAAAGATAGCAAAACTATTTTGGAAAAGTTTTTAAATCGTGAATTAGACACTAAAGATTTTGAAGAAAAACAAGTTGATACCCAATATTCAAAAATTTTAATTGAACCAAACAAAGAGTATACTGAAGAAGAATTTGAAACAATAAATCAAAGTATTGTAAAGCTTTCTAAATCGTTGTATGAATACAAAAATTATTTGGAATTTCAATTCGTGGCAGATAAAGCTGAAAAAATGTACAAAGAAAAAAATCAACATAAAAATGAATATGAAAGCCAATTAAAGAAAATTGCTAAAGAAGAAAAGAAAATTATTGCAGCAAATGAAAAGTATCAAAAGGTAAAGAAACGTAGAGAATCAAGATTATTCAAAAAGAAGAATGTTGAACTTTTAGAAAAAATTAATTTAGATGTTAATAGCAAAATACTTGAAATTAAAGAAATGTATAGAAAATTACCAGAATATAAGGTAAGAGAAGCAATATCATGTAAGCTAAATGATTTTTCTACACTATATGATGCTATGGCATTAATGAGCGCATTTTATAGCTTTTTAGTAGAAGTTATTATTGAAAAATATCCTGATATTGAACCAAAAGACATTGATGTAGAAGTAAAGAAAATAAGAGAATTAATTGAATTTCCTTATATTACAATTACAAACAATATTACAGTTGGAACTGAAAAAAATCTTACACTATTTATAAAAGACAAATATATGTTGTCAAGTTTAAATATTACGAAAGATGACCTTGATGAACAATTATTACCAAACTTAATACAAAAAGTTAATTTATTAACAAACGCGTATTACTTATCAAAAAGTAATTTAAAACTAGACGATATTAAATTTGTTCTAAAATCAGAAAAATTAATTAATAACAAATAAAAGGTTGTTAAGTATGAGATACGAAAACAGAGAAATACAAAAAAGAATAATAAATAAAAATAAAAAGGAAAAAATATTATTAAGTATAATATATATATGTATTGTACCAATAGTTTTTTCCTACTTATTTTTTATTATACAAACCATTTTTGAACCAGATGCGGAATTTAGCTTTTTTGGAATACAACAATACACTATTATTTCAAACAGTATGAACCCTACAATACAAGTTAATGATCTTATATTTATAAAAAAATGTGAAGAAAATGAAATAAAAAAACAAGATATTATTACTTTTGAATGTAATGGTGAAATAATTACACACAGGATTGTTAAAATAGATTACATTAATAACGAAAGAAGGTTCATAACAAAAGGTGATTCGAACAAGGTAGAAGATGAAACTTACATTACGTTTGACAAAATAAAAGGTAAATATATTTTTAAAATATCTAAAATTGGTAAAATAATGTTACTTTTAAAAAGAACAGATTTATTTTTATTAATACTAATAATTTTATTTACAGCATACTTACACGAAAGAAGAATGAATAAAAAACGAATAAGAAGACATTTTGAAAGAATAGAATATGAAAAAAATAATAAAAAATAATGGCCACATATTTGTGACCATTATTTTTATTTTGCTGTTGGTGGAACTTTATAAATAATTTCAAAACAGTTAAATTTATCTAGTTCGTTTTCATCTAAACAATTTAGGTAAATATCAAGTTCTCTTAAATTTTTGCAAGCAGTTATAATAGCCGGATTTAAATTTGATTGAAACATAAGTTCAATTCCTAAATCTATAGCTTCTTTTAAAGAACCTTTTTCTTTTTTCTTAATTAGTTTGTATGCTTCTTTAAATCTTGATCTTACAGGATTTTTAAACTGATCTGCTGCAATTGTATAATCCTTTTCAATTACTTCATCAATGGATGAATATTTTTTGGGATTTTTTTGTAATGTCTTTTCTAGATCAGCTATTTTATATGGTAATATAATTTTATTTGCTTCACTTGAAATATATAAAGTGTTATTATCCTGTAAACCAGAAGGAGAAGGTTCAGACTGTTCAGTAACGATATTAGCTGGTTTAGTTTGTTTACTTTCAATAGGTTCTGCAATTTTCTCTTTATTTGATATATTACTTGCCGGAATATCTGTAACAGGTTCATAAATTTTAGCAACTTGAGCAGGTTTTACAGGTTCTGTAGGCATAGGAACAACCGTATTTAATGCAGTTGAATAATCTTGAGGAGTAATATTTGAATTTTTAGCATTTTGCATTGTTTCATTAATTGTTGTAGCAATTTTAGAATCTTTATCAATTGCTTGAGTTTTTATTTTAGTAGTTTCATCTGTATCGGCAAAAGATAACATATCGTTGTCAATTGAAAGAGTAAAATCAAATTCACTTAAATTGAATTTTAAGAAATCATGATCTTTACAAATTCTTGGTATAGTAAACTGACTTGTAAGTTCAACATTTAAGTTTGTAATAATCTCGTATCCATTAGATTTTCTTGAAATTAAGACAGAATAGGTATCATTTGAAATTTGAACATTTGGCGTTTTGATAGAAATGTCAAAATCTTCCTCGTCAATAGAAACTCTAACAGTACGGTTTTCTTTTATATAAATTAAAAACTTTTTATAAATAGTTGATATAGCAAAAACATCTGAATTTGATTTTGGAAAAAAGCAAGTAATATTTTTTTCACTATCTTTTTCAATTGCATCTATTGTTTTAACAGAATTAACTTTTTTATCATCAAATTCATTTATTAATTTTTCAACAGTTTCTGATGTTTCTGTTATATTTAATTCAACATCTAGGTAAAGTTGATTATATGATTTAACGCTTACTGCATCAATTACTTCTTTTTTTTGTATTTTCTTTAATGCTTTTTGAAGTAGTTCTAAGTTTTTAATATTAGATGCAACAAGTTCAGTAGATTCGCTAATTTCATCAGCAAGAATTGGCTTTTTTGCAGTAGAATTAAACTTTGCACAACTTGCTAGGGAATTTTTGTAATTTGTTTGTGTAGCAATATATTGACTTAAATTATTTGATTCGTTTTCAAGAAACGCAATTTTATCTTCTGCTTTTTTTAATTCTAAAAAATTTATCATATTTTTAAACCACCTTTACAATAAATTCACATGCATTATATCATAGGAAAATACTGATTGCAATTAAAATTACTAAAAATATTGTTAAATAATGTAAAATATGATATAATCACTAGGTCGAAATTAAAAGGAGCAAAATATATGGAAATTAAAGCAATTATAGGAACTATTTTAACAATGATAGGAATAATATTAATATATGATGCAAGATCTATAATTAAAAAAACATTTGGAAGTAGTGACCAAAATAGTGCTACTCTTATTGCAAAAATTTTGGGATTTATACTATCAATTGTTGGAGGATTATTAATATTAATATAACCTAAAGAGGAGGTTTTTATGAAAAATGAAGAATTAATTAACATAGCGAAACAATTTCAAATTGATGGAGAACCAGAAAAAATTACAATTATTGAGAGTGGACATATAAACAAAACATATGCAGTAAAATACAATACAGGAAAGAAGTATATATTACAATATGTAAATACAGATGTATTCCCTAATATTAAGGAATTAATGAAAAATATTGAAGAAGTTACAGAATTTATAAAAAACAAAGGAAATAGTCAAACATTAACATTTATTAAACTTAAAGGTGATAATCATAACTATATTTATAACAACAACTGGAGAATGCAAGAATTTATTGAAAACACAACATCATATATTTCAACAGATAGTATGGAAATACTAGAGGAAGCTGGAAAAGCTGTTGGTGATTTTCAAAAAGAGCTAGACGGATTTGATGCTTCAAAACTATATGAAATAATAGAAAAATTTCACTACACACCAAACAGAGTTAACCAACTTAAAACTGCTATGAATAGTGAAGAAAATAAAACAGTAAGAAAAGAAAGATTTGAAAAAGCAAAAGAATATATAGATTTTTTAACTGCTCCTGAAAGAATTGCAAAAACAGATGCAATTACAAGTAGGTTAGAAAAAAATATTATACCATTAAGAGTAACACACAATGATACAAAATTAAGCAATATTTTATTTGATAAAGATTCAAATAAATACAAATGTTTAATAGATTTAGATACAATAATGCCTGGATCAATAGTATATGACTTTGGAGAAGGAATAAGAACAGGTGTTACAGTTGCTGCAGAAGATGAAGAAGATTTAAGCAAAATATATGTAGATATGAAACGATTTGAAGCTTTTACAAAAGGATTTTTATCAAAAATAAAAGATACAATTACAAAAGAAGAGCTTGAATTATTACCACTTGGAGCATGGATGATGACATATGAAAATTCAATTAGATTTTTAGCTGACTATTTAAACGGGGATACATATTTTGCTGTAAGTAAACCAGATCACAATTTAATTAGATTAAAAGCACAAGCTGAAATATTAAGACAAATGGAAGAAAATGAAGAAAAAATGAAAGGAATGATTAATCAATATGGATTATAATGAATTAGCAGATTTAATATTTCCTGATGCAAAGGAAATAGAATATTATGAAGAAAAATATCCTGAAAGAAACTTACCTGAAGGAGCAGTGGTAACACGTTTTGCCCCAAGTCCTACAGGATCTGTACAGATTGGTGGTTTATTTGGAGCAATTGTAGATAGAAAACTTGCACAGCAATCACAAGGTGTATTTATATTAAGAATAGAAGATACCGATCAAAAAAGAGAAATTGATAATGGAACTGAACAAATTGTAAGTAGCCTAAAAGATTTTGGAATTAATCCTGATGAAGGAATGATTGGGGAAGTAGAAGAAAAAGGAAATTATGGACCATACAAGCAAAGTTTAAGAAAAGATATTTATCAAGCTTATGCAAAATCTTTAATAAAAAGAGGACTTGCATATCCATGCTTCTGCACACCAGAAGAATTAGATGCAATAAGAGAAAAGCAAGAAGCTGCAAAAATTAGACCAGGATATTATGGAATATGGGCTAAATATAGAAATCTACCAATAAATGAAGCTGCTGAAAAAATAAAAAATGGTGAAAAATATATTGTTAGATTTAAATCACAAGGAAGAGAAGATAGAAAGATTAAACATAAAGATATAATAAAAGGAAATATTGATTTTCCTGAAAACGATCAAGACATTGTTATTATTAAAGCCGACGGATTACCAACATATCATTTCGCCCATGCGGTTGACGACCATTTAATGAGAGTAACACATGTAATACGTGGAGATGAATGGGTATCATCAATTCCTTTACACCTTGAACTATTTAAAGCATTGGGATTTAAGGCCCCTAAATATGCACATACTGCAACAATAATGAAAGATGAAAATGGAAATAAGAGAAAAATTAGTAAAAGAAAAGATCCAGAAGCAGCAGTAAGTTATTATCATGAAGAGGGAATTCCACAAGAAGCGGTTGTTGAATACTTGCTTAATATAGCAAATTCTAACTTTGAGCCATGGAGAAGAGCAAACAAAGATGCCGACATAAAAGATTTTAACCTAGAATTAAACAAAATGAGTGTAAGCGGTGCGGTATTTGATATGGTTAAATTACTAGATGTTTCAAAAAATACAATATCAAAATTCTCTGCAGAAAAAATATATAATGAAACATTAAATTGGGCAGAAAGATATGATAAAGAACTTGAAAAAATGCTTACAGATAATAAAGAATATGCATTGAGAATATTAAATATTGAAAGAGAAAATGTAAAACCAAGAAAAGATATTTCAAAATGGTCAGAAGTAAAGAAATCAATTGAATATATGTACAATGATATATTTGATAAAAATTCTGAATTTGAATTCCAAAAGATTACAGATAAAAATGAAATCAAAGAAATATTGGAATCATATATAAACAACCATTTTGACATAAATGATGACAAACAAACATGGTTTGACAAAATGAAAGATTTGGCTGAGGAAAAGGGATATGCAAGAGAAGTAAAGGAATACAAACAAAATCCTGATAACTTCAAAGGACATATTGGAGATATAAGTACAGTTTTAAGAGTAACACTTACAGGTAGATGTAATACACCAGATTTATATGAAATTATGCAAATACTTGGAAAAGATACAATAGTAAGAAGAATAAATAAAATGCTTAAATAAAAACTCTAATAAAATGGAGGAAATCAAATGAAAAGTCAAAAAGGGAAGATAAGTATATTATCAATAATTACCACTGCAGTATTATTAATAATACTTATAAAAATTTTTGGATATTACCAGAAAAACAACTTTAATGATTTTACAAGAGCAACAACTATACAGGACAAGGTTGTATTTACAAGAGATACATCTGAAAAGTATTCAGGTGTATCAAGCTATAAAATTGAAAACACAGAATTTAATGATTCTGCAATTATAAAAGAAATTGAAGTTGAACCTAATACACCATATAGAATTTCATGCATGGTAAAAACAGATGATGTTGTGCTTAAAGATAATTCTAAGGATGGTGGAGTAACTATAGGCCTAATGGAAACAACAGAATACTCAAATCCAATTGCAGGTACAAATGACTGGCAGAAAATGGAATATGAGTTTAATTCAAAAAACAGAGATAAAGTTGTTTTAAGCTTTAGAATTGGTGGAAACGCAACGGACTGCAAAGGTACAGCATGGTTTTCAGATTTCAAACTAGAAAAAGGAATAAAAAGAGAAGACAATGTATGGCATGTTGGTTGTTTTATCGCTAAAGAAGTCAATGTGAATATTAATGGTAAACAGTACAACTTAAAAGTAAATTCAGCAGATATAGATAATGCAAAGCTAAATATGGAAAGATTTGCTGCTGATTGTTATAAATTTTCTAACAAACAAATGACAGTAGATTATGAAATATTTGAAATAAATGAACCATTAACTAGAATATCATATTCTGATGAACACGGGTATTATTTTGACTATGAAGATACGAAAAAATTTATTTATGATACTGCAAGAGAAAAGAATTTAGATCACATTTTTTTAGTTTGCAGAATGGAGAATGATGCAGGAAATATCTCAATACCTATAAAAGAAAACTGGATAGGTCTTGGTGGTATGGATATGTATGGTATAGGCTATTCCATTATAAGAATTAATAAAAATGGAAATTCTTATGTGTACAAATTTGGAATAACAAACCAGGCACCAGAGGAAGTATATCTTCATGAGTTCTTACACACATTAGAAAGAAATGATAAAGAATATGGATATGAAATTCCAGCACTGCATGATTCTGAAAAATATGGGTATGGCGATAATCCGATTGAAGGACTTAACGATTGGTATAAAGATTACATGAAAAAAGAAATATTTGATGAAAATACAAATTCATATATAGGATTAGATAGTTTTGTATACAATACACAACCAGCTAATAGTAATAACTTTAAATATACTATTGAGATTGAAATTAATAATGAACCAAAGAATGTTCTAGA
>JAZQOX010000026.1:0-2663 GCA_045628105.1 Clostridia bacterium | reverse complement strand
TTCTTTGATATATTGTTATCCAAAAACTGATGATACTTCAGTAAATGGTTATAAATGGTCAAAAGATGAAGGTAAAAAATTAACAAATGTTACTGACCAAAGTCCGGTTGATGTTGCAATTATATTGGGTTATTACTCTCCAGCGGAAGCTTTATTATCTTTTTCTAAATAATAATTTATATAAAAATTTTTAGGTAGTAAATGTATGGGTGATCAAAAAAATAACAAAAATAGAAAATATGGCGTAAAAAAGACCCCAACTGTAATTCAGATAGAAGCAGTTGAGTGTGGTGCTGCATGTCTTTCTATTATTTTGCAATACTATAAAAAGTATGTTTCACCAGAAGAATTAAGAGAATCAGTTGCTGTTTCAAGAGATGGCTCAAAAGCTGGTAATATCATGAGAGCGGCTGAAAAATATAACATGGAAGTTCATGGTTATAGAAGAGAAACATATCAGCTTAAAAATATGAAGCCACCTTTTATTATGCATTGGAATTTTAATCACTTTGTTGTTTTTGAAGGTATTAGAGGAAACAAGGTTTACATAAACGACCCTGCTTTTGGCAGAAGAATCGTTTCATATAAAGAACTGGATGACTCTTTTACAGGCATTTGTATTGTCTGCACACCTAATAAAGGATTTGAAAAAGCAAAGAAAAAAGATGGTCTAAGGACCATGGTTTTAAAAATCTTTAAAGAAAACAAAAGTGCAATTGCTGCACTTCTTGTAACAGGAATTCTTTTAACTATTCCACCTTTAATTTATACATTAATTGCAAAATACTATTTGGATGTTGTATTAAAAACATTTTATACAACAATATTACCTCAAATTTTGCTTTTTATGTTCTGCGTATTAGTATTTTCAGTTATATTTAGAATAATGAGAAACAGACTTTTGCGTGGAATTACAAATAAAATGGCTTTACAGTCATCTAATGAGCTGCTTTCCCATATGTTCAGACTGCCTATGTCGTTTTATGAAATGAGATTTGCAGGTGATGTTTCAACCAGAGTAGACCACAACAGCCAGGTGTGTCAGTTTTTGGGAGCTAATTTAGCAGATACTGTAATTTCTTTAATTGAATCTTTTATTTATTTAATTATTATGTTTTGTATTAGCCCAGTGCTAGCATGCGTAGTACTTGCTGGCGTTATTGTACAGGCTATTATTATTAAAAAAATTTCAACCGTATTAAAAAATCTTTCAATTCGTCAAAACAGAGATATGGGAAGAACCTATGGAGTTTTGCTTTCTGGTCTTTCTATTTCTGACTCATTAAAAGCTTCAGGCGGTGAAGATTATTACATGAGCAGGTTGCTTGGCGGATATGCAAAAGTAGCTAATTCTAATCAGACAATATTTAGAAAGCAGCAATTTATCAGTGCATTTCCAAAGGGTTCTATAGTTATTATTAATATTTGCATTATTCTTATTGGCAGCTTTTTTGTAATAGAAGGAAGTTTTACTGTTGGTAGTTTGATTGCATTTTCAGGTATGCTTGCGCAGTTTCAGATTCCTATTCAAAGTTTAAGTAATTTCTTAAGCATGTTACAAATGATAAGAGCAGATTTAAACTTTGTTCAGGATGTTAATAATCAAAAAGAAGAAGATGTATATGAATTCGAAACTGCCCTTGATAGTGAAGGCAGAATAGAAGGAATCGTAGATTTAAAAAATATTAATTTTGGTTATAACAAAAATGAGAATGCATTTATTAAAGATTTTAATTTACATTTAAATAAAGGTGAAAGTGTTGCTTTAGTTGGTTCAAGTGGTTGTGGTAAATCAACTATTGCAAAAATAATAACAGGACTTAACAAGCCTTGGAGCGGTGAAGTTCTATTTGATAATGTTTTAAAAGAAAAATATTCAAATGAATGTATTCATTTAAATGTTGCAACAATATCGCAAAATATTAACATTTTCAAAGGCACAATTAAAGAGAATTTAACATTATGGAATAATCAAATTCCTGATGAAAATATTATTAATGCGGCTAAAGATGCATGTATACATGATACAATAACAAAAAAACAGGGTGGTTACAGCTTTAATATTGACAATGGAAGTGCTGCTTTTTCAGGCGGTGAATTGCAACGATTAGAGATTGCCAGAGCCCTTGTTTTAAATCCTTCAGTTTTAATATTAGATGAGGCAACTTCGGCTTTGGATCCTGTTATTGAAAAAAAGGTTTTAGATAATATTAAAAAACGTGGATGTACCTGTATTATTGTTGCTCACAGACTTTCTGCAATTAGAGATTGCAATGAAATTATTGTTATTGACAATGGAAATGTGATTGAACGAGGAACCCATGAAGAACTTATGAAAAATGGGCAAGAATATAAGAATTTGGTTAATAAAGCATAATAAAATTAAAAGGATTAATTATGTTAGAACAAGATAAAAAGATAGTTGAAGTTAATAAAACAGCTAAAAATGCGACCTATAATTTAATATACAATTTCTTTACATCAAAAAGAAAGAAAATCTATTCCATGCATACAGAAAATAATTTGTATAATGCAATAGCTATTTTGTGTAAAGAAAAAGATATCGACATAATCCCTTTTGATGATATTAAAAACATTGTAAATACTGATTTAGATATTAGAGATATAGCCAGATTGTCTCATTTTCCAATTAGAAAAATAAA
>JAZQOX010000025.1:0-31278 GCA_045628105.1 Clostridia bacterium | reverse complement strand
TAAAAAATAATTTTAAAAATCAAATTGAAGAAGATGAAATTGCATATTTATTAGAAGAAAATGAAAATGAATTAAATTTAATTTTAGAGAATCTAGAAAAAGAAGTACAAGCATCAAAACTTGAATTACATACAATTGAATTTGAAACAGATAATTATTCAAAAAAAATAGAGGAAAAAGTAAAATACGAAGAACAATTAAAGGGATTACAAGAAGAAAAACAAGAACTTGCAGAAATTGAAAAAACGATTAATATTGTTAAAATTGCTATGGAAAATGCTTATAATAAAATGAAAAGCGAGATTACTCCAAAATTTACTAGGGAACTATCTAGTACAGTTGAAAAAATTTCAGATGGTAAATATAAAAATACAAAATTCATTGATGGAGAAGGGTTAATTGTTGAATTACCAAATGGAGAATATGTTAATTCAAATAAACTAAGTATTGGTACAATTGATCAACTTTATTTATCATTAAGATTATCAGCAATGAGAGAAATATCAAGAGAAAATATGCCTATTATTTTGGATGAATGTTTTGCATACTACGATGAAAAAAGATTAGAAAATGTATTGAAATTTTTGAACTCAGAAATGTCAGAAAATCAAATTATTATTTTTACATGTTCAAATAGAGAAAAAAATATTTTGGAAAAAAATGGTATTGAATATAATTACATTAATTTAAAAGAAAAGTGCTAAATAATAGCACTTTTCTTCGTTATTCAACACTTTTTAAAGAGTCAATCATATTAATACTTTTAAGCTTTTTCTTCATAAATAAATTTGTAATAATAGTAAAACCAAGGGTAATTATTGATGAAATAAATAAATTTAAAATATTTATATCTTTAGGTAAGAATATTGTTTCAACTTCAGCACTTTGAATAATTGAACCAAATATGCAAATACCTAAAATCAAACCAAAAAGTATACCTATAAAAGTAAGAATTATATTTTCCTTAAATACATAACTTTCTAATTCTTTTTTTCTAAAGCCTAGTAATTTGATTGTAGCTAATTCACGTTTTCTTTCTTCAATATTTATATTATTTAAATTAATTAATACTGTAAATGAAAGTAAGCTTGCACATCCAATAAACAATAACACAATAGTTGTTAAGCTTCCTAAACTTGTAATAAAATCATCTTCTAAAACGTTTTCAAAAATTGTACTTGCAATTTTATCATTTTCTTTCAATTCATTCGATAAAGCAATTTCTTCGGTATTATCTAAAACTTTTGTAAAATCAGTAAATATTACATTATATGATATTTCTTTTCCGTATAGTTTCTCATAAGTTGCTGGAGTAAAATACACATAATTATATAAATAATTTTCGGAAATTCCTAATATTTTTACATTTAAAGAATTTGAATCGTCATTTAATTTTATGGTATCTCCTACAGAGACATTTAATATTTGAGAAAGTTTTTCTGTTATTATAACACCAGAATCATCAAGTTTAGTAAATTCATTTGTTTTTCTTTTATTAAAAGAAAGATACTCACTTAATTTTTCTCCATCAGCAGCTGTAAAAAAAACGTTTTTTGTTTTATCGTTTGCTTCAACTGTAAATGAATTTTGATTTACAGGTAAAGAACTTTTAATATATGTTTTTTCATTTACAAAAACAAGAATAGAATTAATATCATCAAGAGATGCATTTTGTTTAAGATATATTTCCATTGATAATTTTCTTACTTTAGAAAATTGTCTTGAGGCAATTGTATTAATTGAACTTTGCAGACTTAAACCGGCATATATTAAGGCAGTACATCCAGCAATTCCAATTACTGTCATAAACAATCTACGTTTATATCTAAAAATATTTCTAAATGAAATTTTACTTAAAAAGCTTAAATTCTTCCATAAAAATGGTATTTTTTCTAGAAAAATATTTTTACCTTCTTTTACTGCTTTCGGTCTCATTAATTGAGCAGTATTTTCTTTTAAAACTTTTGAAGTAATAATTAATGTGATAAATACGGTGGCAATTAATGAAATTATTAATGCAATTATAGTTAATAGAATGTTAATTGATAAATTAGCAGGAGGTAAATCATACAAGCTACCATAGGATGTATATAAAATATTAACTATAACCAAGCTTCCAAGGAGTGTTCCAAGTATTGTACCTAACAATGAGGTAGCAAGAGAATATATAATATATTTAAAAATAATAGTTTTTCTCTTGTAACCTAATGCTTTTAAAGTACCAAGATTTTTTCTGTCCTCTTCAATCATTCGGGTTGTTGTTGTTATTGTAACCAAAGCAGCAACCACAAAGAACATTACAGGAAAAATCTTTCCCATTATTGCTATTTTATCTAGATCATTTTTTAGAGAAGTAAATCCTCTATTTTTATATAAAGGTGTATTATCAATTGATGGATTAAAGTTTATTAGTGAATTTTTCAATCCATTTAATTGATTATACTTATCATTTAAATCAACTTCTTCAATTAAATTATTTAATTCTGTGCTTGCTGTATCAATTTCAGATTGAGATGCTTCAATTTTTTGAGCTGTTGCAATTAACTTTCTATTATTTGTTCCACTAGCCAAGTCATTTAAAGAATTAAAAGTTGACTGCATTTCAGATTGTAAAGATTCAATTTCTTTTTCAATTTCTTCTAATTTTTTTTGTGTTTCATCAAGCTCAGACTTTTTAAAAACATAGGAATCGTTAAGTACAGAAAAATCATTTAATTTTAAATTATAGTTAAATGAAACTTTTGATAATTCCTTAGATAAATTTATGAATTCAGCATCATTATCCTTAAGAGTATAAATAGCATATAACTTTTTACTAATTGAATTATCCAGTGCATCAAGTTCTTTTTCAAATGATTTAAGTTCAAATAATATATCATCACAACTGTTTTCTAAATCATTTTTTTTCAATGTTAAATCTTGAGCTAAATAATATAAGTCATTAAGAGTTTTATTCTTTTCAGATACAATTTCATATAAAGCTGGATAGTTATATGAAGATGCAACTGAGTATGCAAAGTTTGATATAGCTGAATTTACTTGCATCTGAGCATCATAAATATTATTAAACTGTTCAATAAAGTAATTTTTTGCATTTTTAATTTGTTGATAATAATTACCAATATTTACCATAGAACTATCATAGAATTCAGTATATTTTTTGCTTAAAATAGTAGCATCTATTTTTTCTAAATCTAGTAAAACATTTGAAATTTTTTCTTCATATTCATCTGAAAACTTTGGTATTGAATTATCAACATCTGTTTTTAAAAATAATAGAGAATAGTTATTTAAATTAAAAACATTTTCTTTTATAAAAACATATGAGTTTAATTCTCCGGTTAATAAAGAAGTATTGCCGTAAAGCTTTGATAAATAAATAGGATTTCTAACAACTCCTACAATTGTAAATTCAGTATAATCTAGTAATTCGTTTAAATCTGTTCCGTCGTTTAAATAAAAACGTATTTTGTCACCAATATTATAATTATACATATATTGAAGTCTTGTACTTATTAGACACTCGTTGTCAGAAGAAATATTTCTACCTTCTATTATTTCGCTTTGATTCATATCCGTTTTATCCATTAAAGAGCATAACCTAGAAGATATTTCGGTGTCATCAAATTTTGTTAATGCATCAAAAGAATAAACTCCGCAAACTTCTTTTACATGTTCATTTTCTTTAAAAAGTTTTAAATCTTCTTCAGAGTATCCAAAAACTGATGTAAAAGATATATCGTATACGTTTTTATCTTGCATAAAGTCTTCGGCAGTTTGCTTTATAACAGGCGCAACGGAGTTCATTCCAATAAAAAACATGGATCCTAACATAATAATAACAACAATTGAAATAAACCTAAAGAGATTATTTTTAAACATTTTTTTACTATCTTGCCAATATGCTTTTTTCATTTTACCACTCAACCTCTTCAATTAATTTTGGATTTTTATTAACCATATTTTCCTCAATCTTACCACTTTTCATTTTTATTATTCTGTCTGCCATTGGGGTAATCGCTTGATTATGTGTAATTATAATTACTGTCATTTTATTCTTTCTTGCAGTATCTTGAAGAAGTTTTAAAACATCTTTTCCTGTTTTATAATCTAAGGCCCCTGTTGGTTCATCACAGAGTAATAGCTTTGGATTTTTTGCTATAGCACGAGCTATTGCTACACGTTGTTGTTCACCACCTGATAGTTGAGATGGGAAATTTGCTATTCTATGTGAAAGTCCAACTTGATTTAACACTGTTTCAGGATTTAAAGGATTTGTACAAATTTGAGTTGCAAGTTCAACGTTTTCAAGAGCATTTAAATTTTGAATAAGATTGTAGAACTGAAAAACAAAGCCAATATCATTACGTCTGTATTCCGTAAGCTGAGATTCATTATAGTGAGATATATCTTTTCCATCAACTAAAATATTACCAAATGTCAAATTGTCCATTCCTCCAAGTAAATTAAGAAGAGTTGTTTTTCCAGCACCGCTTTCTCCTACAATAACAACTATTTCTCCTTGATTAATTTCAAATGATATATCATCAACAGCAAGTACTTCAATATCGCTAGAAACGTACTTTTTGGTTAATCCTTTTACTTCAATAAAACTCATAATTTTCTCCTTAAATAAAAAATAAAAAGATAGCTAAAAATGCTATCTTTTGTAAAATAATGTATTATGTATTGTATCATTTTTAAACAAAATAATCAATAGATTATAGGTAAAAAAAAACGCAAAAAGAGTGCCCATAAGTCACCAGAAATGTTGACAAATAAAGGCATTTAGTGTATAATAAAAGTGTATTTTTACATAAGAAAATAGCATAAAGAAAAATAAGAGAGGTGCTAATTAATGGAAAATTTAGAAGGGAAGCATTTTAGCATAATAGATCCCCAAGACGTAAACACTGTTGTATATAGACTAGATGAAACAGAAAAAGAAATTGCGCAGACGGGATTAAAGTTTACAATTTCAAGATTAGACTATACATCTGAATACGTTGGAGAAAAAACAAGAAAAACATTTTATATTGATGAAATAAATAAAAATGGTAATTCTCTAATACTATTATATTTTAGTAAATAAAAAGTTCTAGTTAATGTTGGATTACTAGAACAAGATAAGGTTAGCATAATAAAAAAGAGGTTACCAATTAATTTTAAAACCTTATATGAAGAAAAAGAATTCGAATATAAAGATGTTGAATATACACCTAACTTAAGAAGACCTATCACAATTATAGATCCTGAAACAGCAGAAGAAATTAAACCAACATTATATTTTGATGAAAAAACTAATGAAGTAAAAGGAAAATGTAAATTAAAACCTTTTAAAAATTATTTTGCTTTTGAAGTGAAAGAAAGCTAAAATTTGAAAGAAAGGGGCGAATAAGTATGAGTTCAAATTTGAATAATACTGCCAAAAATAAAGATTTAAGATTAGGAGTTACAAGTTTTGCCAAAACTGAAAAAGAGTTGGAATTTCCTCCAAAGTCAAGTGCTGAATATCCAATTGCAATATCAGAAAGAGCATTAAGAGAATATATTGCAAGAGGAGGAGAAGTTTTAATAATTCCAGTTGAAGGTAAAGAATTAGCAAATAAAGAAAATACAAAAGAATAGGTGAGTGTAAATGGAAAATAAAATAAGCTATGCTTTAAAAAAATGTAAATCTGTTTTAATAGTTGTTTTAATACTATGGGTATTATTATCCATAGTATTAATTGCGCCAGCAAGTGTTGCGTTAATAGATTCTGAAACAAGTGAGGTAAGTTTTTTCGAAATATTATTTGATAACATGTCAAATTTCGGAGAGACAATAGGACGTGCATTTACTAAATCATATATAAAAACATTTTTGAAAGGTGATTTATATTTATTAATTTCATTATTCTTTTTTGGAATAGTTGGGGTTATAAAAACATTACCAAAGCATGATTATAAAGATATTGAACATGGTTCAAGTGATTGGGCAAATGGTGAAGAATATAGTGTACTAAGCAAAAACAAAGGTATTATTCTTGCAGAAAAACATTATTTACCTGTAGATAAAAGAGGAAACGTAAATGTATTAGTAGTTGGACGGTTCAGGTTCTGGTAAATCTGCATCTTATGTTATACCAAATGCATACCAACTATTGGGGTCATATGTTTTTACAGATCCCAAAGGAGAACTTTATGATAAAACAGCAGGATATTTAAGAAGTAATGGATATGATATAAAAATACTTAATTTAGTAAATCCAAAAAACAGTGATGGATATAATCCTTTAATGCATATTGAAAGTGAAATAGATGTAGACGTAATCGCAAATACAATTGTAAAAGGACAAAAGGTTGAAGGAAGTAATGCGGATCCATATTGGGATGATATGGCTGAAATGTTACTTAAAGCCTTAATTTATTATTTATTAGCAACAAGACCAGAAGAAGAACAAAACCTAGCAAGCTGTGCAGAGTTAGTAAGAGCTGCAAATAGCAATGGAGGAGGCAACCTTCTTACTGAATTAATAAATCAATTGCCATATGACCATCCTGCAAGAATGTTCTATAAATCAATTGAAATTGCACCAGAAAAAACATATAGTTCAATTTTAAGTACATTACAATCAAAACTTGGTAAATTCGATTCAAAAGATATTGCAGAATTAACATCAACAAACACAATAAACTTTGAAGAAATAGGAAAGAAGAAAACCGCAGTTTATGTTATATCATCAGATACTCATGCAGCATATGATTTCTTACTTACAATCTTCTTCTCACAGATGATTCAAAGATTATATGATTTTGCTGATAGAAGTGGAGGAGAATTACCACAACCTACATACTTCATACTTGATGAGTTTGCAAACATTGGTAAAATTCCGGATTTTGATAAAAAAATATCAACATCAAGAAGTAGAAAAATATCTTTTAGTGTTATTTTGCAGAATTTAGACCAGTTAGAAGCAGTATATGAAAAATCACATGAAACAATTATAGGTAACTGCGATACAACAATTTTCTTAGGAAGTAACTCTCAGAAAACAGTTGAATATTTCTCTAAAGAGCTTGGGGAAAAAACAATAGAAAGAGAATCATGGTCTGTAAATAAAGATAAAAATATGTGGAGACAAGGATTTAATAAATCAGATCAAGTTATGGCAAGAGCATTAATGACACCGGACGAATTAAGAAGATTGGACAACGATATTTGTATTATACTTGAAAAAGGTGTTAGACCAATAAAAGCAGATAAATATTACTATTTCAAATATAAAACTGGAAAACTAGTACAAGAATTTAAATGCAGTCATAATGATGTACCTCCAATAGATAGAGGAAAATGGAGAAAATATAATCCATATAATCCATATGTTGAAGAAAAAGAAGATGAACAGGTAAACACCAAAATAGAATCGTTAGATGATTTATTTGATGATGAACCAGAAACAGTAAAAAATCCAGAAACTACAGAAGATAGTTTTCAAATAGATATCGATGAAAACAAAAATGAATCATCAGCTGAAAATGAAACTTTTGACTTACAAAAAGAACTAGAAGCTAAATTTGATGAATTATTTGGAGCATTTGATGATGATAACAATACATAAAAAATTAGGAACGTTAAGGCGTTCCTAAAAAAATGCTAAAAGGAGAGTAAATATGAATATTGGAATAGATATAGATGATACAATTAATAGATTATCAGATATTTTACCCAAATATGCAGAAAAATTTAATAAAGAAAACAATATTGATTATGATATAAAATATAATGAATGGGATTTTGATAAAGCATTTGGCTGGAATAATGAAGACAGTGAAAAATTTCTGTGTAAATATATTGGGGAATGCTTTAAAAATGTTAAAATAAAACCTTATGCAAAAAAATATATAAACAAATTAAAAGCGGATGGAAACAAAATTTTTATTATAACATCAAGAAGTGAAAATCATTGCAAGGATGTATATTCAGTCTGCGAAAATTGGCTAAATAAACATGAGATTAAGTTTGATAAATTAGAAATTGGTTGGCATGATAAAACAGAACCATGTAAAAATAATAAAATAGATATTTTTATTGATGATAATTTAGAAGTATGCAATAATATAAGAAAAAATTTAAATATTCCTATATTATTATTTGATAGTGTATATAATAAAAATGATGAAACATTTAATAGGGTATTTGAATGGAAAGAGGTATATAATGAAATAAAGAAAATAGCACCATAAATGGTGCTATTTTTATGCTGGTATTTCAATAATAAATGTTGTACCTTTTCCGTTTTCAGTTTCAAATCTTAAGTTCCCATTAAAATGTGCTTTTATATTTGAGTAAGACATAAATAATCCAAGACCAGTTCCATTTTTCCCTTTTGTTGTTGTCATTTCCTTAAATAATTTATTTTTAATATTATCAGGAATTCCTCCTGCAAAGTCTTGTATTTTAATAATTAAATTTTTATCTAATTTACTAATATCTAATATAATTTTTTCACCTGTTTTTCCATTATAAGCTTGAATAGCATTTGAAATAATATTGTTTAAAACTTGTACTAAACTATTAATATTTCCTTTAACAACAGTTGATGTAGGAAGGTTAATTATTTTTTCTAAAGTTGTTTGAGAATGATTTAATTCATGCTTCATCAAAATATCAACCTGTTTAATTAAATCGTCAATTGTAAAATCAACGAAAGAAGAATTATCAGAAAATGCAACAGCTTGACCTTTAACAGTTGTAATAACATCAGACATATATGACAAATGAACACGAATTTTACTAATCCATTCTTCCATATCAGCAGCAATTGCTAAATGATCTTCAACAGTTACTTCGGGATCACCAATAGAAGCTTTATATTCATTAATTAAATCTATAATGCCTTCTGCAGCTCCTGAAATAGACATAATAGGTGTTTTTAAGTTGTGAGCAATACCACCAATCATTTGACCTAAAGAAGCTAAACGCTCTTTTTCAATTAAGATGTCCTGATTATTCTTAATTGTTTCTAAATCCAGTTTATGTTGTGTAACATCTTTAAAAAGTAATAATGTTCCCATAAATATTTTTTTATCATAAATGCTAGTTATTTCAATGTGAAAATATTTATTAATTCCAGAAAAATACATATCAATAGGAACAGGTTCAGTTGTTTTTATTGTTTTTTCAACGGCTTTATGAATTTTAGTTAATGCTGATTTAAATACTTTTGATTTAATTGATGTATTAAAAAAATCTTTATTGATAACTTGTTCTTTTTTCACACCAAATGTTTTTAAAAAAGTATTATTACAATCAACTGTTAGCATATTACTATCCAAAACAATGTATGAATCGGAAATTGTATTAACAATTTTTTGTAAAGCAATAGGTCTTATTTTTAGGAAACCAAATTTAAATATTGAAAGAGCAAAACATAAAATGGTAATCGAAAAACAAATTGGTGTAATATAAATTGATAAATCAAAAAATCCAACTAAACCTAAAAAGTTTACAATAATTGGAACTAAAGCTCCTAAAAATATAAATAATGATTGCAAAATGTATGTCTTAATGTTTTTTATACTATAATTTAACAATTGAATTAATGCATAAATTGTTAAAGAGTAAGTATATATACTTGTTATATAGAAAAATATACCATATTCTCCTTCAGATAGATAAATTGAATATACTTTGTAAAAAGAATGATGTATATCATTTGTCCATAATGATATTAAACATATAACGGGAACAACAGATAATGCTAAAGTAAGCTTTTTAAAATCAATTTGGGAATCAGGTTTAACAAATGTTAAACTCATAATTAAAAATGTAACTGGTAAAAAACAAGTTCCTATATATACAAAATAATCAAAATAGATAGGAGGAATTGCCATTTTAACACTAAGACTAATTTGACAGATTAAGCCAATACAACATATTAAAAGACAAACTAAAATAGAACTAAATGATTTTTTTAAATTTGTATTTCTCTTTTGCTTAAAAGTAAAAAGCAAAAGAGAAAGAATTAGTAATGCAGATATTATTAATCCTGAAAAAACGTAATTATTTGTTAGCATAATTATCCTCCTAGAATTATAGTTTAATATATCCTATTGATTTAAGATATACTATGTACTTATTTAAATATTTTTCATTAATTTTTGGCCATCTATATACTAGTCTACTTAAATATTTATTTGTAAATTTATTGTCCATTTTAATACTTGAACTATAGTTCAAATGTTTATTTTTTGAAAAATCATTAATGATTCCAGAAATTATGTGCTTAGTTTCGTCATTAGATGAAAGTTTTTTTACTTCTTCATTAAATTTCATATCACTAACAAATTGAATATGAATGTGCAATGAGTTAAATATTTTAATCAATTTTTCAAAAGAAATAGTATTGTTATTGTATACATGAAAAATTGTAAATGGATTTTGATACATTGTTAGGTTTACAATGGCCGAAGCACAAAAGTCAACAGGTGAAAATTCAATTTGCAAATTTTTCATACTTTCAGGAACACATCCAATTTGAATAAAAGAATGCATTCTGTTAAGAAAAGCGTTTTCAGAAACATTTATTTGGAAAGCACCATCTGAATATCTATTTGTAATATTACCAAGTCTTATAATTTTTGCGTTTAAATTATTATTAATTATATTCTCAAGAATTAATCTTTCAGCCAAGAATTTTGTTTTAATATAAATGTTAGATAAATCTTGATTAATATATAATTTCTTCTCATTAAATATAACATCTTTTACTTCATTCTGTGTTGCAAAAGTGTCATCATCAAAAATATTTCCGGAAATACTTAATGTAGACAAATGCATAAGTTTGCAATTAAATTTGCTACAAAAATTAATTATATTTTGTGTTCCAATAATATTCGTATCATTGAAAAGCGTAGAATTTCCGTAATGTTTTACAACAGCTGCACTGTTAATTACACAGTCAATATTTGTACCTAAAGTGTTGTAATATAATTCACTAAGGCCTAAATTTGCGTTCGTAATGTCACCTTCAACAGCAAATATTCTTTTAAATATTAATTTATCATATTTATTTCCAAAGTAAAATTTAAGAATGTCTAAAAGTCTAGTTTGAGGATCATTATTATTTTTAGCTCTGATTAAACAATAAATATTACATTTTGTATGTTTAATTAAATTATCAAGAATATGGCTACCAAGATAACCCGTTGAACCAGTTAATAAAATATTCTTAATTTTATCCCTTTTCATTTTTGGCTTATTAGGATTGATATTTTGAGATATAAGATTATCTAATAAAGTGTAGTCATAATCTTCTTCAATATCAGTATTTACTTTTGCCATTCCAGAAATGTTTTCAGATAGTAACTGAATTGTTGGGTAAGTAAATATATCCTTATACGATAAATTAAGTCCGGTATTAAATGCTTCTATTTGCAATTTTATTGCTGATAGAGAATCGCCACCGATTTCAAAAAAGTTATCTGTTATTCCAATTTTTGATAAACCAAGAACTTTTTTAAATAATTTGACAAGCTGCTTTTGAGTATCAGTTTTGGGCTCAACATATTCATTTACCGGTGCTTTTTTTATTTTATTGAGAGCTTTTTTATCAACTTTTCCATTAGCAGTTAATTTAAATTTCTCTACTTGTATAAAAAATGTAGGAATAAAATACATTGGTAATTTTCGCTGTAGAAAAGCTTTCATATCAGCAATATTTATTGGGTTTTCAGCTGAAAAATATGCTGCAATTTTCTGATTTTCATCAATTAGAACAACGCATTTGTCAATGTTTGGATACATATATATGCAACTTTCAATTTCACCTAATTCTATTCTATGCCCATTAATTTTTACTTGATTATCTTTTCGACCTATAAAGCTGATTGTTCCATCCTCATTCCATTTAACTAGGTCACCGGTTTTATATGCAATTTTATCTGTTAAACTATTGGGCAATTTAATAAATGCTTTATCTGTTAGTTCTTTATTGTTCAAATATCCTTTTCCAACTCCATCACCACTAATGTATAATTCACCAGGAGTATAAATTGGAACAGGTTTTAAGGTTTTATCCAAAATAAATAATTTTAAATTATTTAGAGGCTTTCCAATAGGAATAACACGGTGTTTTTTAATGTTTTTTTCATCCAAAACATTTGCGGTTGCGCAAATTGTGGTTTCTGTTGGGCCGTAAGCATTTACAATGCGCATATTTTTATTAAACTTATAAAATTTTTTCATGGTTGCGCTACCAATTGGTTCAACGCCAATTAATATTTTTTCAATGTATACATTAGGATAAACTGATAAGATATTATACACATTTTCAAGAATATTTGGTGGAATATATAAAAGCGTAATTTTATTTTCAACGATAGAGTTACAATATTTAAATATATCGCTAATTGTATTTTCTTCGTAAAGATATAGCGTAGCACCATTTAAAAGAGTAATGAAAAACTCGAAAATACTAACATCAAATGCAATGTTAGTTGATGCAAGACATTTATCATGAGAATCAATTCCTCCAAAATAGTTCGAAAAATTATTTACAAAATTGTTAAGATTTTGATTAGTAATTCGAGCCCCCTTAGGATTTCCAGTTGATCCTGAAGTGTAAATAATGTATAAGACATCATTAGGAGCTATTTCTGTTTGTGGATTTGAATATGAATTATTCTCATAGTTGAATTCGTCAAGAAAAATAATTGATAATTCATCATTACTTATTAAATTATAACTTGAAGTAGTTAAAACAGTTTTGGATTTACTATTTTGTAAAATATAATCAATTCTTTCAGGAGGATATTCAATTGAAACTGGTAAATATATACCACCTGATTTAATTACAGCAAGCATTGCAATTATTAAATCAATAGAACGTCCCATTAATACTGGAATAATATCACCTTTTTTTACTTCATGTTGAATCAAATAATTAGCTAAAGAGTTAGCTTTTTCGTTTAATTCCTTATATGTAAGAATTTTATTATCAAATGAAAGGGCAATATTATCAGAATTATTCTTTGCAATATTTTCAAAAATTTGCTTAATTGATTTTGTAGTATCATAATTCAAGAAATTATTATTAAAGTCAACTAATATTTTGTTTTTTTCATCGGGAGTAATAATTTCCAAATCATTAATTTTAATTTCATTTTCTTTTAAAATTTGATCAATTAAGTTCAAAATTCTATCATGAATACAAGAAATATCATTTTCTGAATATTTTAAAATCTGATAATCATATGCAATATTTAAATTACCAGAGTCATTCATATCGTATATATGAATATCTATACTATCTGAAGTATAATTGTTAGGAATCCATTGAATGCTATATGGAATATTTGAAGTTTGTGCAGAGCTTCTAATATTTTGATATGAAATTAGTAGGTTATATAAATTTGGAATTGTGCTATCTTTGTGTCTTAAATCTTCTAATATTGATAAATATGGATATTTTTGATGTTTAAACACACTAAAGAAATCGCTTGAAATTTTAGAAGCTAAATCAATAAATTTATATTCATTTTTAAGTGAAACTTTTAAAGAAACAGTATTAATAAACATACCAGATGTATGTTTTTCTTTTACGTTACCTCTATTTAAAATAGGTGAACCAATAACAAAATCATCTAAACCAGATGTTCTGCCTATATAAATAGAAAAAATTGCCATAAAAAAATTGAAAATTGAAATTTTAAATTTTTTGCAATAATTTGAAATTTCAGCAACAATATTATTTGGAATAGTAAATTGTAGTCGGTTTGATTTTCCAGCAAGATTATTTCTAGTAAAATAGTCTGGACTTGGTATTGAGGCTATTTCAGGAACGGTATCAAATAAAGTATTCCAAAAATTTTTATCAACTGAATATTTAGTACTATTTAAATATTTTTGCTCAGAAAAAATGTAGTCTAAGTAAGAAGGATATTGAATCTCAGATATATCTTCTTTGTTTAATAACATTTCATATATTTTTACAATTTCACTTGCACCTAAACCGGCACTCCAAGCATCAGAAATTAAATGGTGCATGCTTATTAAAAAACCACCATGATTATCAGGGTATTTAATTAATTTAAAATTGAACAAAAGAGAATTGTAAACATTAAAAGGTGTTTCCGCAATTTCTTTTTCAATTTTGTGTAGTTCTGAATCAGAAGCTACATTTATAATTTCAACAGAGAATTTTTCATAATTATCTACATATTGTTTTATTTTATTATCTTCTGTTATAAATTTAAGTCTAAAGCTATCATTTTTTTGAACGAATATGTTAATAGCTTGTTCAAGTAAATTAAAATTAACTGATATAGGAATTATTACAGAACCAGTAATATTTTCTATAGGTGTTCCCTTATAAAATTGTTCTGTAAACCAAATTGATTTTTGTGGATTTGTTAATTCATATAGTATTTTATCCATAAATACCACCTTTCTACAATAATCCTTATATATAAGTATATCATTAAAAAAACAACAAATCAACAACAATTTAACAAAAAATGTTTAAAAATGAAAATATAGGTAAAAATAAAATAAGGTGATATAATGTATAGCTATGAAAAAAGAAAGGTAAGTAAAAAGAATGTATTTTTAATAATTCTTTTAATGATAGTAACAGCTGTTACAAGCATATATTTGTATAAAATGTACGAGGGTATAAAAATTGATGATTTGTCAAATGGCAATTATGGTGAAAAAGCTATTAGACTTGGAGTGGACTCAACTGAGGAAGCGGAAATTAAAACAAATATTTTAGAGGAAACAACAAAATGTGTAGTGGGAATTTCTAAGATAAAAAGCACAGGGGATTCAATATTAACGATAAACGCAACTGAGAACTATAATTTAGGGACAGGAACTATAATTTCAGATAATGGATATATATTAACAAATTGGCACTTAGTAGGGAATAAATATAGCTCATGTTATGTAACATTAGAAAATGGTTATGTTCATAGTGGAAATGTAGTTTGGGCAGATGAAGATCTTGATTTAGCAATTGTTAAAATTACAGCAAATGGATTAAATTATTTAAAGCTAGGTGATTCAGATAATATAAAAATAGGAGAACAGGTTTATGCCATTGGAAATCCAATTGGATTGGAATTTCAAAGAACAGTTACAGCAGGAATTATAAGCGGAATAAATAGAACAATTAAAATAGAAGAAGGAACAAGTAAATCATATATGGAAGGACTAATTCAGACAGACGCAAGTATAAACAGAGGAAACAGTGGAGGACCACTTGTAAATGCTCAGGGTGAAATAATTGGTATAAATTCAGTAAAAATTGAATCAGCTGAAGGAATTGGATTTGCAATTCCAATAAATATAGTTAAGCCAATAATTGAAAGTTTTATAAATACAGGAAATTTTGAGGAGGCATATTTAGGAATATCTGCTTATGATAATGAGGTTATTAGATATTTGCAAAATAATGTTGAATTTGAAAATGGAATATATGTTGTAAATATAACGAAGGATGGTCCAATATCAAAAACAAATATAAAGATAGGAGATTTAATAACAAAAATCGATGGAAAAAATATAAATAAAATGAGTGATCTCAGAGAATATATTTATAGAAAAAAACCAGGAGATATTATTAAAATAACCTATACAAGAAATTCTAAGGAATATGAAATAGACGTAACTCTTGGAAGAAAATAGACAGATCAATTTAAACGTGCTATAATATAGATACTTGGAGTATTTTAAACCTCTTTTGCAGCAGGTAAATACAGCAAGGTAAAATTTATTTAGGAGGAAAAAATGGTTACAGAAATGCTTCGGCAGATTAGCGCGAAACAAGATAAGACGCTCTATGAGGAGTTTCTTAAAAAAGCAACGAGCTATCAGGAGCAAAGCCTTCTTGTGGAGTGTGCAAAGAGCGCACTTCAAGGACGCGATTATATCTCATTTGGGAGAAATTGCATTGTGCCTAGAGAGCTCCAGAACGAGGGGTTTTACATCGAAAACGAAGGTTCGGTTTATAACTTGACCTGGAAGTAACCAGTAAAAGGCCACTACATTTTGTAGTGGCCTTTTACTATTTTATTAAATATAAGCAAAGCAGTTTACAGAAAATGGAAAATATGATATAATAATAAAACTTTAAATTGTTTTAAGGAGTGGAATAGCATGAAAGAGTATAACGCAAAAGGAAATGAATTTTATATTGATGAGTGTAACAGAAGAAAAAGATATTTAGAGGGAAGAATACATAGATTAGAAAATCAAATATTACCAGACAATGAGTTATATAAATTTCTTAAGCTTGAAAAAGATAAATTAGATTATTTGCGCCCAGGAAATGATGTAGATATGGAATATAGAGAAAAACAATCTATAGAATTTGCGGAAAAAATCGAAAAATTAAATTCAAAAATAAAAATTAAATTTAAAGGATATTCAATATGGAATGCAATTGACTTACTTAATGATAACAAATTAAGCATAGATGAAAAAGATGATATAATTTCAGCTGTTCATGAAGCGATAGAAGAACAAGAACCAAGTGAACCAGGTGGATGTATATTTGCATTTAAAAGTATAAAAAATTCAAGAAACAAAGTTGATGTACATGAGCTTTATGGAATAATTACTACCCCTGAGAATATTGAAGATATTAAAAGTATAGAAAAATGTAAAAATATGAGTGGAAAAAATGTATACACTTTTGAAAAATTTTATAGAAAAATGCATAAAGAGGCAAAAAAAGAAGAAAGATTTAATAAGATTGCTGATTTTATAGGAAAAAATAAAATTTTAATGAAAGTTCCATTTATAAAAGAATTTGTAAATAATCATAAAACACAAGAACAAGATACAATTGATACAAATTTTCAAAGAGAAGAACTAATGAATAGACTAAAAGTTGAAGATAAGGGAAAAAAATCAAATGATTTTGATTGCAAATCAAAAATTAGTGAAAAAGAAAATGAATCAATGCGTTAAAGTAAGTAAAAAGAATCAGTTTACGAACTGGTTCTTTATTAATATGTTGACGTTTTATGTAAAACATGCTAAAATAATAAGGTAAAAAGTTTCAAAATCCTTTTTGCAACGCAGCCTCGCAATTGATAAAAAATTATTTTAAGGAGAGAAATTATGGAATTTAAAATTATTTTAGAAATAATAACACTAAGTGTTATTATTATTTCGGCAATTATCAGAATCGTAATGTACACGAAAAATGTATATGTAAAAATTCGGAAGGCTATAGAAGCAATTACAGGAGAAATCATTTTTATTTGTTCAATTGCTTTAGTAATTTTGTACATTTATCTTGAAGTAGACAGTTCGTTGATTTTTATATGGGCTGCGTGTGCATTAGTTAATAAGGTAAATTCGATTCTGGGAATATTCGGGTATATGAAAGTTGCAGCCTGTGATGAGTTATTTGAAACGCTAGATTCATTCTGGAATGCCCTTAAAGGCGGTGAAGAAAATAACAAGGAAATTGGGAAAATTTTCGCCGAAATATTTAACGAATTTGTTTGTAAGATGGGATTCTATCGCGAATTGGTGAATGAAGAACAAAAAGACAAACAAGATCAAGATAAGGATGAATAAAATTCCACCCCCTTCATATTGAGGGGGTATTTTTTTATAATAGAGATCCAAGAACAAGAATAGCTAAATTATCTCTATATATTTTACTAAATTGAGAAATTTGAATAGGATTTTGACCAAGTCCTGCTTCTATTGTATATCCTGGTCTTTTGTATTCTTGTAAAAACCAATCTTTATAACCAGCAAAACTCGATTCGAAAGGAGCATCAGCAAGAGTATATCCACTAACATTAGCAAAACGTTCACCAATAGCTAAGGCTTCGGCAGGTGCAAAATCTTGAAATTGCCAATAAATTTCTTCCCCTTGTGTATGATATGCAAGAATTAATCTAAAATTGTTCCTTAATGTAAAATTATAAAGTGCAAGAGATTCAGGTTCTGTTAAGGGACCAAAACCAACAAAATCACGTGGAGATGGGAAAGTAAAACCTTGCGAGAATTTAATACTACGAGCTTGTTCCCAGCCAGCAGGGAATTGTAAATTTAAATCCACACCTCTTATATTCGCTTTCCATCCATCAGGGAAAGGGATAGATGGGTATTTATTTGCAATATTTTGCGCTTGATTATAAATTGGGCTTCCGCTCAACAAAATAACTATTAACTAAATTAACCCCATCAGGATTACACATTGGAACAATGTAAATTGAACTTGAGTTAAAAATTATTTTTGAATCAATTCCATATATTTTAGAGGAATTAGTATAAGCTTCACAAAAATCTTCAATAAATTTCATTAAAATATTGCATGTAATAGACTCATTTGCGTGGATTGAGGCAGAATAAAAAACCTTATTTTGACCTTTTCCAATTTTAACATACGGAATTGGATAACCGAAGGACGCTATACCCAATTATATCGGTTTGTAAAAATGGATAAGAAATTAAAAGCTGTCTGATATTATCATAAAGCAAATTTGTTGTATAAAATCTGTTTGTTGCTACAATGGACATGAAAAATCACCTGAAATAATGTATGCAAATTAAGAAAAAATGTTGAATATGTAGCAAAAATTTGATAAAATAAAACGGATTAAATTTAATGAGGGAGCATAAAATGAATAAATATACGATATCAGAAAGTAAAAAATATATATTAGCAGCATTATTATTAGCAACATTTATAATATTAGATAGATTAATAACAATAAATACACAATTTTTAGCTATTAATTTAAGCTTAATTCCACTAATGCTTGCAGGAATGATTTTAGGATGGAAGTATTCAATGATAATAGGGGCACTTGGAGATTTTATAGGAGCAATTTTTTGGCCATTTGGAGCATATTTTCCAGGATTTACAATTAGTACAGCATTAGCAGGACTTATATTTGGATTATTTTTATATAAAGATCCAAATAAAGAAAAGAAAAACTTTGTTGTAAAATCAATATCAAGCACAGTAATAGTTTTAGTAGTTGTAAATTTAATATTAGATTCAATATGGATAAATATAATGTATAAAAAGGCAATATATGCGTTTATTAGTGCTAGAATAATAACACAAATTGTTGTATTTCCAATATATGTTACATCAATTATTATATTGGAAAAAACATTAAGAAATCCAATAAAAAAATATTTATATAAAGAAGAGGATGAAAATTAATGAATATAGAGGAATATTTATCAAAATTTGATAAATTTACAAAAGATCCAAGTTTAGATGCAATGAATTTTATCATGTCAAAATTTGATAATCCACACAAAAAATTAAAATGTATTCATGTTGCAGGCACGAATGGAAAAGGAAGTGTCTGCGAGATGATTAACAACTGTTTAGTTAGTGCAGGATACAAAGTTGGAAAATTTGTTTCACCACACTTAATTAAATTTAATGATGGAATATGCATAAACAACATACAAATTTCCAACGAAGAAGTAGGAGAAATTTTAAATCCGTTATCTAAAGTGATTGAAGAGTATAATGCAAGCCATGAGATACCAGTAAAATGGTTTGAGGTAATTACATCACTTGTTTTCATTTACTTTTATAAAAATAAATGTGATTTTGCAATAATAGAAACAGGGCTTGGAGGAATTACAGATTGTACAAATATTATAGAACCATTAGCTTCAGTAATAACTAAAATTGGATATGACCATGTTGATATTTTGGGAGATACAATTGAAAAAATTGCAACACATAAAGCAGGAATAATCAAAAAAAATTCAGAAACAGTATTTGTTTATCAAAATGATGCAATTGATGTGATAAAAAATAAGTGCGAAAAAGAAAACAATATTTTACACCTTATAAATAAAGATGAAATACAAAATTATAGTTTTAATAATGAATTACAAAAGTTTACATACAAAAATTATGAGAACATTGAAATTAACCTAAGGGGAAAAGTTCAAACATTAAACGCAAGTGAATGCCTAGAAACATTAAATATATTAAAACAAAAAGGATATGAAATTTCAGAAGAAGCTATTAGAAAAGGATTAAAAACGGTTATTCATAAAGCAAGAATGGAGCAAATATATACAAATCCAACAATAATATTTGATGGTGGGCATAATGAAAGTGCAATACAAAATTTAAAACAAAATATAAAACAATATTATTCAGAAACAAAAAGAATATATATTATTTCGATATTAAAAACAAAGGATCATAATAAAATAATTGAAGAATTATCTGAGGATAAAGATTCTATTTTTTATTTTACAGATGGTATACAGGAACGTCCATATGTTCCAGCAAAAGAATTAAAAAAGGAAGCGGAAAAATATATAAATAAAGATAAAATTTATGAAATGAAATTAGAACAAGAATTAAATAATGTTGTACAAAAAAATAAAAATGCAACAATCTTTATTATTGGAAGCTTTTATGTATATAAAAAAGTCATGGAACTGTTAAAGGATGATGATTAATGATAAAAATAAATGATGTAAGTTTTAAATATAAAGATGATAAATATATTCTAGAAAATATTAATTTAGAAATAAACCAAGGAGAGTGTATCGCAATAGTTGGAAAAAATGGTTCAGGAAAATCAACATTTGCAAAACTTATTTCAGGAATTATTAAACCAACTAAAGGAGAAATACTAGTTAATGAAATTAGCACAAAAAATAAAAAGGAATATATTAACCTAAGAAAAAAAATAGGTATAGTATTTCAAAATCCGGAGAATCAAATTATATTTAACAATATTGATGACGAATTAGAGTTTGCATTAAACAATCTAAATTTGCAGGATAAAGAATTGAGAATTGAACAAGCATTAAAAAAAGTAAATATAGATAAAAAAAATATTGAGGAGATTGATGAGCTGTCTCTTGGGCAAAAACAAAGAATTGCAATAGCAAGCGTGCTTGCTGTAAATCCTGAATATATTGTATTCGATGAACCAACAACAATGATTGATTCTGAAGGGAAAGAATCAGTATATAATATAATAAAAGAACTAAAAAATAGCGGTTATACAATAGTATATGTAACAAATAATACAGAAGAAATATTATTAGCAGATAAAGTTTTAATTTTGAATGAAGGCAAAATTGCAGAAATAATTGAGAAGAAGGACTTACTTGAACATACTGAAACATTTAGAAAATATAATGTTAAAGTTCCAACAGTAATTTCAAGCTTAGAGATATTAAAAAAGAATGGTATTGAAATAAATTTAGAAGAATATACCATAAAAGAATTAATTAATAAGCTAATAGAAAGGATAAATTAAACATGAAAAATGTAATAAAAATAGTTCTTTTTTTAGCTTATACTATATCAATATTTTTAATAAAACATGAGCTATTTCCTATAATTGTTCTTGGAGTTAATTTTATCTTAACAATGCTTTTAAAAGTAAGCATAAAAGAAGAAATTGGAAATATTCTAGGAATTATTGTATTTATTTTATTTACAACAGCAATGAACGTTATGTTTGTAAATGTAAAAAGCGGAATAATGATAGGAGTAAAATTAATATTAGTTTGTAATATAACATTTATTTTTTCAAAAGTGGTTAACTATATGGAACTAGCAGATGGAATAGAAAAAATATTTTCGATATTTAAAGTACTAAAAATAAACCCTAAAAACATTAGTATTATGATTTGTATTTGCATAACATTTATTCCTACAATAAAAAGGCAAATAAAACAAGTAATAAATTCACTAAAGGCTAAAGGAATTAGAATAAATGTTAAAAATATGGGGCTGATATTTGAACCAGTTATGATAGCTTTATTAAAAAGGGTAGATGAAATAGAGGATTCACTCAAGGCAAAAGCCTATGAAAATTTGCAAAGTTGACATAAGAGTGGTATAATAGTTATTAGTTGAACCATATAAACACATTTTCAAACAGGAGGAGAAAAAAATGCCTTTCAAAAAAGACCAGGCATATAAAGATATGCTTAAGGCGTATGGATTTAAGGATCCATGCGATATAGTCAAAGATGGAGAGGAAATACGCTTCACCACAGGTTGGTCTTTAGATGAAGACTATTCGACATATTCTATACGGAATATTGAAGGAATTGTTTCCATAAAAAGAAACCAACACCATTGGCATGAAATAAAGGCGATCACAAGGATTGTCAAAGGCCAGAAAATAATCTGGCATTATGCCAACGAAAAACATGTTGGCCATATTACGAGACCAGTACTGACAGTGTTGACCGTAAAGAAAATGTAAAATAGAGCCTCCAATTGGAGGCTCTATTTTTTTGCCTTTTATATTGTAAAATGTGCAAATTTGATATATAATTATAAGATAATAAAAAAGTTAGGAGAGTATTATGTTTCAAAAATTAGAAGACGTTGAAAAAAGATATGATGAATTAACAACAAAAATAAGTGATCCAGAGGTAATTGCTAGGCAATCTGAATGGCAAAAATATATGAAAGAACATGCAAGCATGGAGGAAGTTGTTTTAAAATATAGGGAATATAAAAAAACAAAACAAGAATTTGAAGATGCAAAAGCAATGTGTTCAGATCCAGAGATGAGAGAACTTGCTCAAATGGAAGCAGACGAATTAAGAGATAAAATTCCTGCATTAGAAGAAGAATTAAAAATATTATTAATTCCAAAAGATCCAGATGATGATAAAGATACAATATTTGAAATTAGAGCAGGAGCTGGTGGAGAAGAAGCAGCATTATTTGCAGGAACATTATTTAGAATGTACACAATGTATGCAGAAACAAAGCATTGGAAAATAGAAATATTAAATGAAAATGAAACTGGAATAGGTGGATATAAAGAAGTTACATTTATGGTTTCAGGTAAAGGCGTTTATGGAAGATTAAAATTTGAAAGTGGTGTTCACAGGGTTCAAAGGGTTCCAGAAACAGAAAGTAGTGGAAGAATACATACATCAACCGCAACAGTTGCAGTTTTACCGGTAGTTGAAGATGTTGAAATAGAAATTAACCCTGCTGATATTAGAATGGAAGTATTTAGAGCATCAGGTGCTGGAGGACAAAAAGTAAATAAAACTTCATCAGCAGTAAGATTAATACACGAACCAACAGGAATAGTTGCAGAATGTCAAACAGAAAGATCTCAAACTCAAAATAGAGAATATGCAATGAATTTATTAAAATCAAGATTATATGAAATAGAAAAACAAAAACAAGATGAAGAGCTTCATAATGAAAGAAAGAGCCAAGTTGGAACAGGAGATAGAAGCGAAAAAATAAGAACATATAATTACCCACAAGGAAGAATAACAGACCACAGAATAGGATTCAGTATATTCCAAATGGAAAATTTCTTAAATGGAAATCTTGATGAAATGATAGATAACTTAACAGCAGCAGACAGAGCAGAAAAATTAAAAGGTGATGAAGAATAAAAACAGCTCCCATTATGGGAGCTGTTTTTGTTATACATTCTCAAAAAACAAGCATAACATATTGCAAATAAAAAATCATAATGATATAATGAACTAAAAAAATTGGAAAATTTTGTCGAAAGGAATTAAAATGAAAAAAAAGAGAAAACTTTTTTGCGAGTATGGGGATTGGGCATACGAAATATCACTTAGAAAAGAGGCCTTAAAGAAAGATATTGAAGATAGATTTATTAAAAAATATAAAATTGCGAAAAGAAAATCATATGATAATTTGGAATACATATGGAAGGGTGACGCAAAAATTTTATTTAGAAAATTACATGGTGTTGACGATATATTACAGATAAACAAGGCTAAGAATTTAGAAATTGCAGGCAAGAAAATAGATGGTATTATTGTAAAACCAGGAGAAGTTTTTTCTTTTTGGAATTTAGTTGGTAAAACATCAAAAAGAAAAGGATACCTTGAAGGACTTACAATTAGTGATAGCTCACTTGGAAAAGGTATAGGAGGAGGACTTTGCCAACTGGGTAATTTAATTCACTATTTGGTACTACATACCGAATTAGAAGTTGTTGAAAAATGGCATCATTCAGATGCACTATTTCCAGACGAAAAAAGAAGAGTTCCATTTGGAACAGGAACTTCTATTGCATATAAAAGACTAGATTATAAATTTAAAAATACAACAAAGTATCCGGTACAGCTTAGAATTTGGCAGGATGAAACTATGATTTACGGAGAAATTAGATCAACTGTTCCTGCTAGATATAAATACAAATTGGTGGAAGAAGACCATCATTTTGCTATGGAAAATGGGATTTTTTATAGAAACAGCAAGGTGTACAGAATAAAATTTGACAGAGAAACGAACGAAGAAGTTGAAAAAGAGTTAATCTTGAATAATCATTCAAGAGTTATGTACGATTATTCATTAATTCCAAAAGATGAAATTAGGGTGAATTAAATGATTCTAGATGATATATTAGAAAAAATAAAATGTAATCAAGAAAAAATTGCATATACAATTGGAGAAAAAAAGTATTCATATTTTGAACTTTATAAATATGTATGCAATATATACAATTTTCTAATTTCAAATAACAAAGATAGAAAACCTGTAATTGTATATGGAAAAAAAGAAATATATATGAAGGCATGTTTTCTTGCATGCTCATTTGCAGGAATTACATATGTGCCAGTAGATGAAAGTCTTCCAAAGGAAAGAATAGAATTAATAATAAAGCAGGTTAAACCATTTTTCATAATAGGTAATTACGAAAGTAAGGAATGTGTAAATATTGAAAAGAAAAAAATTTATGAAATAATGGAACAAAATGAATATAATGACATACAAAATATTTATTTAAAGCCAAATGACATATATTACATTATATTTACATCAGGCAGTACAGGTATTCCTAAAGGAGTAAAGGTAACATACAAAAATTTAGATTCTTGTGTGAGATGGCTTTTGAATATTTCTCATGCAAATAATGAAATAATATTGAATCAGGCAATTTTTTCATTTGATTTATCTGTTGCAGATATGTACTTAACTGTAGCAAGCGGAAGCGAACATTTTATACTAGAAAATGAAAATCATTTAGAATTTTCAAAAACATTTAAAGAACTGAAACAAAGTAATGCAACTATGGCAGTCTTGACTCCATCATTTGCAGAACTTTTAATGATAGATGACAATTTTAAAAGAGAACTATTACCAAATTTAAACACAATAATATTTTGTGGAGAAAAACTATTAAAAAAAACTGTAGAAAAACTATTTTCACGTTTTAAAGATATAAGAATAATAAATTGCTATGGACCAACAGAATGTACTTTTGCGGTAACAAGTATTGAACTTACTGAAAAAAATTTAGAAGAAAACTTACCAGTTGGATTTCCTAAAGATGACGTTCGTATTTATATTTTAGATGAGAATGGAAATGAAGAAATTGAAAGCAAAGTGGGAGAAATTTTAATAGCAGGTCAAAGCGTTGCAGCTGGATATTTAGACAATAATAATGAAAAATTCATTAAATTTAAGTCTATGAATGCGTATAAAACTGGAGATTTAGGGTTTATAAAAAATGGTGTATTATATTATTTAGATAGAAAAGATAATCAAATTAAATATAAAGGATATAGAATAGAATTATCAGACATTGAAAAAAATTTTTACAATTTACCATACATCGAGAATGGAAGAGTAATTGCAATAAAATCTGCTGAAGGGGTTGTAGAAAAACTTGTTGCATTCATTAAATTAAAAAACAATGAGATAAAAAGCATTAAAGAAATCAAAGAGGATTTATCTAATAAAATACCAAACTACATGATACCAAATATTAAAATTATAAACAAATTCCCTTTAAATAATAATGGGAAAATTGATATTTCAAAATTAAGGAGATTAGCAAATGGAGGATAAAATTGTAAAAATAATATTAGAAGTTTGTGAAGATGAAAGAGTAAAACAAAATTTTGACTTAGACTTAATTGAAGAAGATATTTTGGATTCTCTTGCATTTATTACGTTAATATCTAGATTTGACGAAGAATTAAATATTGAAATACAACCTACACAAGTAAATCCAAATTCATGGAGAACTGTGAATTCAATAATAGAATTAATAAAAAAACTAAAAGGTGATGAGAAATAAAAAAATAAAGGCATGTGCCTTTATTTTTTTATCTTACAACAATATTAAATATTTTATTTTTTACATAAATTTCTTTTACAATAGTTTTACCATCTAATAATTCTGCAACTTCTTTATGTGCAGTTTCTTTTACTGTTTGCTCATCTGCGTCTATTGCAATTTTTATAGTTCCTTTTAATTTACCATTTATTTGAACAGGTAATTCTATTTCACTATCTATTGTTTTGCTTTCATCATATTCAGGCCATACAGAAGTACAAATTGGAGAATAACCTAATTCTTCATTTAATTCTTCTGTTATGTGTGGTGCAATAGGGTTAAGCAATACTAAAAGAACATGATAATCGTCTTTAGTTATTACAGATTCTTCCTCCATACTATTAGCAAGAATCATTAAACTTGAAACAGCTGTGTTATATGCCATAGTTGTTAAATCATTTTGAACTTTTTTAATTGTTTTATTGATTATAGGTTCTAATTTCTTTGTATATCCTTCAGCATTATTATCTACTTTATTCTTTAAACGAATTACTTTATCAATAAAACGTTTACATCCTCTTAATGAATCAGTACTCCATGGAGCATCTTGAGTATATTCACCCATAAACATTTCATAAAGTCTTAAAGTATCAGCACCATATTCTTTAACAATATCATCAGGATTAATTACATTTCCTTTTGATTTACTCATTTTTTCGTTATTTGAACCTAATACCATACCATGGCTTACTCTGGTCCAAATCATTTCTTTTTTAGGAACTAATCCAATATTATATAAGAATTGAACCCAAAATCTTGCATATAATAAATGTCTTGCAGTATGTTCCATACCACCATTATACCAGTCAACTTTATCCCAGTATTTCATTGCATCCATTGAAGCAAATTCTTTATCGTTTTTGGCATCCATAAATCTTAAGAAGTACCAGCTAGAACCTGCCCAGTTAGGCATAGTATCTGTTTCCCTTTTTGCATTTCCACCACAATGAGGGCAAGTTGTATTTACCCAAGATTCAATATTTGCAAGAGGGCTTTCACCGTTTTCTGTAGGTTCATATTCAGCAACATCTGGTAAAAGTAGAGGAAGATCTTCTTCCTTCATTGGTTGCCAACCACATTTTTCACAATAAATCATTGGAATTGGTTCACCCCAGAATCTTTGACGTGAGAAAATCCAATCTCTCATTTTATAATTGTTTACTCTTCTAGCGATTCCTTTTGCTACAAGTTTATCAGTAATAGCTTCTTTTGCTTCCTCAACTGTTAAACCTGTAAATTCTTCAGAATTAATTAATTTGCATCCTTTACCTAAATAATCATGTTTTTCAAATGCTTTAGAAGAAGTATCAGCTCCATCAATTACTTGAATCATTTCTAATTTATGTTCAATTGCATATTCAAAATCTCTTTGGTCATGAGCTGGAACAGCCATAACAGCGCCAGTACCATAATCACCTAATACGAAATCTCCAAGGAAGAGTGGAACTTCTTTACCATTAATAGGATTGATTGCTGTAATACCTTCAATTTTACATCCTGTTTTTCCTTTATTTAAATCAGTTCTGTCCATGTTAGATTTTTTCATTGTTTCTTGAATGTAATTATTAACATCTTCTTTATTTTTAACTCTTGGCATTAATTCTTTAATAAGTTTTCCGTCAGGAGCAATAACAAAAAATGTTATTCCATAAATTGTTTCAATACATGTTGTAAAAATAGAAAATTTTCCACCGCCAACAATATCAACATCTAGTTCAACACCTGTAGATTTTCCAATCCAATTTATTTGACCAAGCTTAACTCTTTCTGCAAAGTTTGTATTATCTAATCCTGTCAATAAATCTTCTGCATAGTCGGACATTCTAAGCATCCATTGAGATTTCTCTTTTTGAACAACAGTGCTTCCACATCTTTCACAAACTCCACCTGCAGCATCTTCGTTTGATAAAACAGATTTACAAGTAGGACACCAATTAACAGGTATAGTATCTTTATATGCCATGTTATGTTTGTAAAATTGTAAGAATTGCCATTGTGTCCATTTATAGTAATCAGGATCTGTTGTTGAAAATTCTCTTGACCAGTCAAAAGAAAAACCTAAATCCTTCATTTGTCCTTTAAAAGTTTTTATATTTTCTTTAACAGCATCTTTAGGATGAATGTGATTTTTTATTGCGTATTGTTCAGCTGGTGCACCAAAAGCATCCCAACCCATAGGGTATAAAACATTATATCCTTGAAGTCTTTTCATTCTAGCAAGTGCATCTTGTGCAGTGTAACTTCTTACATGTCCTACATGAAGGCCAGCTCCAGAAGGGTAAGGAAATTCAACTAAAATGTAATAAGGCTTTTTAGATTCTCCAGTTTTAGCTTTAAAAGTTTGATTATCATCCCAATATTTTTGCCATTTCTTTTCAATTTCATTGTGATTATATTCCATAAATTCACCTCTATAAACTAATTACACAACATTATATAACAAATTAGTGGAAAAATAAAGCAAAAATGCATAAATTTTCAACAATTTGTTGATAAAATGTTTTAAAACAAAATTATAAAAAATGTAATAAAAAAAATGTACAAGCATAGAATTTATAAAAAAGACAGGCAAAGGAGTGAAATTCTATGTGGCATACATTAGATGAAAATAATGTTGAAAAATTACTTAAGACAAGTATTAAAGAAGGTTTATCTTCTGAAGAAGTTAAAAAAAGAATTGTTGAATATGGAAAAAATAAACTTGAAGAGGGAAAAAAGAAAAGCATAATAATTAGGTTTATTGAGCAATTTAAAGACTTCATGATAATAATTCTTATATTAAGTGCAATAGTTTCAGCAGTTATTTCGTACATTGAACATAGTAATGATTACATAGATTCAATAATAATTATAGGAATTGTATTTTTAAATGCATTGATGGGAGTAATACAAGAAAGCAAAGCAGAAAAATCAATAGAAGCATTGCAAAAATTAGCAAATCCTCATGCAAAAGTAAAGAGAAACGGAGAAATAATTAGCGTATCAAGTGAAGAATTAGTTCCAGGAGATATTGTAACTATAGAAACAGGTTCATTTGTTCCAGCAGATATTAGACTTATTAATACATATAATTTAAAAGTTGAAGAATCAGCATTAACAGGAGAGACAGTTCCTGTTGAAAAAAATGCAATAAAAATATTAATGAAAGATACAAATTTAGGAGACATGGAAAATATGGCTTTTGCAACAACAATAGTTGTTAAAGGACATGCAGAAGGAATTGTAACTGAAACAGGTATGAATACACGTGTTGGAAAAATTGCAAAAATGATTATTACAGATGAAGCGCCAGAAACACCTTTGCAAAAAAGACTTGGAGAAGTTGGTAAAAACCTAGGAATCACAGCACTTATAATATGCTTATTTGTATTTTTAATAGGATGTTTAAGAAAAATACCAATAATGGAAATTTTCATGACATCAGTTGGACTTGCCGTAGCAGCTATACCAGAAGGGCTTCCAGCAGTTGTTACAATAATGCTTTCAATTGGAATTACCAGAATGGCAAGAAAAAATAGTATCATAAGAAGATTGCCAGCTGTTGAAACTTTGGGAAGCAGTACAGTAATTGCTTCAGATAAAACAGGAACTCTTACACAAAACAAAATGCAGATAGTTCAAACATTTGGATTTGGAGAAAATAAAAAACAAATTTTAGAACTAGGCACAATGTGTACAGATTGTATAATTCATAACGAAAATGGAAGCTTTTTTGTTGATGGAGAAGCAACAGAAAAAGCAATTACAGAAGGTGCTTTAAAAATAGGCTTAAATAAAGATATTTTATATAAAGAAATGCCAAGAATAGACGATATTCCATTTGATTCAGAACGAAAAATGATGACAACAATTCATAAGATAGGAAATAAATATAGAATAATTACAAAAGGGGCACCAGATATATTAATAAAAAGATGTAATAGCTATGTAAAAAATAATCAAATTTATTCGATTACTGATTCAGAACTTTCAAACATACAAAATCAAAATGATAACATGGCAAAAAAGGCTTTAAGAGTTATAGCAATTGCATATAAGGAAGTAGATGTACTTCCACAAAATATTGATTCTAAAATAGAGAAAAATTTAATTTTTTGTGGGCTAATTGGAATGATAGATCCGCCAAGAGAAGGCGTAAAGGAAGCAATTTTAAATTGCAAAAAAGCTGGGATAAAAACTGTAATGATTACAGGAGATCATATATTAACAGCAACGGCAATTGGGAGAGATCTAGGAATCCTTAAAAATGGTGATTATGCTATAACAGGAAAAGAATTAGATAATATACCAGATAAGGAACTAGAAAAAAGTATTATGAAATATTCTGTTTTTGCTAGAGTTTCACCAGAACATAAGGTAAGAATTGTAAAAGCATTTAGAAAAGCTGGAAATGTTGTTGCAATGACAGGAGATGGAGTAAATGATGCACCTGCATTAAAAAATGCAGATATTGGAATAGCAATGGGAAAAACAGGAACAGATGTTGCCAAAAATGCATCAGATATGATTTTAACAGATGATAATTTTGTAACGATAATAGAAGCGGTCAAAGAAGGAAGACATATATATGATAATATAAGAAAAACTGTGCATTTTTCAATTGCAACAAATGTTGGAGAGATAGTGGCAATGCTTTTAGGTTTAATGTTAGGATTTGAAACACCATTAATTGCAATACAGTTATTATGGATAAATTTAGTAACGGATTCTTTACCAGGAATAGCACTTGGATTAGAGCCAATGGATGAAGATATAATGAGCAGAAAGCCGAGAAAAATAAATGAGAGTATTTTTGCAGATGGCTTATGGGGCAAAATAATTATTGAAGGAATAATGATAGGGGTTTTAGCATTATTTGCATTTAGCTTTGGAAATAAATTTTATGGATTACAAGTAGGAAGAACAATGGCATTTTTTACATTAAGTGCACTAGAATTGGTACAGAGTTTTAATATCAGAAGCGAAAATTCAATATTTAAAATAGGTATTTTTAGCAACATGTATTTAATAGGTGCTGTAATTGTTGGTTTAATATTGCAAACTTTAGTTATTGTAAATAGCAAAATAGCAAATATATTTGGAGCAGTACCATTAAACCTAAAACAATGGATGTATGTTATAGTAATATCAATACTTCCATTAATATTAGTGGAACTTCAGAAGGCAATAAATGAATAT
>JAZQOX010000024.1:0-2625 GCA_045628105.1 Clostridia bacterium | reverse complement strand
TTCCATATTCTTTTATTTATTATCTTTATTATTATATTCTTCTTTTAGTCCTATTACATCTTTAGGGTTAATTCCATAACATTTGCATAAGGCTAAATTATAGTCGTTAGGTGTTATATCTCCATATAGTTGGTAATGTCCTTTAATCTTCCCAAATTGCCTTATTTCCATAACCCAAAGATTTTGTCATTATTATTTTCTGCTGTGCTAAAATCTAATTGTAAAGTGCCATTGTCAAAAGTTATATTTTCCCATTTCTTATAACCAAAACCATTTCTACATTTTTCTATTGAAATATCGGCTTTACTTTCTTTTTGTTGCTCTTGGGTTCTTGATAGTAATATTATTGTATTGGCGTCTTGCGCTTTAGATATACTTCCTTGCACATTCATCATTGAGGCTTCTGCGCCATTACCACTTCTGTTGAGTTGTTCTGCAAGCATTAACACAATATTCATTTCATTTGCTACTCTTTCTAAATCTCTTACCATTTCCCCCTCTTCAATATGTGGAGGTTGAAAATCTTTAGTATGTTTTAAACAAGACAAATAATCTAAACTAATAACATCTATTTTGAAATCTTCATTAACTTTCTTTATATAGTTTTCAATTTCTGCTATTGTCATTTGGTTATTAGGTAGTCGAATGATTCTTAGATGTTCGGTTAATTGTTTACATTCGCTTGGGTAGTTCTTTTTAAGAAATTCAATAACTTCCTTTTTATTATCATCAACCCATTTTATATTTTTGCTTACCAACTTTGCAAAGTGTTTATTCCTTATGGTTTGGATGTTATCTTCAAAAACTATCTGTAGAACATTATAACCTTTTAAAGCCATCTTATTACAAAGGTGGGTTGTTATGGTTGTTTTCCCTATTCCTGTGCCCGCTAATAAAAGTGTGATTGCCCCCCTTTCCAAACCTCCGTTGAGGTGTTCATCTAAAGCCTTATGGAATGTTGGTATTACTTCTCTTTTATATGTTAAATAGTCTTCTATATCTTCAAAAAGTGTTATTGGCTTGTGCTCTTCCTTTTTTGGTTCTATCGCCTTTAATTCCTCTTGGAATACTTCTAAAGGTTTTATATCTAAAACGCCCTTGCTTGCGTTCTGTAGTAGGGTATTCGCCAACTTTACAACATTCTGTTGCTTTATAAATTTGGTGTACTTATCCTTGATGTAAGGTGTTATTTCAGTACCTTCTATTTCTTCAATTAAGGCATCGGTTATTTGGTTGTTGATGTCGTTTGATGTGTGGCAAAGGTCTTTTAGTTCATCTTTTGATGGTAGGTGTTTGTATTGGTTATAGTATTCTTTACATTTTCCTACCATTATCCTAATTTGGGGGTCTGAAAATATGTTTTGGTCTGTTATGGTTAAATATGGTATCATACTTTCATTTGTGGTTAATGCCTTCACAATTTCTAATTGTTGGACTTCTCCGATGTAGCCTTCCAAAGTGGCTTGTGGTGTGGTTTTTCTTAAATTGCTTTCCATTGTTATTTATTACTTTTTATAGTTGGAATAAGGTGAATTTATGAAGCCTTATTCCTTATTATTATATTCTTCTATTATCGAAAGATATGATTTTAATTTTCTATCAAATTAAAATCTTTTATCTTTCTTTTCTCTCTTTTTTTTGAATTGAGGGAAAAGGTATCTAAAGCCTTTTTCCCAATTCATTAATCTATTATTATATCTATTTTATATGGTCAAAATGTCCCTACCTTATGGACATTTTGTCCCTACCTCTCCTTAAAAATTACATCTATCTATGCTTAAAGGGCTGTTATCCATTTTTGGTATTATTGAATTAGTTAGTTTCTCTTTAATCTTTTTAATTGTTTTCTTCTCCATTCCAATTTCTTTTATTATTCCTTTTAGTTTTTCAGTAATTGAAATTTGGGTTGTGAAATAGCCATTTGCCTTTTTTGTTCGTTTCTTGGTTATCCATTCCTCATATTCCAATCTGTTTAATTTCCTTTGTATTGTCTTCTTATCACAGCAACAAACATCCGCTAAATATGTCTGTTCAATTAAAGGTTTGTCTGTTTTCTGGAAAATTGATTGGTTGATGATTTCATTTATAATATGCCTTTCTTTTAAGTCATTGAAATTGTTATCCACCACTTCATAATTTTTCTTAAATTTGCTTGCCATCTTATTTCGTTTTTATTCCATTATATTCTTTCCATCTCTCATCCTTGTATAACTTCCAAAACTCCCTAATTTTGTTATTTGCTTTTGCTCTCCTTGCCTTTTGTTCTTCTGTCATTGTTTGATAATAGTTCAACATTCCATCCTTGATGGCTTTCTTTTGTTCAATACTCATTTGGTATCCTTTAGGTCTTCCCATTGTGTTTATTATTTAATATTATTATTTTCTTGGTGCTACTTAAATTTGTTTAATAAATGGGAGGCATTTTGTTTACCTCCCAATAAAGCAAATTTAAGAAATGAAATGTTATGAAAAATTTCATTAACCTTTCTATTAATAAATATATCTATAATTTAAAAAAGACATAGATAATTTAATATATTATTAAATATTTTTTAAACTATATTCTAAATAATTTATATTTAATATATTACATATATATAAAAAATATTTTGAAAAACCAAATTT
>JAZQOX010000023.1:0-17604 GCA_045628105.1 Clostridia bacterium | reverse complement strand
AGAAATAAAAGATAACCACTAGGCCTTTCTATGACCTAGTGTATGTTTTTTTGTATTTCTCTTGACATTAAGCTACAATAGTTATAAAATTAATTAGTAAAATTAGGAGGAAATATGGATATAGTTGAGATAGCAAATGTTATCAAACAAAATGGTGGAACTACATATTTAGTTGGTGGAGCTGTCAGAGATGCTATTTTAAATAAGCCAATAAAAGACGAAGATTACTGCGTTACAGGTTTAACAGATGAACGATTTATCGAATTATTTCCAAATGCTAGAACACAGGGAAAATCTTTTCAGGTTTTTGTTATAGATGGTAAAGAATTTGCACTTGCAAGAAAAGAAACGAAAATAGGAAAAGGTCATAAAGAATTTAAAATTGAGTCAAATGAGAATATTTCAATAGAAGAAGATTTGAAAAGACGAGATATTACAATAAATTCTATAGCACAAAATGTGTTAACAAAAGAAATAATAGATCCTTTTAAAGGACAAGAGGATTTAGAAAATAGAATAATAAGGGAAACAAGTTCAAGATTTAGCGAGGATCCTTTAAGAGTATATAGAGTTGCCAGAATGGCTGCTGTATTAGATTTTAAAGTATCAAAAAGAACGTTAAAACTTATGAGTAAACTTAGAGATGAACTTGAAACATTATCAAAAGAAAGAGTTTTTGCTGAATTTAAGAAAGCACTGGAAGCAGATAAACCTTCAATATTTTTTGATGTTTTAAGAGATGCTGATGTTTTAGATGTACATTTTAAGGAAATATATGATTTAATAGGAGCAATTCAGCCTGTAAAATATCATCCAGAAGGTGATAGTTATAATCACACAATGCTTACTCTTAATAATTGTGCTAAAATTACAAAGGACATAAAAATAAGATTTTGTGCATTGGTACACGATTTAGGAAAAGGAAGAACACCTAAAGAAATGTATCCACATCACTATAATCATGAACAAAGGGGAGTTGAACCTTTAAAACTTTTATGTAAAAGAATAGGGTGTCCAAAAGAGTGGCAAAGATGTGCAATGACTGCAGTGCTAGAACATATGAAAGGCGGAATATTCTGGCAAATGACAATTGCAAAAAAAGTTGGGTTTATAGAAAAAATAGATAAATCTGCACTTGGATTAAAAGGCTTACAATATGTTGTTTTTTGCGACCGATGCAGAGAATATGATAGTTCAAAAGAAGAAATAAAAGATGATAGATACAATTTTATGAAAATAGGACAAAAGATGATTAAAGAAGTTAATGGCGATTTCATAATAAAAGAATACAATTTAGAACCAGGAATAGAGTTTGGAAGAAAACTACACGAAGAAAGAATTAAATGGCTAAAAAGCAATATAGAAGGAGTTGTAGAATAAAATGAATGAATACAGAACACATAACTGTGGAGAATTAAGAATTACCAATAAGGGTGAAAGAGTAAAAATTGCAGGCTGGATACAAAGAATTAGAAATTTAGGTGCAATGAAATTTATTGACTTAAGGGATCAATTTGGTATTACACAAATAATAATTGATGAAAATAGTAGTTTACATGAAAAAGTTGAAGAACTTGTAACAGAAAGTGTTATTTCAGTTGAAGGAATTGTAGCAGAAAGATCAAACAAAAATAGTAAAATTCCTACAGGAGAAATTGAACTACAAGCAGAGAAAATTGATATTTTAGGAAAATGCAAACCAGTACTTCCTTTCGAAGTCAATTCAGAAAAAATAGATATATCATCTGTTAGAGAAGATTTAAGATTAGAATATAGATACTTAGATTTAAGAAATGATAAAATTCACAAAAACATTTTGCTACGTTCACAAATAATGAAATTTGTAAGAGACAAAATGTATGAATTAGGATTTAATGAAATACAAACACCAATTTTGGCAAATTCATCACCAGAAGGAGCTAGAGATTTCTTAGTACCAAGTAGATTACATCCGGGTGAATTTTATGCACTTCCACAGGCACCACAACAGTTCAAACAATTATTAATGGTTTCAGGATTTGATAAATACTTCCAAATAGCTCCATGCTTTAGAGATGAGGATCCTAGAGCTGATAGAGCACCAGGAGAATTCTATCAAATAGACTTTGAAATGTCATTTGCAACACAAGAAGATGTTTTTAAAGTTTTAGAGGAAGTGTTCACATCAACATTTAAACATTTTACAACATGGCATGTTGACGAAGGTCCATTTGTACGTATACCATACTTAGAAGCTATGGAAAAATACGGATCAGATAAACCAGATTTAAGAAATCCACTTATTATACAAGATGTAACAAGTTTATTTAAAGATACAGAATTTAATGCGTTCAAGGATAAAACTGTAAAAGCAATAATAGTTCCAAATGGAGCTGAACAAGGAAGAAAATTCTTTGATAACATGACTACATATGCAGTAGAAGAAGCTGGAGCAAAGGGATTAGCATGGGTTAAATTTGATACAGAAAATAATGTATCAGGTGGAATTGCAAAATTTATTACTGATGAAGTAAAAAATGGATTACAAGCAATTGGTGCCGATGCAAATTGCAGTATTTTCTTTATATCAGATGAATTAAAAGCAGCACAAAAAATAGCAGGACAAGTAAGAATAGAATTGGGGAATAGACTAGATTTATTAGAAAAAAATACATACCGTTTCTGTTTAATAGTTGACTTCCCAATGTATGAACTATCAGATGAAGGAACTGTAGATTTCAACCACAACCCATTCTCAATGCCACAAGGTGGAATGGATGCATTATTAAATAAAAATCCATTAGAAATATTAGCATACCAATACGATGTTGTTTGCAATGGATACGAAGTTGCATCAGGAGCAGTAAGAAACCACAATCCAGAAATAATGGTAAAAGCATTTGAAATAGCAGGATATCCAGAAGCTGAAGTTGAAAAAAGATTTGGAGCATTATATAATGCATTTCAATTTGGAACACCTCCACATGCTGGAGCTGCACCTGGATTAGATAGAATGGTAATGTTAATTGCAGATGAACCAAATATTCGAGAAGTAATTGCGTTCCCTAAAAACAAAAAAGCAAGAGATGCATTAATGGGAGCACCAAGTGTTGTTACAGACAAACAACTACAAGATATACATATAAAAATAGATATAAAAAAATAAATATTACATGAAGGGGTCGCAATAAAATGCGACCTTTTTAAGGGAGAAAAAATGGAACAGCTAAATAAATGTACAATATGTCCGCATAATTGCAAAGTTAATAGAAACAATGGGATACAGGGAAGATGCAAAACAACAGATAAATTAAAAATTGCGCTAGTTTCTTTGCATAATTACGAAGAACCATGCATAAGTGGAGAAAACGGATCAGGAACAGTTTTTTTTTCAAATTGTAATTTGAATTGTGTATTCTGCCAGAATTATGAAATAAGTCAACAAGGCAACGGAAAAGAAATAACAATTGAAGAGCTTGCTGAAATTTTTATAGAACAGCAAGAAAAAAATGCAGAAAATATAAATCTTGTAACTCCAACAATGTATGTTTATCACATAATAGAAGCAATTAAGTTAGCAAGAAAACAAGGACTAAAAATACCAATAGTATATAATAGCAATGGATATGAAAATGTTGAAACAATAAAAGCATTAAATGGCTATATAGACATATATTTACCGGATTTAAAATACTATTATAACAAAACTGCATTAAAGTATTCAAACATAAAAAACTATTTTGAAAATGCGACAGAAGCAATAAAAGAAATGTATAAACAAGTAGGAACTCCAATTTTAGACGAAAACGGAATGATGAAAAAGGGATTAATGATAAGACATTTGGTTTTGCCAAACAACATAGAAAATTCAAAAAAAGTTTTAAAATGGATAAATGATAACTTAGATAACAACATATATGTCAGTGTAATGGCACAATACTTTCCAACACACAGAGCAAAAGAATATCCAGAAATAAATAGAAAACTTACACAAGAAGAATATGACGAAATAGAACAGTATTTATATTCTTTAAACTTAGAAAATGGATATATACAGGAATTAGGAACACATGAAGAAGAATACGTACCAGACTTCAAAAAATGGTACGCACAAACTTAATTTTCCCAATTGGGGACGTATTTAAATTGGGAAAAAAATCCCAATTTGGGACAGGTTTACAAAAAAGGAGAATAGTTTACGTAGGGGGTCGACGCCTTCGGTGCCCCGTATTAAATATAAAGGAGAATAAGGATATGAAAGCGTTAGTTACAGGCGGATCATCAGGAATAGGCAGAGATATGGTAAGATATTTAGTTGAATTGGGATATGATGTATTTACAGTAGCAACAAATATAGATAAATTAGAGGAATTACAGCATGAATTAGGAAACAGAGTAATTCCAATCGCAAAGGATTTAAGCATAAAAGAAAATTGCATTGAATTATATGAAGCATTAAAAGATGAAAATATAGATTTATTAGTAAATAATGCAGGATTTGGCTTGTTTGGCAATTTCACAGAAACAGACCTAGAAAGAGAAATAAACTTAATAAATACGAATATTATAGCAGTACATGTTTTAACAAAATTATTTTTAAAAGATATGGTAAGAGAAAACAGAGGAAGAATTTTAAATGTTGCATCAATAGCAGGATTTGCACCAGGACCTCTTATGGCGGCATATTATTCATCAAAGGCATATGTTCTTAGACTAACAGAGAGCATTTACGAGGAATTAAGAAAACAAAAATCAAATGTGAGTGTAAGTGTATTATGCCCAGGACCAGTAGCAACAAACTTTAATAATGTAGCAAATGTAAACTTTAGCCTAAAGGCGTTATCAAGCGAATATGTCGCTAAATACGCGATAGATAAAACATTAAAAAGGAAACTAGTAATAGTACCTGGATTAAAAATAAAAATCTTAAAAACATTAAGTAAAATTTCTCCAGATAAACTAACAATGAAAATGATATATAAGAATCAAACAAGAAAACAAAAATAAATTTATTAATTCAAAATTCTCAATTCATATTGAATTATATTTATATATGGTATATACTCTAACCAAATAATGGCGTGCCAAATTTTAATGAAAGGGGAAAATGCGATGATTATCGAATTACCTGCGAAATTACCCGAAGGGTGTTGGGTAGAAAACGAAATACTCAAAGTGCCACGGAGCGTGAAATGGCGGGAACTTACCAGATTCATTACCATTGAAAATAATGGTAATTCCTGTTGGTATTGTGGCAAGCAATTAAAGGACAACGAGATTACCATGGATCATTTGTATCCTCAAGATTTGGGAGGACCAACTGTACCAAACAATCTTGTTCCTTGTTGCAAATCCTGCAATGGAGCAAAGGGAAACTTGACTGAACTGCAGTTTAAACAATTGAGAAAGGCTTCAAAGAAGAAAAAAGGTTTTATTAAGGACAGATTCAGAGCTAATAATGAAACCGTCCGGCAAATGAGAGGATATTTCTTGCCAAAGAAGTGGATTTCTACATACAAATGTGAAGAGATTATTGCAATATTTAACCTTGAGGAAAATTTGAAAAGCAAAAGCTACCGTAAAATTGAGATGTTTTACAGGGAGTATGGCAAAATTCCACATCCTATAATTGTTGATAAGAACGGATTTTTATTAGATGGATTTTCCACAATTGCATTTGCAAAAAACAACAAAATCAAGGCAATTCCAACAATAGTTATTAGCAATGTAGAGGTAGTATTCTAAAAAAAGCACAGCTTCAAAAATTATTTTGAAGCTGTGCTTTTTTTATTATTGCCGACATATAATAAAAAAGAATATATAGGAGGGATGAAAATGGAATATGAAGAATATATGAGAAACGTGCTAGGATATAACCAGATTCCAAATAACATGTATGTAAATACATATGATAACTATTACTATGACACACAGTATAGCAATTCTAATAGCGTAAATAATGAAATTATAGAAGCAATGTATCCAGAAATATATAGAATAATATACCCAATGATTAAAAAGATTTGTATGCAAAATGGTCAAAGAGACATTTCAAGAAATATGGTAGAAAGCATGACAGAAGAAATTTATAACAATATGGAACAAGATGATTTACCAGCACAAAACTTAAATAATCAGAGAACTGTACTAAAAAACGGGGATGTACGTAATCCAAATGTTAAAGAACCAGAAACTAGAGGAGAAGTAAGACAAGGTAATTTTCTACTAAAAGATCTAATTAAAATATTAATTTTAAGAGAACTAGGAAATAAAACACAATGGAGGCCACAAAGACCTGTCAGACCACCATATATGCCACAAATGCTATATGATCAAAGACCACCATTATGGCGTTAAAAATTTTATATAATGTATATTTTTCCAAAAACAATTAATAATAAATTGTGAAAGGAGAAATATATGAAAGTTAGAGAATGTATGTGCCATCAAGTATCATGTGTAAATCCTGCAACTACACTAAATGAAGTTGCAAAAATAATGCAAGACAAACATGTGGGGTGTGTACCAGTTTGCGATACAAATAGAACAATAGTAGGATTGATTACAGATAGGGACATTGTATTAAGAGGAGTAGCATGCAATAAAGATGCAAAAACAACACCAGTAAGTGAGATTATGACAATAAATGTAAACACGGTTACGCCAGATTCAGAAATAACAGAAGCAGGAAGAATAATGTGTGATTGCCAAGTAAAAAGAGTTCCGGTAATTGATAATAATATGATAGTTGGAATAATAACATTAGGCGACTTAGCAAATAGCAAAGTATCAAACACTGGAAAAGTGTGTGAAGGAATATGCGATTGTGATTGCAGTCCAAAAAATAACCAATAAAGCAAGAAGTCATCAAGGATTATTATCCTTGATGATAAAATTAGTACATATTAATGGAGTGAAAAAAAGATGATAATAGACATTGGATATTGGACAAGAACATTAAAAAATATTGGAATAGTAATTGTGTATATATTTTTAATAGTACTAGCTATAAAATTGGCAGTATTTTATTTGCCATTTTTAATAGGATTTATTATTTCGCTTCTTGTTGAACCATTAATAAAGCTAATAGTAAAGAAAACAAAAATTGAAAGAAAGAAAATAGCAATAATTGTTCTAATAATAATTTTTGGAATTTTACTTGGCTTACTTACATGGGGAATTGTTAGTTTGATAACCGAAAGTTCGAACCTATTACAGGGACTAAATAATTACATTCAAATAATTTATGAGCAAGTACAAAATTATCTGGAAATAATTAAAGATGGAAAAACAAAAATTCCATCAGAATTTATAACAATACTTGAAAATTCAAGTAATAAAATTGTAGAATTTGCTTCAGAATTTATATCCAATTTCTTAACAAAAGCGACACAAATAATATCAGAAATACCAACTATTGGAATATATACATTCATAACACTACTTGCAACATATTTTATATGTACAGATAGAATTTATATAATAGACACAATAGAACATCAACTACCACATAAATGGGCAAAGAAAATAGGCACACACACAAGAAATATAATAAAAGAATTGGGAAATTACTTAAAAGCTGAAGCAATATTAATACTAATATCATTTCGGTATAGTTTTAATAGGACTATACAGTTTAAAAATAATGAAATTCAATGTTCCATATCCATTTTTAACAGCACTAGCAATAGGATTTGTAGATGCATTACCAATATTGCGGCTCAGGGACAGTAATGATACCATGGGCCATAATTGAGGGGGTAAATGGAGATATAAAACTAGGAATAGCAATAATAATTATTTATGCAATAATATTAATAACAAGGCAATTAATAGAACCAAGAATAGTAAGTGGAAAAATAGGAATACATCCAATATTCACACTAATAGCAATGTATACAGGATTCAAATTAATAGGTATATTAGGACTTTTTGTTGGACCAATAATACTAATAATATTGAAAAACATATTCAGTGTAAGCATAGAAAATGGAATAATAAAAAGCATATTTATATAAAAGTGATCCAATTAGGGACAGTCCCCAATTGGATCATTTTTTCGTGCTGTTGGACATTGACAATTTTAAAAAATTGTGATAAATTTATCTATAAAATCGGATTGTTGGAGAGACAATTGTTGCGATTTTGGCAACTTAAAAATAGGAGGATTTTTTTATGAAAAACCCAAAAGTAAAAGTATATGAATCCGTAAAAATAGAAACAATTAAAGAAATTTTAGAGATTGCAGAAAAAGAAGCAGGAGATAAAATTGCGTTTAAATATAAAAATAAAGGTGAAATTAAAGAAGTAACATATAGAGAATTTAGAAATGATACAAACTATTTAGGTACAGCATTAGCTACAATAAACATGCTAGATAATCATATTGCTGTAATTGGAGAAAATAGATATGAATGGATAACAGCGTATTTAACAGTATTAAACAGCAATGGTGTTATGGTTCCAATTGATAAGGAACTAACATGTGAAGAGATTATTAATGTATTAAGAAGTAGTGATAGTGAAGTATTATTTTTTTCAGGTAGATATGAAAAATATATAGAGAAAATAAAAAAAGAATTACCAAGTATTAAATATTTTATTGGATTTGATAAAGAAGAAAATGAGAATAACGTATTATCATATAAGCAATTTATGGAAGAGGGAAAAGAAAAACTAGAAAATGGTAATAACAAATATATAAGCATAGAACACAAGAATACTAATAGCCTTAAAATGCTAGTATATACTTCTGGAACTACAGATAAACCGAAAGGAGTTATGCTTTCTGAGCACAATTTAGTTAGTGTTATTTATTATGGATTACAAGTCGCATCAGTTCAAACAAGATGCTTATCTGTTTTGCCATATCATCATACATATGAAGCGGTTGCAGGAATTTTAGTAGGTTTACACAAGCATGTTACAATATGCATAAACGATAGTTTAAATAATGTACTTAAAAATTTAAAAACATTCAACCCAGATTATGTGTATTTAGTACCAGCATTTACAGAAGCATTTTATAAAAATATATGGAGCAATGCTAAAAAAACTGGGAAAGAAAAACAATTAAAGCTTTTAATTAAAATAAGTAATTTTTTAAGAAAATTAGGAATAGATAAAAGAAAAGTATTTTTTAAATCAATTCATGAAGCCTTTGGGGGAGAATTAAAACAAATTGTGTGCGGAGGTGCACCAATTAGACCAGAAGTTGGAAAATTCTTTAATGACATTGGTATAATGCTTTTAAATGGATTTGGTATAACAGAATGTTCACCACTTGTAAGTGTTAATAAGCCAGAATTAAATGACTGTTCTACAGTAGGAACAGTACTTTCATGTTGTAAAATAAAATTTGAAAATGTCACACCAGAGGGCGATGGAGAGATATGTGTAAAAGGTGACATTGTAATGCTTGGATACTATAAAGATAAGGAAAGAACAGATAAAGTTTTAAAAAATGGTTGGTTTAATACTGAGGACTATGGAAGATTTAATAATAAAAATCAATTAGTAATAAATGGTAGAAAAAAGAATATAATTGTTTTAGACAATGGAAAAAATGTATATCCAGAAGAAATAGAAAATTATATACTAAATATACCATATGTAGCAGAGGCAGTTGTTAGAGGTATTAAAAACAATATAGGACAAGAAACAGGATTACTTGCAGAAATTTTTGTAAATAATGATAAGGTAAAAGAACTTGGAATAATGAACATTTCTGAACAATTAAAAAGTGATATAGCTATGCAAGTAAAAAACTTACCTGTTTATAAGCATATAACAGAAATTAAATTAAGAGATAAGGAATTTGAAAAAACAACAACTAACAAAATAAAGAGATAATATTTTAATTAATAACTTGGTAAAGAAAAACTTTACCAAGTATTTTTTAGCATAAAATTTATAAAAGACTATTTACAAAAAAGAAGAACAATGATACAATAAAAACGAACAAAGGTTCTACAACAAGGAGAGATAATATGAGTACATATATTTGTATAGACCTAAAAAGTTTTTATGCTTCAGTAGAATGTGTAGAAAGAGGCCTTGATCCAATAACAACAAATCTTGTTGTTGCAGATGCAAGCCGTACTGAAAAAACCATATGTTTAGCAGTAACTCCGGCATTAAAGGCTTATGGAATTCCAGGCAGAGCAAGACTTTTTGAGGTAAATCAAAAGGTAACAGAAGTTAATGATTTTAGAAAGAGAATGATACCAAATGCAAAATTTACAGGAACATCATGCAATGCATTAGAATTAAAAAGCAATAAATCATTGAAGCTAGATTTTATTATTGCTACTCCAAGAATGGCATATTATATGAAATATAGTACAAATATATATAATATCTATTTAAAATACTTTTCTCCAGAAGATATATTTGTATATTCAGTTGACGAAGTTTTTTGTGATATAACCAATTATTTAGAAACATATAAGATGAGTGCAAAAGAACTTGTATCAAAGGTGATACAAGATGTATATAAAACAACAGGAGTTACAGCTACAGCAGGAATAGGAACAAATTTATATCTTGCAAAAATTGCAATGGATATAGTTGCAAAGCATGTAAAACCAAACAAAGATGGTGTTAGAATTGCAGAACTAGATGAAATGAGTTATAGAAAAGAACTATGGAATCATAGACCGTTAACAGATTTTTGGAGAGTAGGCAAAGGATACAGCAAAAAACTTGAAGAACATATGCTTTTTACAATGGGAGATATAGCAAGATGTTCAATAAACAATGAAGATTTATTATATAGATTATTTGGCATAAATGCTGAACTTTTAATAGATCACAGTTGGGGATATGAGCCATGCACAATTGAACAGATTAAGCAATATAAGCCAACCACAAACAGCATAAGTTCAGGTCAAGTTTTACATTGTCCATATGATTTTGAAAAAACAAAATTAATAGTTAAGGAAATGGCGGAATTATTAGCATTAGATTTAGTAGATAAAAGAGTAGTTACAAATCAACTTGTATTAACAGTTGGATATGATGTAGAAAATTTATCAAATCCATATATTAATAGCTTGTATCAAGGAGAAATAACAATTGATAGATATGGAAGAAAAATACCTAAACATGCACATGGAACCATAAATTTGGATCATGCAACATCTTCAGGAAAAATAATTATAGATGCGTTTACAACACTTTATGAAAGAATAATGAATGGCAAACTATTAGTAAGAAGGTTAAATCTTACTGCAAATAACGTAGTAAGCGAAAAGTTAGCTAATAATCAAGGAGAAACATTTGAACAAATTAATTTATTTGTAAATAGAGAAGAAGAGCAAAAAAAGAGAAAAGATGAAGCTGATGAAAGAAAATTACAAAAGGCAGTTATAGATATTAAGAAAAAATATGGTAAAAATGCCATAATAAAGGGAATGAATTTAGTAGAAGGTGGAACAACAATAGAGAGAAATAGTCAAATAGGAGGACACAGGGAATAAAATATGAATAACAAAAATTATGACGATATTATAAATTTGCCACACCATATATCAAAAAAACGTCCACAAATGTCAATAGAAATGAGGGCAGCACAATTTGCACCTTTTGCAGCATTAACAGGGTTTGAAGATGAAGTAATAGAAACAGCAAGATTAACAGATGAAAAAACAGAACTTAATGAGGAACAAGAAAAAGAATTAAACATGAAGTTACAGCTGATACAAAAAGATATACAAAATACTCCAAAAGTAACAATAACATATTTTGTACCAGATGTAAAAAAAGCAGGAGGGCAATATAAAACAGTTACTGGCAATGTGAAAAAAATTGATATGTATAATAGAAAAATAGTCTTAACGAACAAAATGGAAATACCAATACCAGAGATTATAGAAATATAAAATAAATAAAAATATTGAAATAATCGAGAAAATAGTGTATAATTAGCCAAATTGAATTTTATAAAGTTGTATTACAAAAAAGGAGAAATTTTCATGGATATTTTTCAGCATTGCCGGTCAATCAGCAAAATGCCTTTTTGTTTCGAACCAATAAAATGGAGAGATTCCATAGAATGCAATTGCTATGAATATTTGTTGAACTTTCAAAATGTAGGAAATACACGTCTTATAGTTGGAAGCACAATAAATGATGAATTTAAACCATGTTGGACTGAACAAAAAATGATAAACACTTTGAAAAAAGAGTTATCAGGATTTGGATTCCAAATGGAAAAGACGGGAAGAAATGATATGGTACCCAAAAATACGTTAAAATTCTTTATATCGCGTTCGATATGCGGGGATTATCACTTTTATCGTATGGATATGGATGGTAGATGGTCACACAAATTTAGCTATTTTGAACCGACAGATTTGGATTTTGACGGAAAGAAAATTACTTTACCAGAATTAGTGTGTAATACGGACAAAAATTGCGGGTATTATTTACTTAGCAAGTAGAAAAACAGGAGTCAGTTATGGCTCCTGTTTTTCTATCATACTAAGAATTTCTTTTTTGAATTCACAAATGATATTTTGATGAGGAATTTTCCTAATAATTTCTCCTTTTTTAAAAAGTAGCCATTCGCCAATACCACCTGCAATACCTATATCAGCTTCTCTTGCTTCTCCAGGCCCATTTACAGCACAGCCCATTACGGCAACTTTGAGATTGCTATGTAATGTATTACAAAATTTTTCTATTTCGGTTGCTATAGGAATTAAATCAACTTGTGTTCTTCCACACGTAGGACAAGAAGTAAATGATACTGAATTATTAAGCAAATTACAATTTTTTAAAATTTCCTTTGCAGCACGAATTTCTTCAAGAGGATCATCTGAAAGTGAAACTCTAATTGTGTTACCAATTCCTTCTCTTAGCATAATTCCAAGACCAATACTAGACTTTATTGTTCCACCAAATTTTGTTCCTGCTTCTGTTACACCGAGATGTAAAGGATAATCAAAAATTTCAGAAGCCATTTCATATGTTTTAATACATAAATCTAAGTCAGAAGCTTTAAGTGAAATACATATATCATGAAAGTCAAATTCTTCTAAAATATCAACATGTCTTTTAGCACTTTCTACAATAGCTTCAGCAGTGACTTTACCATATTTTTGTAACAAATCTTTTTCTAATGAACCTGAATTAACACCAATTCTAATTGGGATTTTTTTTGCTTTACAAGCGTCAACTACTAATTTAATTTTTTCTTTAGAACCTATATTACCGGGGTTAATTCTTATCTTATCAACACCTGATTCAATTGCCTGGAGAGCAATTCTATAATCAAAATGAATATCTGCAACAATTGGAATATGAATTTGTTCTTTTATTTGCTTTATTGCTTTGGCATCATCAATATCAAGACATGCTACGCGAATAATTTGACAGCCTTCATTTTCTAAATCAAGTATTTGTTTAACTGTTGAATCAACATCTTTTGTTTTAGTATTAGTCATAGATTGAATAATGACATCATTATTTCCACCAATTTGTATATTACCTACAAATATTTTTCTTGTATCTTTTCTATTTCTCATATAAAACTCCTTATTATATATAATTATAGAAACATTATATATCAAAATTAGAAATTATACAACAAATATAATTAAATCCAATTGGGGCCAATTGGGGACGTATTTAAATTGGGAAAAAAATCACAATTTGTGCCAGGTTTGCAAACAAAAAAATATTACATTTCTTCTATAAACCAATATAAGTCTGTTGAAAAGAAAGATGTACTTATGATATAATTCAGGAAAATAAAAAGGGAGGTACATATGTTAAAATTAGAAAATGTATCTAAATTTTACTATAATAAGGGAATTATTGCTTCTGGTTTTACAAGAGTGAATTTGGAATTGAAAATAGGAGAATTTGTAGTAATTACAGGAGAATCTGGAAGTGGAAAGAGTACACTTTTAAATGTAATTTCAGGTTTAGATAGCTATGAAGAAGGCGAGATGTACATAAATGGCAAGGAAACAAGCCATTATACAGAAAAAGACTTTGAGGATTATAGAAGAAAATATATAGCAAACATATTCCAAAGTTTTAACTTAATTAACAGCTATACAGTTTATCAAAACATTGAATTGGTTTTATTACTAAACGGATATAAAAAACGAAATGTAAAGAAAAAAATACTAGATATTATAGAACAGGTAGGATTAACAAAATTTAAAAATACAAAGGTTTCAAAACTATCTGGAGGACAAAAGCAAAGAGTTGCAATAGCGAGAGCAATGGTAAAAGAAACTCCTATTATAGTTGCAGACGAGCCAACAGGAAACCTAGATTCCGAATCTGCAGAAGGTGTTATTGAAATATTAAAGAAGGTTGCAAAAAATAAACTAGTTGTTATTGTAACACACAACATTGAACAATTCGAACAGTATGCAACAAGAGTTATAAAAATGCATGATGGAAGAATAATACAAAATAATTCAGTAAGAACAGTGGAACCACCAAAAGAAGTTAAAGAAAGTAAATTTAATAAAATGACATTATTTAACAAATATCGTTTAGGTACAAGAAATACATTTAATATAATATCAAAATTCTTATTATTATTTTCAGTATTCTTCTTTATGGGAGCAGCAATTTTAGCAGAATACTCAGGATTCCAAATGTCTGAAAATGAACAGTCAGATCTTGGATATGCTATGGGATTTATAGATTTATCTGAAAATAGAATTTTAATAAATAAAAAGGACAAGACACCATTTACAGATGAAGATTATGAAAAAATAAAAGGATTATCCAATATAGAATATGTAGTAGAAGATGATATTCTTATTGATGGGGATGTTTTAATTACAAGAGACGAAATTACAATTAATGGCAATATGTTAAACTTAGATAACTTTAATGAAGAATTAACATATGGAAGAATGCCAGAAACAGACGATGAAATTGTAATTATGGCAAATAGTCGAGATTTTTATATTGAAAACAGATTAGACGATTTACTAAATAAAGACTTTTCTATTTTAAACCCATATGGATTTGAAAATGAAATGAGAAAAGTTACAATAGTTGGAATAAAACTTTACGAAAACAAAAGTAGATATGAATGTAAATTATATGTTTCAAAAAGTATATTAGATGATGTGCGAACAAGAGTAAATAGCAACTATAGTAATGTTAAAATATTAATGAACAATCAGTATGTTGAATATCAAATAGTACCAAATGAAAGGGTGGAAAAGGGTACAGCTATTGTTGATGACGATATGAAATATGATTTCAAGAACAATAAAATTATAAATACACCAATAAATATTTTAGTTAGCAATATTTATTATAATGATGAGATAAATATTAATGTTGCGAACACATACACAAAATGGAACTTTAAAAGATTAACAGGAAAGGATAACTATGATTATAATAGATTTATAATATTTGTAAATCCAGAAGATTATAATTCTTTGTATGATAAGCCATCATATCAGTCAAGTGTATATATAAAAGACATGAAACTAATCGATGAAACAATGAATGAACTTTCAAAACTTGGACTAAATCCAAAAAAAGTTACAGATTATAAAACGTATTATGGAGAAACGAGTAAACAAGTAATTAAAATTATAAAGGTTGTAGTTACAGTTATTTTAGTAATTGTGTTATTCTTCATTTCATATATAATAATAAAAATAATATTAAAATCAAGAAATGTATATTATACAACATTACGAATACTTGGAGCAACATATAAAAACGTAAAGAGAATTTTAGATATAGAACTATTTGTTAATTCGACTGTAGCATATGGAGTTTTATTAGGAGTTATATATCTTTCTAATTTAAAAGTACTAAAACTAGAGTATGTTGTAAGTCTTAGCAAATATTTAAAACCACTAGATTACATATTAATGTATATTGTAATAGTTACAATTTCTAGATTAATTTCTATAAAATTTGCAAGAAAACTATTTAAAAATACAGCAATAAATACTTACAATGAGGAGGTATAAATATGGTAAAGATAGAGAAAGTAAATAAATATTTCAATAGAAGAAGAAAAAATCAAATACATATTATAAATAATACCTCTTTGAAATTAGAAGATAAAGGACTTGTTGCTATACTTGGGCAATCAGGAAGCGGTAAAACAACTCTATTAAATACAATAGGGGGACTAGATAAAGTTACAAATGGAAAAATATTTGTAAATGGAAAGAAAATAACACAAAAACGTCCCAATACAGTAGATAAAATAAGAAACATGAATATAGGGTACATATTTCAAGATTATAAGCTAATAGACAATATGTCGGTATTTGAAAATATTGCAATAAGCTTAAGAATGATTGGGTTAAAAGATAAAAAAGAAATACAAAAAAGAGTTAAGTATGTATTAGATGCTGTAAATATGTATAGATACAGAAATAGACCGGCCCAGATGTTATCAGGAGGAGAAAAACAAAGAGTTGCAATAGCAAGAGCAATTGTTAAAAATCCAAAAATTGTAATAGCTGATGAACCAACAGGAAATTTGGATAGCAAAAATTCACTAGAGATAATGAATTTAATTAAGGCTATATCAAAAGAAAAACTAGTTATACTTGTAACTCATGAAGAAGACTTAGCTAAATTTTATGCAACTAGAACAATAGAAATCCAAGATGGAAAAGTTGTAAAAGATTATGAAAATACTGAAAATAATGACTTAGAATATAGAGTAGACAATAAGATATATTTAAAAGACTTTGAAAATATAAATATTTTAAGAAATGAAAAAGTTAATATTAATATATATTCAGAAAATGAAGATAAAGATGAAAAAATTGATATAAAAGTTGTGATAAAGAATGGCAACATTTTTATACAAACTGATAATAGAAAAGTAGAAGTAGTAGATAATAATTCAGCAATTGAACTTGTGGATAGTCATTACAAAAAAATAGATAAAAGCATATATGAAAAATATAAATACAACTTAGATGAAATTATAGATAAGAAATTTAAACCTAAATATAGTTCAATTTATGGGATTTTTAAATCTATTAAAAAGGGATTTAATAGAATAATGAATTATACAACATTAAAAAAGATTTTGCTTTTAGGATTTTTTGCATCAGCAATGTTTATTACATATAGTGTTTGCAATATAGCAGGAATAACAAATATACAGGAAGCGGATTATATTAAGTTAGATAAAAATTATATACAACTAGATATGGCAAAAGTTAAAGTTGATGACTATTTAGAATATGAACAATTAGAAGATATAGATTATATATTACCACGGAAATGGCTATGCCAACTTTAAAATAAAAATGGATAATTATTATCAACTTTCTAATTTTATGTTTGAACTTTCAGGGTCAATGGTAGCGTCTGATAAATTAAATGAAAATATGCTAATAGCAGGTAGAATGCCTCAAAATGAATATGAGATAGTAATTGACAAAAAAATAATTGATAATATGAAAAATAGCCCATATTCAATGTTTGCTGGAATGGGAATAAAAAAGGAAGAAGAACTTTTAAATAGAGTATTAAAAATAAACGATATGAATGAATTTACAATTGTTGGGTTCACAGATTCTTTAAGTGAATCAATATATGTAAATAGAAATTTATTTATGAACATATTAAACAATATGGAAGAAAATTACTCTGGTG
>JAZQOX010000022.1:0-2356 GCA_045628105.1 Clostridia bacterium | reverse complement strand
TCCGACTTTGATACTGTTACCAGTGCCTGCCCGATTTTCTCAAATATCAAAAGAAGTTTATTTTCTTTCTTTGCTGATTCTTCGTAACCTGCAGGCTTGTTTTTTATCCAGATAAGATTTGGAATTGTCAGCATCAAAAGCCAGATTAATCCGATGTAAGAAAATCCAAAGTGAAACATAATATTTTACTGCTCCGTTTGTATACGATTAAATCTTATTTAAAACAATTTCTACTGATATAAATAATTTTATTCTATCATAAAATTTTCTGGAGGAACAATTGTAATTTATATTAGGGAAATAGCAATAAACAGGACAATTGGGCAAGTGACAAAAAGTCTATTTTTCTATGACAAGAGAAATATTTTTTTCTTCACCTCTGCTTAATACTTTTATTTTCCATGTATCACCATTATTTGCTTTACTTTGAATGTCAAAAAAAGTTGTAGAATCTATTATTTTTTTACCATTAATTTCTAAAATAATATCATCACTATGAAGATTTGCCAGATATGCCGGAGTATTATTAAAAACAGTTATTATTTTGACACCTGTATTCTGAAAATATGTATTTATGTCTTCTTGTGATAAATCTGAAATCGAAAAACCAGGTACATAATTTACACGATATTCTTCTGGAATTTTGACAAACAAATATGTTGAATATAAAAATCTATCCACTGCCACTTCATAAGGAGTTGTAGTAGTTACTTGATAAGAATGAAAATGTCCATCATCATCTTGTATGGATTTAGTTTCAGTTGATGTGTTATTTCTTGTAATATAGTATGGATCCTTTGCATAGGTTTTTTGAACAATTGCTATTTTAGCACCTTTTTTTTTGCAAAGATTTTCAAGTGCAAAAGCAACATTTCCCATAGGTTGATCAACACCCCATTCAAAACTAGAGTAACCAATACACAACCACCAATTGGATGAATAATATTGATATGAAAGCTCAAGATCTTCACATTTATAGACAACTGGCTTTTCACCCTCCTGAAGGAAACTCTCTTGCGGGAGATCTGGAATTTTCCGTGTTCTATAATATAATCCAAAGTCCATATCATATGTTTCAGGATCAAATTTTTCTTGTTTTGGCAACAACATACAGTTCGTAAAAAATAACATTGTACTTAATACAACAAAAAACAATGATTTTTTATTAAAAAAAAGATTCATAATTGATAACCCTCGAATATCGTTTTCCAAACTGAAAAGATGTTGTTAGCAACCCACAAAATAACTCTCAGCCACAACCACCGTTATTTTATCTCATAATTTTAGAATTAACAATTTATTTTTTCCAGTTTTTATAAATACCTATGTTTATTTATTTACATCGCTTACTCTTTGTTAAAAAAGCGGAAAAAGAAATTTGTTCGTTTTCAGCTTTGAATAACGCAATGATGGGAGTTTCATAATGATTTAATAATCAAAAATTTTCTACAAATAAATTACATAAAAAATAGAGTTTGTTTCGGATCCGTATAACACTTCAAATCTTTCCTACTTCTAATTGCTTACCGCAATTCTAAATTCCATATAATTATACACTTCGTTCGGGTCAAAGGAATAGCGGTCGGCAGTCTTTTATTTTCTCCGGCTCTGCTGCGTTAAATGAACACATCTTATAATTTTCATTTTCAGAATATTTTTTTTTCTGGTATCTATAACATCAGAAAAATCTGCATCTATCCATGTCTGATACTTTTCATTTACTCTTAAGAACCTGCTGTCCAGACCACAGCCAATATGTGATACGATTGCATTTGGATTCTTCTTAAGCATTTCGCAAACCCATTCATCAAAAATGCGCGCTCTCATTGCCATATTATATGTAAGCCATTTTGATTTTGCTTTTCCGGTAACTTTAAAATTTTCTTTCTCCCATATCTTCTCAGCAGAAGGATCATTGATAATTATTTTCTTTTTGCTGACTTCTGATTTTCCATATAACGGTATACATTGTAAGCAAGAATAGCGTTATTTGCAAGTTAAAGGGGTAATTTTGTATAAGTTATTAAGATTTTATCCTTTTAACAACTTTATCCATTTTTTCAGCAGTAGAGTTATAGCTATTCAAAACCGCCTGCATCATTCTTTCAAATTTTTCTTCTCTTTCTGACATAGCTACCTCTTTTCTTTCCATGCTTGTTTATCGTTAGATTTCAATTTTCCTGCATTTCTACTTTTCACTCGCATTATAATACCTTTCGAGCTCTTCTTTGCAAGATAGAAATACCATCGCTAATTGATTGTCAAAATGTGTTCCAGCATCCTTTTCTATTATTTCATAAGCTCTTTCATAAGAAAATGCATCTTTGTAACATCTCTTTGAAACCAAAGCATCAAA
>JAZQOX010000021.1:0-58423 GCA_045628105.1 Clostridia bacterium | reverse complement strand
AAATCATCTAATAAAACTATCTTTCCCATTGTTAATCCCTTTCATTTAGTTTAATGTATACTGAACATAGTGCATTTTATTATCTTTTTCAACGCCATTTAGACTTATTACATCTCTATTTGCAAAATTAATTACAAATTCATCATTTATATCAAATAATTCAAGAGTACTTTCTATATCACTTGAACTAAAGTATCTTAGTTTTGGCTCATTAACATTTCTTGTTTCTATATTGCTATCGCTATTTATTATTTGCTGCAATTTGTTTTTTTGTTCTGCAGTTAATTCTTGCCCATAGCTCAAATAGTTTGGTTCACTTTCAACTAATATATCAACCTTTTTTTGTATATTCTTCATATATGTTTCAAAATGCACTATTTGTGATTTTTTATATGTTTTTGTTCCATTTGTAATTAATAGCCCACCTAATATGGAAAGTAGTACTACTGTTAATATTACAACTATTAAAGTTATTCCTTTGTTATTCTTCATATTCTTCCTCCCCAAAGTTTTATTATAGGTAATTTTATCATAATGGCCTTTGTTTTTCAATAAAATTTATTGACTTTTTTGTTTTGTATGTTAAAATAAAGTTATGTTGCGGGTATAATTTAGTGGTAGAATTCCATGCTTCCGACCTGGTAGCGAGGGTTCGATTCCCTCTACCCGCTCCATTATGCGTTTTCGGCGAACTCTTTGAAAGTATTGATAATACTAGAGTTCAAGAAAGCAAAAAGTGAATATCATTCACGAGAATATAAGTCGATTTAATCGGCTTCTTTTTTTGTCTTTTTTGACAAGTAAAAGACAGAAAAAAGCTTCATAAAATTCTAATATAATACTTGACACATACAAACAATTGTTTTATAATAACTGGCAAATAATATAAAAATGGAGATGATATTGATGAACAAAATAGATAAAAATTATACTAATAAAACATTTGAAGATATTAAGCATATAGATGAAAATGGCTTGGAATTTTGGTATGCTAGAGAATTTATGAATGTTCTGGAATATAAAGATTGGAGATATTTTGATGCCGTAATTGAAAAAGCAAAAAAAGCATGTGACAATTCAAATATATCTGTTGATGACCATTTCGTTGTTAACAACAAAAAGGTTCAAATTGGCTCAGGAGCTAAGAGAGAACAAAAAGATTATAGCTTAACAAGATATGCTTGTTATCTTATTGCCCAAAATGCTAATCCACGATTAAAAGTAGTTGCACTTGCTCAAACTTATTTCGCTGTTCAAACAAGAAAACAAGAAATAACAGAACAAGAATATGGTATGCTTACAGAAGATGAGAAAAGATTCTATCAAAGAGAATTAACTAAAAAAGGAAACTATTCTTTAAATCAAGCTGCAAAAAATGCTGGAGTTAAAAATTTTGATAAATTTCATAACGCTGGATGTAAAGGATTGTATAATGGAGAAACTGCTGATGATATAGCAAAAAGAAAAGGCTTAAGATATAGAGAAGATATTTTAGATAATATGGGAAGTACAGAATTAAGTGCTAATTTATTTAGAATATCTCAAACAGAAGAAAAATTAAGAAATGACAAAATACAAACAGAAAAAGAAGCAAATAATGCACATTATAATATTAGAGAAGTTATTAAGAAACATGGTGGAACTATGGCAGAAGATTTGCCTACACCAAAGAAAAGTTTAAAACAACTTGAAAAGGAAAATAAAAAAATGTTAAAAAAGAAATAAATACATAATTGAAAAGTCGCTAAACGCAGTAAAACCAATATTTGCAAAATTATGTAAAATATGTTATAATTTGGATTATATACATTTTGTTACCCAAAAAGTATAACAGCTTGGAGGGTAAAACCTCCAAACAATTAAAGGAGGATTCAAAATGAAAACAGGTTTTTATGCAGGTAGCTTTGATCCATTCACAAATGGTCATCTACATGTAGTTACGCAATCAGCTAAGCTCTTTGATAGAGTTATCATTGGAATTGGTGTTCATCCAAAGAAAACACGGCGATTCGACAAAGAACTGATGCAGAAGGCAATCGAACAGATTCTTGCTCGTAACAATCTTAATAATGTAACAGTTATCTCTTATGATAATCTTTCCGTTGATGTTGCTAAAGAATATAATTCTACTTTTTTAGTAAGAGGTATTAGAAATGGTATGGATTATGAATACGAAGAAAATATGGCATCTATCAACGAAGAAATATCTGAACTTGATACTGTTTACATTAGAGCAGGTAAATTGGGTAATATCAGTTCAAGCATGGTTATGGAATTACTTAGGAACAATAAAGATGTTTCAAAATATCTTCCTGAGGAAGTTCTGGCATTAGTAAAAAAATAAAAACCAAAAAAGAAGGTTTGAGAGATTATCTCACGCCTTCTTCTTTTTCTTGAATTTTAGATAAATCTATAATTTTTCCTTCTTCTGCTGCAATTGTTCTAGAAAATATAGATTTTGCTTCTTCTACATATTTTTCTATTAATTCTTCTGGCCAAAAGTGAGTTAACATTAATCCATGTACACCTGCTTCTTTTGCAATTATTCCAGCTTGTTTAGCAGTTAGGTGTGGATTTATTTCTGGAAATCCATGAGATGTTAATAGACTAGATTCACAAATTAATAAATCAGCATTTTTTGCAAACTCTACTAGTTTATCCTTGCAAGAAAACGATGTATCAGAAGTATATACTATTGTTCTATTGCCATTAGATAATTTAATTGCATAAGTTTCAACAGGATGATTTGTCTGACAAAAGCTTATGTCAATATTTCCAATGTTAAAATTTGATTTTTCATTAATTGCTGAATAATTAGCAAAACTATTCTTTTCTCCTATTATATCAAGATATATACTTTCTGGGCTTGATGGCAAATAAATATCAATAGGTTTTTCAATTCTTTTTTGATTATTAAAAACAAATGATGAATATTGCATATTATAAATATCATTATAATGGTCTCTATGTAAATGACTTATAATAATAGACAAGTTATTTATGTCATTTGGAAAATTTAATAAGCTATGACTTCCACTACCACAATCAATCATTATCTTTGTTTCACCATCTGTAATTAGAAATCCTGGACAATTATGACCTAATGTGTTATATGGCGATTGTGTTCCTAATACTTTTAATTTCATCGTTCATCTCCTCCAATATGTTGCTCACTTATTTTATCGAGCATTTTTTTCATAGTTTGTGCTTGATAATCGTTTTCAAATATATAATCAAAAGTAATTTGAGAATAATCTATACTTGCAGAATCTCTTTTATTAAAGTATTCTTCGGATATATTATCTCTTTCCATTACTTTGTTTTTTCTTGTGGTATCATCTGACGTTACTAAAATTTTACAATCACATTTCTTCCAATATCTACTATGTGGTAATAATATCCATTCTAATACAACTGTTTCATCATTTTGAGATAAAATTGAATCTAATTGCTGTTGCATAAATTCCCAAGTTAAATCAGATAATTCTTTCATTTTATGTCTTTTGGTAAATATAATATCTCCCATCTTTTTTCTATCTAACATTCCATTTTTATCTAAAATTTCAGTTCCAAACTTTTCACATAAAGTATCTAATATTTCTGGTCTAAATATGGCTTCATGTCCAATTTTATCTATATCTATATGTTTACATTTTAATTCTTTAGCCAAAAGGGAAGCAAATGTTGTTTTTCCACTTCCTGATTTTCCTGTAATACCAATAACGTTCATAATTATACCTCCTTAGATATTATACTATAAAAATGGCTATAAATAAAGATATTTGGAAAATTTTAGAGCAAGTGTTGTATTTTAATAGAAGTATGATATAATTCTACTATCTTGATTGATTATTATATCAATGTTAAATAGAGAGAAAAAAGTTGTAGATAACTACGACAAAGGCTCCAATAAAAAAAGCCAAAATGGACTGGTCCTTTTGGCTATAAATTATCACTATCTAAGATTATTGTTACAGGGCCATCATTTAATAGCCTTACTTTCATATCTGCTCTAAATATTCCTGTTTGAACTTCTATTTGTTCTTCCCTACATTTTTCTACCACATACTCATATAATTCATTTGCATAGTCTGGTTTAGCTGCATTTAAAAAGTCTGGTCTATTTCCCCCTTTACAATTTGCATACAATGTAAATTGAGAAACCATTAATAATTTTCCATTAACATCTTTAATAGAAAGATTCATTTTTTCATTCTCATCTTCAAAAATTCTAAGTTTTGATAGTTTTTTAACCATCATATCTGCAATATCTTTTGTATCTGTTGTACTAATTCCAACTAATACTAAAAATCCATTACCTATTTCTCCTGTTACTTTATTATCTACGGTTACACTTGCTTCTGTAACTCTTTGAATTACAAATCTCATTACCTTTTCCCCCTATTTTATTCTTTTAATTTTTGCCACAAAAAATCCTTCGTATAGTTCATTTGGTTTAACGCAAATTGTGCCATTAACACATGTTGGCAATGTTGGTATTCCTTTTATACTTTCAATTGGAACAATTTCAAAATTGCCATTTTTTATTAAACTTTCAACAACTTTTTCATTTTCTTCTTTTAGAATTGAACAAGTTGAATAAGTTATTTCTCCACCAATTTTTACAAGTTTTGAAGCTTTTCTTAATAGTTCTTTTTGTATTTCTGATGACCTTTTTATTAACTCTTCAGAAAAATATTTATCTAAATTTTGGTCTAATAAATTAATCGTTCCGCTTCCACTACATGGTGAGTCTAGAAGTATCTTATCAAATTTTAAATAATCATCTAATTTTCTTGCATCAACATTTAAAACTGAAACCCTTGTTGCTCCTTGCTTCTCTAAATTATACTTTAATTTTTCACATCTTATTTTGTTTTTTTCGCAAGCAGTAATCATTGTTAAATTTTCTGATAAACATGCCATTTGCGTTGTTTTTCCACCTGGTGCTGCTGCCATATCTAATATACTTTCCTTATCTTTTGGATCAACAATTATTGGTGGAATCATTGATGATAAACTTTGCATGTAAATTTCACCATTTTTATATTCATCTATTGTTCGTATACAGTTTTCATCATCATTTTCAATTATTAATGCATATTTATTCCATTCTACTTCATTAAAAATAATATTTTTTTGTTTGAATTTTTCTTTTATTTTTTCTATATTACTTTTTAAAGTGTTAACTCTTAATGTTGTTTTTCTTTTAACCATTAAACCTGCTAATATATTTTGTACATGTTCTTCGTCATATTCTTTTTTTAATATATTTTCAAAAAAAATTGGAATACTTTTTTCCATATTCTCCTCCATGAATTTTTATTTATTATATCATATTTATTTAGAATAAAAAAGTAAATTGGCCTTTAAACTTGTATTATTTAGTAAAATACTGTATAATTATTTGACAAAATTTTATAGAGAGGATATTCAAAAAAATAATGGAAGTAAAATACTCTGTTCCCGATGGTTTTGATTTTGAGTCTGCCTCATTGTCACCAGACGGAAGAACTTTAATAATTTCCTTAAGTGAAAATGTTAAAGTAATTCAGCAAACACTTAAGTCTTTAAAGCCTATTTTGGTTTCAGTAGAAAGTTTAGATTTTTCGTCCAAAGGTTTTATGTTCTATAAGCCATCAACCCCTGAAGGAAAAAACTTACGGTCTTTCCTTCAACAAGTAAAATGCACCCCCGAAAAATATCCTGACTTCTATATTTCCTTTGATTGTGCAATTTCAAATGTTTCTCTCAAGGAAATTTCCAAAACTGTTGAATTTCTTGTACCAAATAAAAATTTACGAATTGCCAGTCTTGATGAACTTCGTCTTTACTACGCTAATGTCATAAATTTGTTATGGTCGAAAAGAAGCTATAAAGATTTTCTTGGTCCTCGAGCAGCTGCCTGGAATAGAATTTGTGATATAAATTCTTCTGAACAATACTTTAAGGATTTATTATCCAGCCCAACACCATTGCCTCTGCCTAATGGAAAATTTACTATTTCACTGGAAAATGGCAATTATGGAGTTATCGACACACAAAGAAGTTATTTAACTCCTGCGCAATCTTACTCCATAAAATGGCCAAGACCAATAGTTGTTTTCGATTATGATTGATTGTCCCAAAAGACCACTCAACTGAGTGGTCTTTTCATATTTTTAATTTTTTTTTCAAAAAAAGCTTGCAAATTAAGTAAAATTGTGCTAATATATAAAAGTACGTTAAACGGGGTGTGGCTCAGTTGGTAGAGCGCGTGGTTTGGGACCATGAGGTCGCACGTTCGCTCCGTGTCACCCCGACCAAAAAAGCAAGTCAATTAAGACTTGCTTTTTTATTATGTAGCTAGAGTAAAATAATCGATTTCACCTTTTATATTATTATTTTCATATTTGTATATGCCATATCTATAAAATGGTGCGATTACTGGAATACTCATTATTATTTCCATTATTCCATCATTGTCTACATCCATATATGTTATATAATCAAAGTTTGACAAATATTGATTATCATTATGATTTGCTAAAGGAGAAATTTTACGATATTCTGAATCGTACAAGCTAACTCCCGCCATGTTATCTTTTGCATAAGCTACTACAAATTCTTTTTTTCCATCGCCATCTAAATCTATAGATTGCACTTTTACACTATCGCAATCCTGAAAATCCATTTTAATGCTTTCTGGTATTTTACTTATATTCTCATATTGTCTTGGTACTACATTATAATTACAAGAAACGTATATGCGTTTTTTTGTAATCTCATAATCTTCATGTTCAAACTCAACTATATAATCTTCTCTTTCAAAGAATTGTACTTTTTTTACTACTCCTTTTGTTGTACCTACCTTTTTCCCATTTTCATAAATTTCATATGTTGTATTATAAGAATCTTCATAGTTAATATCTAATCCTGTATTTAGGCCTGGTTTAGCATTTGCTATATTTTCGTCTAAATATATTATAATGTTTTTACTATTATCCTGTTGATTTGGCTTACTATCTTCTTCATTATTACTTATAATATTTTGATTACTTTCCTGTTTAACAACTTCTTCATTTTTACTTACAATATTTTGACCATTGTTTTGATTAACTGGTTTTTCATTTTTATTTATGTTTGTAAAATAAAACCACATTCCAACAATTACGCAAAGCAGAATAGTAATTATACAAATACATACTACAGTTCCTAAACTAACCTTAACTGATTTTTTTTCGTCCATTTTTTCACCTCCTTTATACTAGTTAATGCTTATTTATTCTACCTCTTATCTATATTTTTTTCAATAAGCTCTTAGATCCCGTATATATATATATATATATATATACGGGATCTAGCTTTTACTAATTTATTACATTTATATTACAGTATTTATTAAAATCCTCTTTTGTCATTTTCAGTTTAATTTTACAGCGTAAAAAACTATTTTATAAACTGAAAATATATCTTTAGTTGTCCATATATTTATCACATTAATTGTATTGTTAATATTTTTTGTAACACTTTTATTCTGCTGTTGTTACTGGTACAGCTGTTAAAACATATTCAACATATTCTACATTAAAGTGTGTATAGAAATTAAATACGTTTTCTTCCATTGTAAATGTATCTCCACTTACATATGCATTTAAGTCTTTTCCATTGTTAGATACTGCTATTGATGATTTTGAAGATAAATATTTTGATCCACTTAATACATTTAATACGTATGTATCTCCTTCTTCGTATCCTTCAACATCTGGTAATTTATCTTCTGTATATTCTATTGTATATTCATTTCCGTTTTTTGTTAATGTTACTTCACCAACAAAGTTTGTTTTATTTTTAAAGTTTCCTGCTTGAATATCTAATGTAATAGAATCAGTATTTGAAAAATCAACTTTTTGAGCTTGGAACCAGTTATTTCCTTTTTTGAATGATCTATAATTTAATGTTCCTTCTCTTCCAAATCCTGTAGCTGAATCTTCTCCAACTGTTCCAACTGGAATCCATTCGTATGTAAATTCTTCTTCAGGTTCTTCTTCAACTTTATCATGTTTATTTACATATGTTCCATAATCAGCATGGCTTATTTTATCAGCATTGCAGCTTAATACAACTGTTCCATTGTCTTTTACTTCAAAAGTATATGTTCCAAATTGTGTTCCTAAATATGTTAAATCGTGTTCTCCAGCTCCATAAACAAATGTAACATCATCTAAATTTAAAGATTTATCTGTACAAACAGCTTTAAAATCTTCCATAAATTCGGCTTGTTCTTCAACAGCTACAACTTTTTCTGTCCAAATAATTACTTTCGTAGCTTGTTTAATAACAACATACCTGTTGTCTTCTCCGTTAAAAGTGAAATTATATTCACTTAAACTTGCATCAACTTTTGCAAAATCATTAATAGTAATAACTTCATCATTAGCATTAACTATTGTTGCAGAAAAAATTAAAACTGCACAAATAGCAAGTAACATTAACAATACAAAACATTTCTTAACTTTACTCATTCTAAAATCCCTCCTTGCGAAAATATATCACTTTATTTATTCAAATTTAATAGTTTTTTAAAATATTTCATCCATAAAATTTGGCATATTAATACAATTTATTGCATTAATTTTTAATCTCAATATCTGATAAAATCCATCCATTTTCCTCAAAATCAATATGTTTTTTACTTTCGCAATATTCACATTTAATTAAGTTGTTTTGTTTGTCTATTATCATATTGATATGTTTTTATCAATATTGAATTTATAATTTTTTTTGAATTTCTCCAGGCGCACCAAAACAAAAAGACTCACAGCAGAGCTGTAAGTCTTTTTGTTTTGGTGCCAACGACGTAGACATTTACAACTCATTGGCTCTCTTGACGATTGATATAAAATCAATATCGATTGCCAAATTATTTAACAAAAATGAAGTAATATTACAAAAAAACTTTTTTGCGACATTTTCACTTATCAGTCACATTTTTTTGTTGGATTTACATAATCTGTTGCATAATTATTACAAATGTGGTATAATGTATACGGATTGATTTTATATTATTTTACAAAACAAATGATTTGTAATAGGAGGTGACAGTATGAAAGTTGGACTATATGTGGGTAGTTTCAATCCCCCACATAATGCTCATGTTGCTATTGCTCAACATCTTGCTGAACATTACTTAGACAAAGTTGTAATCATGCCCACTGGTGACTACTGGGACAAAAAAGGACTCTTGCCTATAGAGGACAGAATAAGCATGCTAAAGTGTGTATCTAGCAATAAGATTATTATTCAAGAAGAAGGAAATAATATTAGTTATACACTTGACATCTTGCATTTATTGTCTCGGCAATATCCTGACGATGAACTATATCTAGTTCTTGGTGCTGATAACATCATTAAACTTGACAAGTGGTACAAATATCAAGAAATACTTAAATACCATCTTGCTATTATCAATAGGAATGGCATAGACGTAAGAGCAGTTCTTGATGTACTTGGAAAGCCAATTGATGAATGTATCATTATCGATGAATTAAAAGAGATTAACATTTCTTCAACCGAAATTCGACAAGCTATCGCTGGAAAAAACATGGAAGCTGTCAAAGATAAGCTTCCCCCTCAAGTACTCGATTATATAGTCCAAAAAGGACTGTATAAATAAAACAACAAGAACTAACAAGGAGGAAAACACAATGGAAAACCGTAAGACTTTTGAAGATGTCATGTCACGTGAATGCATGGCTAACAAAAAGTTAAGGCTTATCGTCGTCGATGCACAAGTCGACTTTGTCACTGGTACATTGAGTAATAAAGCCGCACAGCTTTCTGTTCCTATCATTCAGAAAGTCATTGATGTGGTAAGACATCATAATGGTAAGATTATCTTTACTAAGGACACTCATTACAATGATTCCAAGAACGGTACTTTGGCCTATTCTGATAGTCAGGAAGGTCACAAGCTTCCTGTTCCCCACTGTATCAAAGGTACTTCCGGACATGATATTGTACCGCAGCTTACCGTAGATTCTGTGGATATGGTAATCGAGAAGAGGTCTTTTGGATACAATCATTGGAGCGATATCTACTTTGAAGCAAATGAGGTAATCTTCATCGTTGGCTTTTGCACTGATATCTGCGTTGTAAGCAATGCACTTGCCATCAAAGCAGAGTATCCTGAGCTTCCCATCTATGTAATTGCAGAATGTTGTGCCGGAGTTACTCCGGAAACGCATGAGGCAGCCATCACCACCATGAAGTCTTGTCAAATTGAAGTAATCTAATAAAAAAGGAGAAAATGCCATGAAATTTGAACCTATTGTAACCAGCCTTCTCGACACGGACCTGTACAAGCTTACGATGGGACAAGTTTTCAATCTTAAGCATAATGGGCTCGTTGCGACTTACGAATTTAAGTGCAGAAATGAAGGAGTAAAATTCACTCAGGAAATGCTGGATGAAATCAACCTTCAGATTGATCATCTTTGCGAGTTGACCTATACTGAGGAAGAACTTCTGTATCTCAGCAAAATCAATTTTCTTTATGAACCCCTTATTTCTAGACTTACTAACTTCCGTCTTCAGAGAAAATACATCAATGCAATTCTTAATGAAGATGGGACTCTTACGATTACCGCTAAAGGACCTATCTTCGATTCATCGCCTTTTGAAATCTATGTTCTCGAAATCGTCAACGAAGTCTTTTTCAGAATGTCATATGACTATGATATGCTCCAAGCCTCTGCTAAAGAAAAGCTTGAGAAAAAGATTGAAGATTTCAGATCTGGCAAGTACAACTTCAAATTCTCTGAGTTCGGCACCAGAAGAAGGCTCAGCCGTGAATGGCAAGAAGAAGTGGTAAAGAGATTTGTAGCTCTTCCTAATAGTCCTATGGTAGGGACTTCAAATTTGTACCTTGCTATGAAGTATCACCTGATTCCTGTCGGAACATACGCGCATGAATACGTAGAACTCTATCAGGGTATTAATGGCCGTGATCCTGCTTTCTGCAATAAGTACGCTATGGATAACTGGTATGAAGTGTACAATGGAAACAATGGTACTGCACTAACCGATACCATTACCACTGATATCTTCTTGCTTGACTTCAACTACGAACTTGCAAGAACTTACACTGGCGTAAGGCATGACAGTGGTGCTCCCATCTCTTGGGGTGAAAAACTTATTGCTCACTATGAGAAACTTGGAATTAACCCCAAGGATAAGACTCTCTTGTTTAGTGACAGTTTAAACTTTGACAAAGCACAGCATCTGTTCAACCATTTTAATGGTAGAACTAAGGTTGCTTTCGGCATCGGTACTTTCGTAACAAACGATACTTGTGTCGAGCCCCTTAACATTGTCATGAAACTTCAAGCTATCAACGGCAGACCTGTAGCTAAGATTTCGGATGTTGAAGGTAAAATCATGGGAAATCCGGGATTCGTTGAAACACTGAAATCCATGTGTTCCATTCGTCTTCACAATTAAATTCTAAGAAGGAGTGATTATATGAGCGTAGATATTACAGCTCAGAAAGAAGCTCTTGAATGGGCTAACGGCCACTACAGTAGTTGGCCTGTTGACAAGGTTGTAGATGACCTTGTCAAAGGAGTTCAGGAATGGTTTTACCAAAACGGTAAAGGCTGCACTGCTGTCATCGGTATTTCTGGTGGCAAAGACAGTAGTGTTGCTGCAGCCTTGATGGTAAGAGCACTAGGTAAGGACAGAGTCATCGGTGTACTTATGCCACAGGGTGAGCAGAAAGACATCCGCGATGCACAGCAGTTAGTAAATTTTCTTGAAATCAAGAATTTTACAATTAATATTGCTGATATCGTTAATCTTACTTATGCCACTGTTGAAAAAGCTATTGGGTTTGAGCATGAGCTTTCAAAACAGGCTAAGGTAAATACCCCTCCTCGTGCTAGAATGATGATTGAGTATTGCTTAAGCCAATCATTCAATGGAAGGTTTATCAATACATGCAATCTCTCTGAGGATTGGGTGGGCTACTCCACTCGTTATGGAGATAGTGCTGGAGACTACGGTCCTCTTAGTAGGTTTACCGTAGAGGAAGTCAAGCGTATCGGAAGATATCTTGGACTTCCCACTAACCTTGTAGACAAAATTCCGGCTGATGGACTTACAGACCTTTCCGATGAGGACAACCTTGGTTTCACCTATGCAGTTCTTGACATGTACATCCGTACCGGTAAGATTGCAAATCCTGAAACTAAGAAGCTCATCGATAGGAAGCATGAACAAAACTTGTTTAAGCTTTTACCTCTGGCGACATTTGAGTATGATCCAACTAAGTACTGCAAATAACCAAAAAACATAGGAGAACTTTTCTCCGGTGTTCAGAGTGTTGAGTAAAATTTACTCAACACTCTTTTTTTTAGTTAAATATATTAAATAAATTTAATTCTAAAACAACCAATAAATAGAATATAAAAATTCATCGTTTTTTGGTGCGCCTGGAGGGATTGCGTCGATCCGCGTCGGAAAAGATGTCCACTGGACATCTTTTGCCTGCGTTTCGGCAGGCCTTAACCTGCTCGAAAAGGCCTCCATTTCATTTCGGCAAGGTAAACGGCGAAGCAACATATATTCATGCTCCTTCTAAGTCGCATTCATATTGTTGCTTTCACGTTCTCTCCTTCGCTTCTTCTGCTACCGGCAGCGCTCAGTCGCTCACCTTTTTCGAATCCCTCTTTCTATTTCGTACAAATTAAAAATGCCCTAATTATTTTTCTTCTTATCTCTCGAAAAAAGTTGTTAGCGATAGCGAGGCGTTAAATCCCGCGTTTACAAGGGATTAGCCAAGCAGAGCGGTACTTTTTTCGAAAAAGGAGCAACGTCCTAATGGGCTTAATTGTTTTTTGAAAAAAACAATCGCCCATTTGGGGCGATTGCGACGTGGTGCGCCTGGAGGGATTCGAACCCCCGATCTCGAAGTTCGTAGCCTCGCATTCTATCCAGCTAAACTACAGGCGCTTTAATCAGTATTTCTACTGTACTGATTAATTATAATCTCTTTTTCCTTATTTTTCAAGTACTTTTAGTAAATTTATTTAAGCCCTTCACCAATTTGTCGAGTTTAGGGACTGTCCCTAAACTCGACATCTAGGTCTTTTGTTGATGGTTCATTTATAAGTTTTCCTGTATAATCATACCTTGATCCATGACATGGACAGTCCCATGTTTTTTCTAAATTATTCCAGCTAAGTTCACATCCTAAATGCTTGCAATGTGGTTTTACTACAAAAACATTGCCTTCATTATCTTTGTAGACTCCCAGTTTCTTTCCATTGTATTCTACTATTCCTCCTGTGTCTTTTTTCAAATCTTCAAATTTATATTTTGGCTTTCTTAATTTATTTATTCCTAATGAATAAAAGGATTGCCTTAACATGTTTCCCATTTCTTTATAGTTTTTTATTGGTCTTAATCTTGTTGCCGTGTATATATCTTCATATTTATTTTTAATTTTCTGAATTTTATCGCTTATAATTTGGGCTGCTACATGTGATGTTGTCATCCCCCATTTTTTGTATCCTGTTGCAACAAATAAATTTGGCATTAATGTTGAAAATTCTCCTATATATGGAACTTTATCTATTGATACGCAATCTTGTGTGCTCCATCTATATTTTACCTTCATTTGCGGATATATTTCTCTTGCGTATGTTTCTAAACTTTTATAGCATCCATCAATATTCATTCCCGTTTCTCCAGTTTTATGGTCTTGACCACCTATTATAAGCAATTCATCATTAATTGGTCTAAATGATGCAACAGGGCTTTCTGCAGAGATATACATACCTTCTTCAAATTTTTCATGTGGTTCTATTGCAATTGCATATGATCTGTCTTGATACATTTTTAAGAAATACATTCCCGGAAAGTTTTTAATTGGATAATGTGTTGCCATAACAACATATTTAGCTTTAATGCTGTTCTTATCTGTTTTTACACTGTATGAATTTTCGTTTCTTTCTATATCCTTAACTCTTGAATTTGTATATATTTTAACATTCGCTTCTTCAAGTTTTGCTGTTATTGCATACAAATACTTTAATGGATGAAATTTAGCCTGATTTGGAAACTTGATTCCTGCTTTTATTTCAAACGGAAGATTTGTTTTTTCTATAAATTCAGCATTTAAACCTATTTTGTGTACTGTTTCAACCTCGTCTTTTATTCTTTTAAAGTATTCATCTTTACATGTATAAATTCCATTTGTTATTCTTTCAAATTCACATTCAATTTTTTCCGTATTTACAATGTGTTCTATTGTGTTTATTGCATCTTCATTTGAAATCAAATACTTTCTTGCAAATTCTAGTCCAAAGCTATCTTCTAAATATTTATATATTAAACCATGTTGACTCGTTATTTTTGCTGTTGTGTTTTCTGTTACGCCACTACATATTTCTCCCTTATCAATAATACATATTTTCAATCCTGAATTTATCAGCATATATGCTGTCATTAATCCTGTTATTCCTGCACCTATTATACAAACATCACAGTCTATATTTTCCTGTAAAGAGGAAAAACTTGGTCTAGCTGTTGTTTTAACCCAATATGATTCCATTTAAAATCTCCTTTTCGTTAAAATCTTCTATTCCAAGTTTTCCCAAATTTTATTATTTTATTCTTTTTTTAAAATAGAAAAAGGTGCGTGTTCCCTATTTCCACCCTATTTCCACTTCAAACCTTTTTATTCCACTAATATTGTTACATTTGCTACTGCATAATTTCTTGAGTGTGATATGCTTATATCTATACTTGATATTTGATCAAATTTTATGTTTAAAAATTCTACTTGTGGGTTTCCGTTTTCATCATTTATTACCTGTGCATCTTTCCAGCTTATTGCAAATTTATCTGGTAATAATGCTGATACTGCTTTGTATAAAGCTTCTTTTGCTGCAAATCTTCCAGCATAGTGGCAAAATTTTGCATTTCTTTTGCTTTCACAATATTCTATTTCTGCTGGAGTATATATTAAATGTAAAAATTGTTCTCCGCTTCTTTCTATTGATTTTTTTATTCTATCTATTTCTATAATATCTGTTCCACATAATACTTTCATTTTTATTCCCCTTAAATACTATTTTGAGGCAAGTGTGTTATACCCTTGCCTCTTTTTTCATCTATTTTGTATAGTATATACCTTCATCTGCCAAGTGCCATTCTCTTATAAAATCTACATATATACTGTTTTCTAAGTTTACTACAGTTGGTAATGCTTGTTTACCACCTTTGTCTAATGATCCCCACATTCCATTTACTTTTACTGCTGCATATCCATATTTATTTTGTTCTTTCGCATCATCATATGAATATTCTACAACTAAGTTTCCTTGAGAATCTACGTATCCATATTTCCCTGTTTCTGGATCTTTACTTACAAATAATGTGTTTTTTGTTAATATATCTTTTGTTTGTTTTTCTTCAAATCGGTATGTATAATACTTGTCTTCGCTATTTACTCTTGCCTTTATATAGTCGTTTTCATAAACAAATATTCCTGCTAGTTTTTCAGTTAAATTACTATCAAATAATACTGTTTCTGATATTGTTCTATCTGCTATTAATATTTCTTTTTCTTCCCAGTAGTTCATACTTAAGTATTCTAGCGGTATTATACTTACGTTTTCTGTATTGATGATTCCATACTTAGAATTTTGTTTTGCAATGTAATATACTGAAAATGCATAATTTAATTCTTCATATGTTGGTTCAATTTTAACTTGTCCATCAATAGTTATAATTCCATATTTTTGATCTTTTCTTACTATTACATAATCACCTTTTACAAATGTATATTCATCATAGCTATTATTTACTATTTCACCTTTTTTATTAATTAATTGCCATTTGTCATTTATTTTTACTGAATAGTAATCTGTACTATTTAAGAATTTAATTTCTTTATATGCAGGCTCTATAATTATTGTTCCACTTGTACTTATAACTCCAGAATTTCCATTTTCATCTATTATAATGTATTCATTTTTATAGCCTTCTTTAAGTGTTTTTATGTCATTATACTTTGTTTCTATTATTTGCTGTCCTACGTTATTTACTAGTCCAACTTTACCATCTTTTTTTACAATTAAGTTTCCTTCAACACTTTTTAAAGAATTTATTTCATCATACTCACATTCGAGAATATGATTTCCGTCACAATCGATTATGCCATATTTTCCATTTTTGCTAACTCTTAATAAATTATTTTCAAACCAATTATTTTGTTTTGAATCAAAATTATCTATAACTTCTATTGTATCATATTCTGTAAAAATTGCTTTTCCTGTATCATCTATTGCTTTTGTTTTACATACACCTGTCTGTTCGTTTACATCGTATATACAAACAAATACTGCCTTATCAGGGTTTGGAATTGTAACCATTTCGTCATATGTCGTATCTATTACAATTTCTCCATTATTATTTATTACACCCCATTTTTCATCTACATATGCTGAAAAATATGTTACTTTTTCATTAACTATTTCGTTTGCTTTTTTGCTTAGTATTTTATTAATTGTAATTATTATCATTATGATTACTACAATTGTAATAATTGTTCCAAATACTTTTTTCATGTTTAATTTGGGTTCATCATATCTTTTTCCTTTACTCATACTAATCACCGCTTATAATATATCATAACTAGTATATATTTTTCAAGATAAAATAAAAAAAAAGAACATTTTAGGGACTATCCCCAAAATGTTTCTTTTTTTATTCGAATTTTTCTACTTCTGATTTTACCTTGTTTATGAATTCATCTATTGACATTTGTCCTAAATCTCCGTCTTTTCTTGAACGAACACCAACAGCTTTTGCTTCTACTTCTTTATCTCCAAGTATTAGCATATATGGTGTTTTTTGCATTGTTGCTTCTCTTATTTTGTATCCTATTTTTTCTTGTCTGTCATCTAATTCAACTCTAATTCCTGCTTCATCTAATTTTGCTAGAACTTCTTTTGCATATTCATGGTGTGCATCTGCTATTGGTAATATTTTAACTTGTACTGGTGATAACCATAGTGGGAATGCACCTGCGTAATGTTCTGTAAGTATTCCAATAAATCTATCAAATGAACCAAATATTGCTCTATGTATCATTATAGGTGTTTTCTTGTTTCCTTCTTTATCTATGTATGATAAATTAAATCTTTGTGGTAATTGGAAGTCTAATTGTACTGTACCCATTTGCCATTCTCTTCCTAAACAGTCTTTCATTTTTATATCTATTTTTGGACCATAGAAAGCTCCATCGCCTTCATTTATTAGGTAATTACCTTCTCCGCAAATATCATTTAAAACTTCTTTTAATTCCTTTTCAGCTTTGTTCCATGTTTCTATTTCACCCATGAAATCATCTGGTCTTGTTGAAAGTGTTAGTTTGTATTCTAGTCCAAATACTGAGTATAGATTTTTTGCAATTTCAACTATGTCTTTAATTTCACTTCCAATTTGTTCATCTGTTACATAGTTGTGTGAGTCGTCTTGACGGAACATTCTTACTCTAAATAATCCATTTAATTGTCCTGATTTTTCGTTTCTATGTATAACATCAACATCATTAAATCTTAATGGTAGGTCTTTGTAACTTCTTAATTTTTGTTGATATATTTTTATTGAGTTTGGACAGTTCATTGGTTTTAATGCTTGTTCATTTCCATCTGCATCTGTTAGAACAAACATGTCTTCTTTATAGTGATCCCAATGTCCTGATGTTTTCCAAAGTACACTACTATTTAATTGTGGGCCTGAAAATTCTTGGTATCCTCTCTTTTTATGTTCTTGTCTCCAGAAATTAATTAATGTATTCATTAATGTGAATCCTTTTGGCATCCAATATGCCATTCCTGGTGCTGTTTCATCAAAGAAGAATAGTTCAAGTTCTTTTCCTAATTTTCTATGATCTCTTTTCTTTGCTTCTTCTATCATATTGATATAATTATCTAACTCACTTTGTTTTGGGAATGAAATTCCATAAATTCTTTGAAGCATTTTATTTTTTTCATTTCCTCTCCAGTAAGCTCCTGATGATGTTAATAGTTTTATTGCTTTTACTTTTCCTGTGCTTGGTAAGTGTGGTCCTGCACAAAGATCTGTAAATTCTCCTTGTTTGTAGAATGATATTACCGCGTCTTCTGGTAAATCATTTATTAATTCTACTTTGTATGGTTCATCTTTTTCTTTCATTAATTTTATAGCTTCTTCTCTTGGTAATTCGAATCTTTCAATTGCATAGTCTTCTTTAATTATTTTTTTCATTTCTTCTTCTAGTGCAGATAACATTTCTGGTGTAAATGGCTTGTCTGTATCGAAATCATAATAGAATCCATTATCTATTGCAGGTCCTATTGCTAATTTCATTTCTGGATATAGTCTTTTTATTGCTTGTGCTAATATGTGTGATGTTGTATGCCAATATGTCTTTTCTTCAACTTCCATTGTTCTTCCACCATCTAATTTTATTTTAAACATAATATTCTCTCCTTTTTTGATATTTGGGTCGCCGAGGGCGGCGCCCCCCTACATTATTTATCATATATTTCCTTTGAGACGATTTTGGTTAGTGCCATTATTACAGCATATTCCTCTAACTCATCTCTATATACTCTTTCTCCTGTTAATACTCCTATTGCTCCTTTTCTTCCTTTTGCAGTGTTTCCAAATATATCGTGCATATATCCAATTTCTTCTCCTTGAAGCACTCTTGTAACTGCACTTTGTGGATATTCAAATGACGGACTAAATCCTAAGTAATATTTTTCTCCATCATAAATTGCACAAATACTTGCATCCATATATCCTGTTTCAGCTTCCTTTACAGGATACATTCCTGCTTCTATTCCAACTCCAAAACTACATGTGCCGGCATCTTTCCTCGGCATGTTCAAATGCATTCTTTGCTCTCGTTTTTGCACCTTTTATAGTTTCTTCTAAAGATAATGGATTGCAAGAAACACCTGAAAAGTTATCAGTTGCTTGTCCTTGTTTTTCATCATTTCTAACTTCTTTAGGCATTATTATATATTCAATTTTTTCATCATTTTCTACCCATAATTCTGGATATCTTGAAAATGCTTTTGTTATTGCAGAAATTTTAGGTATGCTTCTACTTCCAATTGAAATTAACATATTTTTCTCCTTTTATCTAATTATTAATTATACTACAAAATCGCTTGAAGTCAAGTGGCTTCAAGCGATTTTATTCTAAATATATTTCAAATTATTATATATTAATTTTGTATTTTCTTTTTTAAGTTTGATAGTTCATATTCTCTCATTTTTATTTCTGTCATTAGTTCATCTATTTTTTTCTTTTTCATTTCTATTTCTGCATCTATTAGTTTGTTAAGCATATCCATTTCTTCATCGTTAAGTGTTGTAATGTCATATTCATCTTTTTTTGCTTTCTCATATATTTCAAGAATTTCCTCTTTTGTTTTTTTATTTTCTATTTTTTTATTGTTTTCTTTTGGTTCATCAATTGTTTTTTTGAAAAGATTCTTGAAAATATTAATAAATTTTGAAAAAATGTTTTGCTTAGTGCAAATCATGCTTTTATTTTCCTTCATCTTTACTTTTCCTCCATCGTTTTATAATTTACTTCTATCTTCTTCTAAATTCTTACGTCTGCCCATTTCTTCTTGTAGTTCTGCTTGTAGCCTAGCTATTGTCGCTTCCAATTCATCTATTTTCGCATTACTTATTGCTATTTTTTTATCTAATTCTTGTGCTTGTTGCGCTTTTTCCCAAAAAGCTTGTTGCTCTCTTGTACGTCCGTGAATGTTTAAACCATCTGGTCCATAAAAGCGATTAGTATCTTTATGTCTTCCATTTGAATCAAATCCTTTTGAATTATAGCCATCTTTATCAAATCCTGCATAATCATATTTCACACCATTAATGCCATTAAAATATCCCTTTATGTCAAACCCTCTTTTATCAAATTTTCCATGTGTATATATATTGGTTCCGTCTATTTTAAACCCTCTCTCGTCATATATTTCTCCAGTTTTTGCATATGTTCCATCACTATAAAATCCATGTTCATCAACATTATTAACAATATTAACAATTTCTTCGGTTTGCTCTGGTTCTTGTTCTTGTATTGTTCCTTTGGTTGTATTTAATAATTGTTTTTTTAATTGTCTTCTTCCCTTTCTGGCCATAATTTTCCTCCTTTTATGTCATTCTTTATAATATCATTTTCAAAATTTCTGCATATTGCTCTAATGTTAGTTTTTCTGGTCGTATTTTTAAATCTATGTTTAGCTGTGCTAATATATTTTCTATATGTTCTTTGCTACCGTATTTGCCGCTATTAGTTAATGAGTTTACAAGCGTTTTTCGTTTTTGCATAAATGACATTTTTATAAGTTCAAATAGTTTTTCTTCATTTTCAACCATTACACCTGGTTGTTTTAATACTTCTAGTTGTATTACCGTAGAATTTACTTTTGGTGCTGGTATGAATGATGTATTTTGTACTTCTAGTATTCTTCTTGGATTTGTATAATATCTTATTGCATATGTTATTGCTCCTGTATCTCCTTTGCCTGGCTCTGTTACAAGTCTATCTGCAACTTCTTTTTGTATCATAACTGTAATTGTTTCTATGTTAAGTCTGTCTTCTAATAATTTCATTATGATTGGTGTTGTTATATAGTATGGTAAATTTGCTACAATTTTTGTCGTTTTCATGTTTGCATTTTTTATGACATTATTTAAATCAACTTTTAACACGTCTTCATTTATTATTTGAAAATTTTCATATAAAGAAAATCTATCGTTTAATATTTGAACCATTCTCTTATCTAGCTCTATGCAAACTACTTTTCCAGCTTTTTCTAATAGATCTTTTGTTAATGTTCCAAGTCCTGGTCCTATTTCTATTACTAAGTCATCTCTTGAAATTGAGGCTGCATCAACAATTCCAGAAACAGCTTCATCCTCAACTAAAAAGTTTTGACCTAGGCTTTTATTTGCAGTTATATTGTACTTGTCCATTATGAATTTAGTTTCTTTTAATACGCTCATTTTTTACCTCTCATTTTTTTATTGTAAGCCTGTCCCAAATTGGGAAAATTTTCTCAATTTAAATACGTCCCCAATTGGGTGATAATTTTATTATTAGGTCTATGTTATCGTCTTTTGCTGCTTTATTTTTTCTAATTGCTCCACATTTTTTACATTTGTATACTATTACATATCCTTTTTTTGAATTAATTTCTACCCCTATAGGTTCTAATAATCCATGGCAAGTTTCTTGTCTATCTCCTGGGTTTATATCGACATGTTTTGAGTATAAACACTTATTGCAATGGTTTCTACATGAATATCCAAGTTTTGGTACTTTGTTTCCACAATTTTCACATATAAATTCTTCATCTATTTCTGTAAATAAGCTGTCCATCTTTTCTCCTTTTGTTTTAATATTAGCCCCTTTTAGGGGCTCTATATTATTCTTTAAAAATACTTCCTCCAATAAATTCCCTTAATAATGAATGTGTTGGTACCGCTTCATCTGGTATATCTTCAAAATATGTAAGCATTGATATTAGTCTTTTTGCTTCTGAGTAGTATGATGACGAACTACTAATGTTTTTTAATAATGGAAGTGCATATTTTTTTAGTACCGCTAATTCATATATTAAAGACGAATTGAACATTACATCCGCTTCCTCTTGAAATTTAAATATATTATTATTTTCTCCCCTATTTACTGATGGCCATCTTTCAAGAGTACTTAGTGCATCATATCCTCTAAATTTATAATCTCTTGCCAATCTACGAATTAATCTTGTATCAGTTGTTGAAATTCTATTGTAGGAGTCAATATTTAGAACTGTTAATGCGCTAATATATATTTTATATTTTTGTTTTTTTGAAATTAAATATGTAAGTTCATCATTTAAACAATGTATTCCCTCCATAATTAAAATTTCATCTTTTGCTAGTTTCATTTTGTTGCCTTTATATTCTTTGTGTCCTGTCTGAAAATTAAATGTTGGGCAATCTATTTCTTCTCCATTTAGTAATTTTATTATATCTTTATTTAATAATTCTCTGTCAATCGACTCTAAACATTCAAAATCATATTCTCCTTTTTCGTCACGAGGAGTTTCTTCTCTTTCAACAAAATAATTGTCTACTGAAATTGTAACTGGTTTTAATCCATTAAGTTTTAATTGTATTTCTAATCTTTTTGCAAATGTTGTTTTTCCTGATGATGATGGACCTGCAATTGTTACCAGTTTTATTCCTTTATTTTTTGCAATATTGTCTGCTATACTAGCTATTTTCTTTTCATGTAGCGCTTCGTCTAATAATATATATTCTTCAATTTTTTTATTTCTTATTATTTGATTTAATTTGTATAATGTGTTTACATCTAATATTTTGTGTAATTTATCATACTCTTCCAAAGTAGAAAAAAGTTTTGGTGTGTCTTTAAAATCTGTTAATGTATCAACTTCTTCACAGCTTGGATATCTTATTATAAATCCTTCATGATATTTTTCTATATTATATTCTTCAGCAAATCCTGTTTCTATTGGTAAAACACCATAAAAGTAGTTATAATAATCCTCACAGTAATAAAGTGTTACTTCTTTTTTGCTTTGTAAATCTAATTGTAATTTTCCTTTTTGTGTATTTTCCTTTTTATAGAATTCTGTTGCCTCTTCTTTTGTCATAAACCTTTTTTCTATTGGAATATTTCTTTTTATTATTTCTTTTACTTTTCTATTTATGTTGGCAATTACTCGTTCTGTTATTTTCAAGTTTTCTGCAACGCAATACATTGCATTTGATAGTTGATAATTTATTGTTATAAATGCTTCCGGATAAACTTCAGAGAATGCCTTGCTTGTAATATAGACAAGTCCTCTTCGATATATTCTCATACCATCTTTATCATTTAAGTCTATCAATTCTAGTTTTCCATCTTTATTAATATTATAATTTAAAGATTTAATTTCATTATTAAATTTACATGCAATTACTTTGCATTTTGATTTAGCTATTTCATTTTGAAGAAGTACTTTTACAGGAGTTCCCTGTTTTACATCAATTATTATATCTTTATAAGCTACTTGCATCTTTCATCATCCTTTTGTTTCTTTAGTTTTTATATGTTTAAATTATTCCATAATATAATTATACAATTTTTTATCTTTTTTTACAATAATTTTTTTACATTTTAATTATTTTCAAGTTCCATATATGTCTCCGGAACTTCCCCTACTATTACTGTTTCAACAAGCAATATCTGATTATTTATCTGTTTTGATATTGTTTTATATGAAGTTAAAATTGACACATTACATTCAATTTCCATATATATTCTATATATAGTTTGATTAATACCTGCAGATTTGAATTCTGTTTTTATATCTGTTGTGATATTCCCTGTTGGCATTATTCGTATTTTTACTTTTGGTCCAAATGCTGAGAAATATTTGTTTCCTGTTAATGCTCCTATTGGAATTTCGATATTTTCTCTTGACATTTTTTCTAATTCTTCTTGTGTTTTTATTGCAATTTCAGATATTATTTCATTTAATAAAACAACATCAGTTTTTAATATTTTATTTTTTGAATTTTCACCCTCCTGTATTTCTACTGTTTCTTTATAATTATATCTTGCTAAGACTTCACTAGTTTTTTTGTTTGTTATTTCTGTCGCAATATTGGTTGCTTTTGAAATGCAAAGTCCTTCAAATATTGGATCTATTGATTTTAAAACATACCAACTAGTTGTTATTGTAATAGAATAAAATATAATTATAAAATATATTTTTTTTAAATTTCTATTTTTCTTAAATTTTTTTTTACATTTTGCTAATTTTATTCTATTTCTTGAATATATATAATCCATTTTAAACAGCTACTTTTTTTGTGCAAAATCTTGGTATAAACAATTGCTGTCCTACATTTATTTTATCTGAATTTTCAATGTTGTTTGTTTTGGCTATATCTTCAACTGTGCTTTTAAACATTTTAGCTATATTCCACAATGTATCTCCAGGTTTTACAAAATATATTACCATACTATATGTGCAACAGTTTTCACTTTCATTTATTTCAACATTATCAATTATATTAAGTACTCTATTTTTTTGTTCTGAAACATTAAATTCAATTCCTATTGTTGCTCCCATTACCCCGTCTTTTAGACTGAAATCATCCTGTTTTATTTTTAGCTGTGTTTGTATTTCCGAACAATTTTCAATATTTTCTGAAATAATTTCAAAATTAAATGGTAAGTCAACTGTTTGTAAATTAACACCACTATTTTGTTCAAATAATATTTCTAAGTTGATATTACCTTCATAAATTATTTTTCCGTTTCTAGCCTTACTAGAAGTTATCTCTGGAATTGTATTTACATTTAAGACACGCCCTGCCAGTTCTGGAATTCTTATGTTTTCATTTAATATATATGTATCACATATTTTGTTTCTTTCTATAATTGCATTTATTTCTTTTTTGTTAAAAGTTACTTCCTTGTCAACACAATACATATCTTCTATTACATTAATTTCTTTTGTTTCATATGCTTCACAATTTACATCAATTTCTATTTCAACCCCTATTGTGTGTTCTGTAGTTACATTTGGTTTAATAATCATATTGCATAAATTATTTTGAATTTCACATTTGCAATTTTCGTTTACATTTTGAATATCTACAAAACCCATTATTGGTATTTTAGTTGTTACTGAATTAATTCTATTATCTTCTGTTAAATATAGAATATTTATTTCTGCATCCGCCTTCGATAATACCTTATTATAGCTAATTTTTGTTTCTTCATCTATTATTTTAAAGTTAACTCTCATAATTTCTGCTAAATCATCTGATGCATCTATTGCAATTGTATCTTTCGCTGATACTTTATTACTTCCACTTCCAACTAGTGATACTATTTTTTGAATATTGTTTAGCATAAGTATTTTATTGTTGTTCTCAATATTTGTAATAATTCCTACCTTTTCATTAGAATATGCTTTTATATTAAATTCAAGATTTGCCTTTATATTTAATTTTCTTCCATTTATTATTTTGGTATCAAAACTTTTCAAACTAACATTTACTGTGATATCATTGTTATCATTAATTTCTTCCATATCAATAATTTGGGTAAAATCTATGCTTGTATTTAAGCTTCTTATGCTTGCGTGTTCATCGTCTGCAACATACATTACATATGTATTTATTGCTCCATCTATTTTTATTTTTTTATTCAATATCTCCTTTTTATAAATGTTAATTATTCCAGATGTACTTACAATATTTAATACATCTGGCTTAACATCATTTACTATGATGTCTGTTTCAATTATTCTATTCTCTCTTTTTTTACCAATATTCTGGTTTAATATAAATTCACTTTTAGAAGTTTCAACTAACATATTTTCAATTCCTTTCTTTATTTTAATTTGCCTGGCACTTTTTTTCTAATTATTACATTATATTAAACCAACAAAAAAAAATTCCTATTGCTAGGAATTTTTTTAAAATTTTGATCTTAATTCTGCTGGAACAAGTGGAAAATAGTCTGTTCCATTAAAAATTGAAATTTGTAATTCATTTGTTAAAATATCTGTATATCTATAACTTGCATTTGTATCTTTATTTTTATTTTTAACAATAAAAATGTTTGGATAAGTGTTTTCTATGACGGCTTCTTCTTCAAAAAACCTCTTTCTTCCCATTGCTCCTTTTATTAGAACCTTTCTTCCTATGTTTTCGTTCAATTCTGTTTTAATGTTTGAGATATCGTCTTTGCAAATCATTGTCAACACATCCCCTCATTAATTTTTCTGAATTATATCATCCGAAAAATAAAATGTCAAAATATGTTTTTCTGTGTCGTTTTTTGTTTTCTCGCTATTTTCAACGGGTTTAAAGTTTTTTTGTTTGAATATTACATTTGTATTACATTTATGTTACAATGTAGTTACTTTTTCCCATTGCCCCTATTCCATTTATTCCCCTTTCTCCTTCTTTTATATGTTTAGAAATTTCATACCCACTTATAAATCTATTTTTATCAGTTGTTGCAATTTTTTCAGCTACAATTATCGGATCTATAAAATCTATCAATATTCTTCCTGGCGAGGATGCAAAGTCTGCTCCTGCATCTATTATTGCTTCAAAATAACTTTGACATGCTCCAGCAAATATTACTAGTTTGTTTGAATTTTTAGCCCATTTTCTCGCTTCCTTCACGGTTTCAATAAAATTTTTTGAATTTCTATAATTATATATATTAGAATAATTTATTCCATTTTTAAGCATTGCATCATGACCTGTAATTATTAAAATGTCTGGATTATACTTCTCAAGAAGCCATCTTACAATCATTGGCTGTTTACATTCAGGAACATTTTTAACAATAGCATTTAAGCCCATTTTTTTGTAATATCTCATTGATTTTTCGCTGTATCTTCTATCACCATCTAAATGTAATATTTTTCCGGTGTTTTTTTTATATCCCCTAAATTGCTTTTCTCCTATTAAATTTAATACAGTATTTTCTAAATTTTTTTTTGCTTTTTCAATTTGATCATTTTCAGCTTTCTCTATATCTTCTATTGGAGCATCAGCCTCCACTCTTACCTCTACACCTTTTAATATTGCATATATTTTTCCTTCATGTATTTTTATAATTTTATCTATTCTAAAAAGAATATCTTTGCCATAAGAAATTCTTACAACAATATCGCCTTTTTTTAGTTTCATCTCTATCACCCCATAACCATGTTGCTACTATATTTTATGTCGAAAAATCATATAAAGTGATAAAAAACTCTTAAAGAAATACTACTTTAAGAGTTTTTCTATTCAAATATTTCAAGTTGTTGTTTAAAATACTGTCCTTTACTTGTATACAAGCTTAATTTTTCTGTCTGGTTTAGTATTCTTTTAACATTCCATAATCCAAGTCCATGCTTATCCCCAGGTTTTTCTTTTGTTGTATATCCTTTTTCATAGATTTTATCTAAATTTATTTCCTTATTCTCATAAGAATTTTCTATAACTAATAATTTTTTATTTGCCTTGCTATCTTTAATAAATCTAATATTTACGGTTTTTTCGCTGCATTCCTTCGATGCTTCAATTGCGTTATCCAATAAAATTCCTAATATTTTACAAAACTCATAACTATATCTTTTTACATCTTTAAAGTCTGTCATGATTTCCAAATTCATTGAAATTTTTTCTCTTTCAGCTGCATAATATTTGTTGGTTATAATGCTGTAAACTGATGGATTATCAATTATTTTTGGATCTAATATGCCCATGTTGTTTACTTTCATACATTCTTTCATTATTGCTTTACTCATAATTCTAATTCCATCAATATCATTTGCTTCTACATATCCTGAAAGTGCTTGAATAAAATTGGCATAGTCATGTCTAAAGCCTCTAATGCTATCATACATAATTGATAAAGTTTTATTGTATGATTCTAAATTATTAATCTTTGCATTTTGTTCTTCTATAATAGAAATTTTTATTATTGTTCTTATGCTAATAAACATGCATAATGTTAATAACGATACATTCATCAAAAATACACTATATGGAAGATTTGTTACATATCTATTAAAAATAATTTCATTAAATAGAATAACTGCTGTTCCAATTATAAGCATAATAACCAAGCTGTATTTATTCTTTTTATTAAGATGATCACTTAACTCTATTGTTATATTTTTAATTTTTAAAATATAATATATTGCAAATCTAGCTAATGAAATTGCTATTGTTAAACATGATTTATATATATAATTGTATGCTCCAGTTTGATATGTTTCAACATTTTGAAGAAATGTTATAAATAATTTTGAAAAAAATAGTTCTGTCGCTAAAATTATTGCAAAATTGATAACTTCTACTAATATTGATTTTTCGATAGTCTGATTTAATATAAATTTGTATATTAAAATGCTTATTATAATGTTTGCTATTCTATTATGTGGTGCTTTTAAAAGAAATGTAAATATTATTCTAAAAATACCATTAATTAATGAAGTAATAATTATTTTTTTCTTTGAGAGATTAACATTAAATATTTGGGAAATTACTAAAATATCAAGAATTGAGAAAACAAATGAAGCAACTGAACTTACTATAATCCATTGTATTAATGTATTATGTTCAATCATTTGTTCAAGTTCAATAATAATTCCCATATTATCCCTCTTTCCAGTTTTATTGGATAATTTTACCATTTTATTTTTATAAAAACAATAATTTTGCCTATTTTTTTCTAAGAATCGTTAGTCATTTTTGCCTATTTTTCGACATTTCTATTCATTTTTTACATGTTCCTTTTCATATTTTAATTTTGTTGCCAGGCCTCCTCTTAAGTGTCTCTCTGCTTTGTTCTCATCTAATACTTTTCTGACTTCTAAAGCTAAAGCACCATTTATGTTTATTAATCTCTCACTAACATCTTTGTGTACTGTGCTTTTACTTATTCCGAAATTTTTTCGCAGCTCCACGCACTGTATCTTTTGAATCTATAATATAGTGAGCTAAACTTATTGCTCGTTCTTCTATTGATATTCCCCTCATATAAGAAAAACCTCCATACGAATACTTTTGTTTAAGTGTATTCGTATGAAGGTTTGTTTATGATTTTTATTTTTTTCGGTCTTTGGAAAGAGGTCCACTTATTACCTTTTATTATCTATACTCTTCTTCATCAAAATCATCTCTACTATACCCCTCATTAAAATTAGGTATAATTACTCCTCCCCATCTTTTTATCTCTGGATCCAATGCATCTTTTGAGTATTCTGCTATTAAAGCATCTTTTATTTGTGGAATTAAATTATCATAACCAAGTTTTTTTAATTCTGGTATTACTTTATTCTTTAATAAGTGTGGTACAGCAATCGCTGAATAGTTATGTCCCACAGTATAGTCCATTACCTTACGTGGTCCAGCTATTTTTTTTACTAAACCTGGAACAAGCCTATCCTTTAAACTAGATTTCCATATTTCATCGCAAAAATTTGTATAATTTTCAAGCATTTCATTTAATTTTTCTATATCTTCCCCGCTTGCCAATAAACTAGTTTCGCTAAAAAATGCTTTAATTTTAGAAAAAAAATTTTGACTGTACTTGAATGATTTAGTTTTGTTTTTTGCAACTTCTGCCATAAGTTTTCTATAGTTACCCATTTTTTTATCTGCTTCTTCAATAATGTCTAATAAATCATCTATAAGAGCTTGTGCTACAAAAGGAATTTCTACCAATTTTAATCCCTGAAATGAACATATGTCTGCATACATTGAAATTCCTGCTTCTTTTAATTTTTGTTCATATTCTCCAAGTTTATTATTCACAATAACTCCTATATTTGGAATTTCTATATTTCCTTGTCCTAAATAATTTGCATATTTTTCAACTTCTACAATTTTGTTTGTTAAATACGAAATATACTCCCCTATTTTTTTATATAATGTCCACTTATATTCTTCTTCGAATTTAGCTCTTTCTTCCTCTATTGTCATACTCACATGATCTCCTTATTCTCTAAATTTAGCGTTACGGTTTGTTTATGATTTTCATTTACTTATTATCTGTGCTAAAATTTTTCTTACCCGTTGGCACAATAGCCTTTAATTGGGCATTCTTCACATTTTGGTTTTCTTGCATCACATGTTTTTCTTCCATGCCATACTAATAAGTGATTTACATCTTTGTAATATTCTTTTGGTATAAGTTTTATAACATCTTGTTCTATTTTTTCTGGTTGAATATTTTTAGATAGTCCAACTCTGTTGCAAATTCTTTTTGCATGAGTATCTATTGCTATTCCTTGTGGATTATTAAAAGCTTCAAGCATTATTACATTTGCACTTTTTCTTCCAACCCCAGGCAGATTAATTAATTCATTCATTGTTGTTGGAACATTTCCATTATACTTTTCAATAATTTCTTTCGCCATTAGTTTAATATTTTTTGCTTTGTTTTTATAAAATCCACATGGATATATTATTTTTTCTAATAACTCTATATCCATATTGTAAATTTGTTCAGGTGTGTTATATTTTTCAAATAGTGCTGGCGTCGTTTTATTAACTCTTTCGTCTGTGCATTGTGCAGATAGCATTACAGCAATTACAAGTTCTAATGGAGTTTTAAAATCCAAACTGCATGTTGCATCTGGATAGTATTCTTTTAGTATTTCTATTATTTCTATTGCAGCTTTTTTATTCATTTTTTCACCTATTCAAATAATCTTACCATATATATAACAAATGCAACTAGCAATACTCCTGCTTTATATCTTGTAATTACATTCTTTTTTCCAAAAAAAGATGAAATCCAAATAAATATCATACATCCACCTAGTAATATTAAATTTTCAATAAATTCTGTTGAGAATACAAGTGGTGTTATGGCAGCACCTGCTCCAAGTATTAAAAATGCATTTAAAATACATGATCCAACTAGATTTCCTACAGCTAGTCCACCTTCATCTTTTACAACTGCAATAATTGATGTAACAAACTCTGGTAAAGCAGTTCCAATTGCTACAATTGTAAGTCCTATTACTCTTTCGGATATTCCAAAAAGTGTTGCTATTTCGCTTGATTCATCAACTACTAAATCTCCACCAAATTTTAGTAGTACGGCTCCAATTATTATATATATAATTGATCCTATTACTGAAAATTTCTGTTTTTCCATTATAATTGCTTTTTCTTCTTTTTCAGACTTGAATATGTCTACAAGTTCAATAATTATAGGATATAGAAAATAAATAAAATACAATCCTATAAGTAAAAATCCATCTATTTTACTAATTATTCCGTTTTCGCTTCCAAATAGTCCCATTCCCATTGCATATATAGCAAATGTAGAAATAAATGCTACTGGCAAATGGACTATTTTAACATCCTTATCTAATACAATAGGGCGCAAAATAGCTGTTGTTCCCAAAATAAATAGTAAATTACAAATATTACTTCCAATTACATTACCTATAATTAAATCTGAAGCATTTTTTCCTGCAGAGCTTATTGTAATAACAAGTTCTGGCATTGAAGTGCCTATTGCAACAATAGTTAGCCCTATAATTGTTTCTGGTATTTTAAATTTTTTTGCGATATTGCTAGAGCCCTTAACAAGCATGTCCGCACCTACAACTAACATAATAAATCCAATAATTATAAGTATAATTGACTGTAACATTTCTTCCCCCATTTTAAAATAAGATTTTTATTAGTATATCACAAAAGACCAAATTTTACAAAAAAATTTAAATTTATTATGTAAAAAATCTCAAAATGGGCCATGTTTGTAAATTTAAAAATTTCATTAAACCATTCCATCTTCTAGGTTACGCAGATTTTATCCCAATTGGGGACGTATTTAAATTGCGAAAAAAATCACAATTTAAATACGTCCCCAATTGGGAAATTTGATATTTTTAATTGTTTTCTATTGATTTTTCGGCATATTTATTGTTTACTACTTTGCTATAGTCTGCTCTTTTTTCTAGTTCTCCTGCTTCTTCCATTACTTCTTGTAATTTATTAAATGATTCTTCTGTAAGTACCGGTGTTTCACTCCATGCATCTATTTCTTTGTACCTTTGTATTGCACTTTCTAACATTTCTATATCTGTATCTGGGAAAAATTCTTGTATTAATTCTGCTATTTCTCTTGCTGTATGAGTTTTTGCCCATTGTTGTCCTTTATATATTGCATCTGTGAAATTTTGTATTAATTCTTCATGTGATTCTATATAACTTTTGCTTGCAAAATATGCTGTATATGGTATTTCTCCCGCTTCTTCTCCTATTGATGCTACAATATATCCTGCACCTTGTTTTTCTGTCATTGATGCTGTAGGTTCAAATAAAGTTACATATTCCGCATTTCCTCCTGCAAAAGCTCCAGCCATCAAGTCAAATGATATGCTATCGTCTAAGTTAGCATCTTTTTTGGGATCTATTCCTTTTTGTTTAAGCACGTACTCAAATGTCATATACGGAACTCCACCTTTTCTTCCTGGTATTATTGTTTTTCCTTTTAAATCACTCCATTTAAAATTATCTGTTTTTTCTTTGCTAACTAAAAAAGAGCCATCTCTTTTTGTAAGTTGTGCAAAAACAACCGAATAATCTTCTTTTCCTTGATTATATATATATATTGATGCTTCTGGTCCTGCAAATCCTATATCGCTTTGTCCTGATAGAACAGCTGTCATAACTTTATCTGCTCCTTGACCTGTTGTAAGTTCTATATCTATTCCCTTTTCTTTAAAATAGTCTAATTTTATTGCCACATATTGTGGTGAATAAAATACCGATCTTGTAACTTCATTTAGTCTTACAACAGTCATTTCATTTTCGTTTGCGCTATTGTTTTTTTTGGTACTTACAATAACTGATGCTATTATGCCTACTATCGCAGCAAAAATTATTACTGCTATAATAATTTTTTTCAATTTACTTCCTCCTAGTTATCCGAATTTATGTGTTCTGAGTAACAACTTTTCAAGTAAAACTACTGTACCATACAGCACTGTTGCTACTATGGCCAAGATTATAACTCCTGTCATTACTAAATCTAGCTGAAAAACTTGACCTCCATAAACTATTAAATATCCGTAATCCTGCTTTTGAAACTAAAAATTCTCCTGTTATTACACCTACTAAAGATAATCCTATATTTATTTTTAGTGAATTTATGAATGTTGAAATATTAGCCGGTATTATTATCTTAGTTAAAAGTTGTAATTTACTACAGTTAAATGTTTTTGCCATTTTAATTTTTTCTTTGTCTGTATCTATAAATCCATTTAATATTTCCATTATTGTAACAATAAGTGATATGGCAATTCCCATGGTGATTATAGCACCTTTTCCTGCCCCTACCCAGATAATTATAATTGGGCCGTAATGCAACTTTAGGAAGGCTATTTAAAACAACTAAAAATGGTTCCGCAACTTTACTTAAAAAGTTAGACCACCATAAAATAATAGCTATAAATATTCCCATTATAACTCCCAGGCCAAAGCCTGCTAATGTTTCTTCACAGGTTACACCAAGATGTTTTAATAATCCATTTTTTGATAAGTTCATAAAAGTTTTTATTATTCTGCTAGGTTTGCTCGTTATAAAACTATCTATTATTCCTCTATTTGCGCATATTTCCCAAATAGCAATAAATGCAATTACAATTGTTATTTGAGTTAGAATTATTGCTGTTTTTTTTAATGCTATTGATCTTAAGTACTTTTTTCTATCTTTCGAGATGTTTTCTTTATGCATTTACACCTAACTCCTTCCAAATGCTATCAAAGTATTTGCTGAATTTAGGACTTTCTCTAACACTTAGAGGGTTTTTATTTTCAATTTCAAATTCTATATTATGAATTTTATTAACCGTAGCCGGTCTTGATGTTAATACTACGATTCTATCTGACATACTTATTGCTTCTGAAATATCGTGTGTGACCATAAGTGTTGTTACATTTTCATTTTTTATTATTTCGTATATATCTTTTGTTACCATTAATCTTGTTTGATAATCTAATGCTGAAAATGCTTCATCTAACAACAGTATTTTAGGTTTTATTGCCAGAGTTCTTATTAATGCAACTCTTTGGCGCATTCCTCCTGATAATTGAGATGGATATTTGTCTTTAAATTCATATAGATGGTATTTTTTCAAAAGTTCTTCCACATATTTTCTGTTTTCTTCTGTGTTTATTTTTCTGATTTCTAACCCAAATAGAACATTTTTATATATGTTTCTCCATTCTAGTAAACTATCTTTTTGTAGCATATATCCTATTTTAGGAGAGATTCCCTGAACTTTTGAGCCATCTATGTAGATGCTTCCGTTATTTTTTTCTTCTAGTCCTGCAATTATTGATAATAGTGTTGATTTTCCACATCCGCTAGGCCCAATTATACTTACAAATTCACCTCGATTTACTGTAAAATTTATATTTTTTAATGCCTCTATCTCACCATTCTTAGCTTGATAAATCTTTGAAATGTTTTCAATCTTTAGTACTTCTTTCACAATTCTGCCTCCTACAAACTTATCTAGTGATAGTATATTCTAAAAATTTAAAGGCGTGAAAAAAGAACTAAATAAAATTTAGTTCTTTTTTCAATATTATCTTCCTTGTTCGGCTAGTTCCCTTTCTCTTGAAGCAGGTCCACCTTCTCTAATTTCTGTCATTTTCATTAAATCAGCTAATGTCTTTTTTTCTTCTCCCTCAAAATAAATTATTTCAGCTACATCAGGATATTTTCTCATTCTTTTTATTTCTTCTATCGCTTCTTTTCTAAAATCTTCATCATTTTTTGTTCCTTTAAAATCACAAATTGTCATTACATCATCCATGCATGGTATTGCATATATCTTTGAAAATTTATTGTTTGTTGCATCTTGATTTAAAGCAGTGAAGATTGCCCTAGTCATATGCATCCAACGTGTTATTAAAACACATTCATCCTTTTTTAAATTATCTATTTCTTGTTCATCAATTTTGGCTTTTGAGTTTAGTACATTTCCTGGTGTATGGCTTGATTGATTCTCAATTACAATTTTTATTTCTTCTCTTTGTTTATTTGTATAAAATGGTGCTCCTATTTCTCTAAAAATGTATTCTAATATATCACTTTCTGAAAGATTCTGTACTGAAACTGGAGCAAAATATTCTTCAATACTTTGTATTCCAAATTGCTTTACTTCTTTAAATGCATTAGCCCAATCTCTTCTTTTATTTTTAAATTCCTCAAGTTTTTCTATGTTTTTTTTCATTTTTGCTTGTTTATACATTTCTGCTATTCCACCGCTAAATATAACAGTTTTTGGAATATAATTAATATCTTGTAATTCGTCTACTAGCTTTACTATCTTAGGTAACAATGTATCTAAACCATTACTTCCCATAACCACAACTGGAATCTTATTTTTTTCATCAACATTTAATTTTTCGAAATTTTCCTTGGCAATAATAGCAGGCACAAACAATATGTTATATAACTGTGTTGTAGTTAAATTGTCAATTTCTTCATCAGTTATATTTTTAATTGTTATATTATCTCTTATTTCCATATTTTTGCTCCTTTTTTTATTTATTTACCTATATATATAATAACATTTATATATGTTTTTTTCAAATTTTGCCACAAAAAAACTGCAACCTGTTGGTTACAGTTTTGTTTTTATTTCAAATTAGTTTTGTGTATATGGTAATATTGCAATATGTCTTGCTCTTTTAACAGCTTGTGTTATTTCTCTTTGATGTTTTGCACAAGCACCTGTTGCTCTTCTTGGTAATATTTTACCTTTTTCATTAACATATTTTTTCATTTGGTCATAGTTTTTGTAATCTAAAACTAATTCCTTGTTTGCACACATTGCACAAACTTTCTTTCTCATTTTTCTGAATTTTGGATTAAATTCTTCATCAGAATTTGAATTGAATCTTTTTTTCTTGTTATTTTTGTTATTTCCTTTTCTTTCTGCCATTTTATATTTCCCCCCTTTTGATTAGAATGGTAAATCGTCATCTGATTGTACTGAAAATTCTGAACTTTCAGAAACTGAACTTCCAAAAGTATTTTCAAAACTTCCTGATGCAGCTTCGCCTTCTCTTTTGCTATCTGCAAAGTATGCTTCTTCTGCAACTACCTCTGTTACATAATGTTTTACTTTATTGTCATCTTCCCAATTTCTTGTTTGAAGTCTTCCTATAACTCCAACTTGTTGTCCTTTTTTAAACCACTTGCTACAAAACTCGCCTGTTTTGTTCCAAGCTACGACATTTACGAAATCCGCTTGTCTTTCTTCTCCTTGTTTTGCAAATCTTCTATTTACTGCTAATGAAAAACTTGCAACCAAAGTATTTGAATTTGTAGTATATCTTACTTCTGGATCTCTTGTTAAACGTCCCATAAGAATAACTTTATTCATATATTATTCCTCCTCTTTAACAACAATAAATTTAATAACTTCGTCTGTTATTCTGTAGTTTCTTTCAAGTTCTGCTATTAATGAAGATTTAGCTTCAAATTTGAATACTACATAGTATCCTTCTTTGTTTTTGTTAATTTCATAAGCTAATTTTTTCTTTCCTATTTCTTCTACAGATTCTACTTTTCCGTCAGTGTTAATTAAATCAGAGAATTTTTTTATTAAATTTTTAACGCTTTCTTCCTCTAAATTTGGATTAACAATGATAACACTTTCGTATTTATTCATTATTTTCCACCTCCTTTTGGTTTATAACCCATACCGCCTTTTTGTATGAGTAAGGTTTGCGGTAGCCAAAAATAATAAGGCTACTTAATTGCAGCCTTATTATTTTACCATATATTTTCTTAAAAATCAAGTATTTTTCCTATTTATACCATTTTTCTTATCTCTCATTATATAGCTTTAAAAGCTCATTTACATCTTCCTCTTCAATTTTAACCTTATCATTTGTATTCTGTACAACATCTTTTGCATTATCAAATAAGCTGTTTTTTACTACAATATCTATGCTTAAAGCTGTTAATATTAGAAGTATAATGACTGTTATTATTAAAATTATTAGTGTTATACCTTGATTTTTTTTCATTTCAAATTCCGCTCCTTCTTTTGTTCTAAAAGTATTTTTATATTATATTTATCATATTTAAAATTAAAAGTCAAATCTTAAAATAGTCTTAGAATGTCGTTATATGTTACAAAAATTGATAGTCCAATTAGTAGAAAAAATCCTAACATTTGTATGCCAATTTCTATATTTTGTTTTAATGGTTTTCTTCTAATTGCCTCAATTAATAGTAGCAAAATTTTTCCTCCATCTAACGGTGGAAATGGTAATAAATTTGTTACACCAAGTGAAACAGATATAACTGACATCATGTAAAAGAAATCTCTTACACCTTTTGTTTCAGCTACCATGTCTGATATTCCAACTACACCCACTAATTCATCTTTTTTCACTTCACCTATAAAAAGTTTCCCAATTCCTTGAAAAGTTGCTCCTAAAAATTCTCCTGTAAATCTTATTCCATTTTTTATTCCTAGTATTGTAGATGCTATTATTGTGCATAATATTAAACCAAAAATAATGTTTACCATTCCACCAGCTAGCAATATAAGCATTCTTTGTGGAATACTTTTTTTGTTATATGCTCTGTCATCATCTACTGGTTCGTCCTCTCCCAACATATTTACAAATCCACCTAATGGAATTGCTTTTAATTCATAAGATGTTTCCTTTCCCTGTTTTTTTAAAATTGTAGGGCCAAATCCTATTGCAAATTGCTTAATTTTTACTTTAAATAATTTAGCAACCAAAAAATGCCCAAGTTCATGTATTAATATTAGAAAACCCAATAAAAAAATTATTTTTAAAAATCCTATCATAATAATCTCCTGTGTAATGTTTTAGGGGGTATCTTTTATGTACCCCCCATATTTTAAATTAATATTAATAAAAAGTATGCAAATGGTGCAATAAATAATATACTGTCTATTCTATCTAGAATTCCACCATGACCTGGAATTAAATTACTAAAATCTTTTACATCATTATAGCGTTTTATGCTTGATGCTGCTAAATCTCCGATTTCACTTAAAACGCTTAAAGCTATTGAAATTCCTGATATTGTCAAATATGATACATTTAATATGTTCATCTTGTTTAGATAAAGTGTATATATTAATGTTATAGCCAATGCACCAATTACCCCGCCTATACATCCTTCTACAGATTTTTTTGGACTAATTTTACTAAATTTATGTTTTCCCAATGTTATTCCTGCAAAATATGCAAATGTGTCTGTTCCCCATGCAGCAATTGCTAAATACCAAATTAAATATTTTCCATTATTTAATTTATATGTAAGTGGAATAAAAATTATAAATAATATTATATATATTATTCCAAATCCAGCAAATGCAATGTTCTTAAAATCAGTTTTCATTTCGGTTACAATGACAATAAGGAATAGCGTTGCAATTAATACTGGTAACAATACTATAAAAAATTCTATTGGTAGGATATTCAAAAATGCTATTGGTATTGCAAATAGTGTTCCAATAACTTTTTCTAAGTTTCTTTTCTCTTTAAAGCTATTGAAATATTCATTAATTGCCATTATTGCCAATGTTGAAGTACTTATATTTATTGCAAAAGTGCTTCCTGATAAAAGCAAAACTGTTAAAATTGCAATCAATATAACTCCTGAAATTATTCTTTTAAAATTCATTATTTTTTCACCTCATCTGGTCTTCCGCCAAATCTTCTGTTTCTATGTTGATATTCTTTTATTGCTAAAAGTAATTCTTCTTCTGAAAATTCTGGCCAGTGTTTGTCTGGAAAATAAAATTCTGAATATGTAAGTTGCCATGGCAAAAAATTACTTGTTCTAAGTTCTCTGCTTGTTCTTATCATTAAATCTGGATCTGGTTGACCTGCTGTATAAATGTTTTCAGCAATTGTTTGCTCATTTATATTTTCTATTGCAAGTTCACCATTCTTTACCATCTGTGCTATTTTTTTAGTTGCATGAACGAACTCAGCTCTTCCACCATAATTAAATGCTATGTTTAACACTAGTCCGGTATTATTTTCCGTTTTCTTTTCTAACTTCTTTATTCTTTCTTCAATATCCTTTGGAATATTTTCTTTTTCTCCAATAATTCTTATTTTAATATTTTCTAAATCTTTTTTTCTAAGCATTGAATCTATATTTGCTTTTAAAATTAGCATCAATCCTGAAACTTCTTCTTTACTTCTTTTCCAGTTTTCTGTTGAAAATGCATACACTGTTAAATATTTTATCCCAATTTCATTACAAAATTTTGCTATATTTTCAAGATTTTTTGCACCTGCCTTGTGTCCTTCTTTAGTTGTAAGACCTCTTTGTTTTGCCCATCTTCTATTTCCATCCATAATTATTGCTATATGTTTTGGTAAATTTTGTTTGTCTATTTCTTCCATAATTTGTTCCCTTCTAAATTACTTTTATACTATTCTATCATAAAATTAGAAAAAAATGAAATGTTTTTTTATATTTCCTAAAATATATTTTTAAAACTTATTTTTTCTCTATCTTTTACATGCTCTAAAAAGAAAATTGCTGTATCAATTTCTTGAACTGCCACTTCTAATTCTCCATTCTCAATATTAGCTTTTGCCTTTATTAGTGCTTGTTCTACATTGTCTAATTCCTGGTGCATTACAATTGTTGACCATATAACTGTTTTTTTATTCCATTCACTTTCTAGTTCTTTAACTAATTGTATTATTTCATTTCTATTATTAGTATTTTTTTCTTCAATTGTTTTTTCTTTTAATTCTTGAAATTTTGAAACAAGGCTGTCAGAATTTTTATATAATATCTGCTTTGTAGTATAATCGCCTACAATTATTAATACAATAATTACAATAATAATAATTGTATCTCTCATTTTACACCTACTTTCTTTGCTTTTCTTGGCAAAAGATTTGACATTTTCCATCATATGTTGCAATTAGTACTTCATTTGTTTTGAGTCCAAATTTTCTAATTTGCTCATTTAGCCATTTCTCATTTTGTTCTATTTTTTTAAGATTATCATACATTATTTTTCCATCAACAATCAAATCATATGGTATACCTTCATATTCCGGAGTAATTGAAAAATCTTCAGGAATTGTATTTCTTTTTTCTGGTTTTTGTATTACGCTTATTTCTCCATTTGTTTCAAGTATTACATACTCAACATCACTTAGAGAAAAAACATCTTTCTGTCTCAATCTTTCTTGAAGTTCATTGACTGTTATTTTTTCTTTTTTTAATGCTTTTTCATCTATTTTTCCTCTATATATAAGTATTTGTGGCTTACCACAAATTATTTTCCTTAAATTTATGCTTTTTAAATTAATAATTGAAATAAGTAATTGAAATAATAATAATGCAAGTATCGGTATTATTCCATTTGTTATTGGTATTCCAGTATCAGACATTGGAACTGATGCCAAGTCTGCAATCATTATTGCAATTACAAGTTCGAATGGTTGCATTTGACTGATTTCGCGTTTTCCCATTAATCTCATTACAATAAGAACAAGTAAATAAATTATTGTTACTCTTATAAAAGTATTTATCATATAAATTCACCTTTTTTAATTTTTGCAATTTTTATCAATTTATACAAATTTCTTTTGAATATTAATTTTAATTTTGAAAATAATATATATGAAACCTAAAAATCAAAGCAAATTTATATATTTTATAGGAGGGTTTTAGAAATATGGCAAATAATAATTCGCATGTAGAAACAACTACAGGCACTGCATGGCAAATTATTGGTAGACTAATAAGTGCTGCTGTTGTTTTGGCTATTACTGCATTTTTTACTCCAGGATTTCAAATTTCAAATTTTTGGTCTTTAGCAATTGCAGCAATTGTTTTAACAATTATTGATTACCTTGTTGCAAAATTTACAGGAATTCAAGCAAGTCCATTTGGTAAGGGTTTTGTTGGTTTTATTTTATCTGTTATAATTTTGTATGTTACTCAATATTTTGTTGCAGGATATAGTATTTCTTGGATGTCTGCAATAATTGGTGCTCTTATTTATGGTATTGTCGATTACTTTTTACCTGGTGAGCAAGAAATGTAGCAAAAAAATTGAACTTTCTATAATAGAAAGTTCAATTTTAATTTTAAATTAAGTTTCTTATTTCTAAATAAGTTTTTAAATCTAATGTTTGATTTTCTGCTTCAATTAGGTACGTTACTGTTCCTAAATCATTTCTTGCATATAGCTTTTCCAAATGATCACATGGTAAAATTTCTTTTCCTGTTTTTATATCTATTAATCCATATCTGTCATTTCTTTTTACAACAATTGTTTCTGGAAAATCATTTTCTTCACCACTAATTTCTGGAATTATTAGAGTATATATAATTTTGTTTCCGGCGTTTTCTGGAAATCCTATTTCATCATATATTATTTCTCCAACTTTATTTCCATTTGCATTTAAAATTCCATACTTATTGTTTACTTTTGCCTTATATAAATGGTTTTCATAGTTTAATATTTGAATTTCATCATAAACTAATGGATATTCTGTTTTTCCATCTACAGATATTACTCCGTATGCTCCATCCTTTGATACAATATAATTCTGTTCATATTCGTTGAACCAAATATTATCATATCTAAAGCTTAGTATACTATTTCCTCTTTCATCAAGCACGCCCCATTGTCCATTTTTGCTTGCTATAATCCACCCATATGCCAAGGCTTTTAAATTATTGTTGTCTTCTGTTATATTATAGTCTGGCAATTTACTTTTGTATTCATTTACAAGAAATTGTGGTGTTTTAATTGAAATTCCACTTTTTGAATACATTTCACACCTTATATTTAATGCTGTTATAATATCATTTATAGAAATATATAATTTATTATCATTCATTAAAATGTAATTACTTAACATATAATATTGATAATCTAATTTTGTTTCTTCATCATACTTATACATTATTTTTGAGTTTCCCTCAAATGCATATATTTGTTTTCCATTTTGGATATAACATTTTGTTGCATCTTGTTCAAATGTTTCATAATCACTATTTTCATATGCATATCCTGCCATATCACAAAGATAATTTAATGCAATATATTTCACTCCTGATTTATCTTCAATAATCATACTTTTTTCAACTTTTTGCTCCATATTGTTTATCATCAAAGTTGTTTTTCCATTTTTTGTTTTCGTATTAATAACAATCATTAAAGCAATTGTTAAAATTGTTAAAATGATTAAAATAATTAAAAGCATTAATACTGTTTTTTGTCCACTTGACTTTTTATTCTTTTGTTCCTTATTTTCATTTAATAAATCCATATTAAACAATCCTTTCTTCTAATTGCAATATTAATCTTCAATTTCATACCCGTATTTTTTGTAAAATTCTTTTCTGAAGTCTAATAAACGGTCGTTTTCAATTGCTTCTCTTACTTGCTCCATTAAACGTGTTAAAAATCTTAAATTGTGAATTGAAAGTAATCTAACACCAAGTATTTCATTCATTTTTACTAGATGTCTGATATATGCTCTTGTATAATTTCTACAAGTATAGCAATCACATTCTTCATCTAATTTTCCCCAGTCCTTTTCATACGTTGCATTTCTTACAACTACCTTTCCATGTGATGTTAATGCTGTACCATTTCTTGCAATTCTTGTTGGCAATACACAATCACACATATCTATTCCTCTAAGAACAGCTTCTATTAAATAATCTGGTGTTCCAACACCCATTAAATATCTTGGTTTGTCCTCTGGTAAAAATTTTGTTGTAAATTCAAGAACTTCACACATAAGTTCTTTAGGTTCTCCTACACTTAATCCTCCAACTGCATAACCAGGGAAATTCATCGCAACTAAATCCTTTGCCGAAATCTCTCTTAAGTCTTTATATGTTCCTCCTTGTACTATTCCAAATAGTCCCTGTTTTTCAGTATTTTTATGTGCTTCTTTGCATCTTGCTGCCCACCTTGTAGTTCTTTCCATTGATTGTTTTGTATATTCATAATCTGCAGGATATTGTACACACTCATCAAAAGCCATCATTATGTCTGAGCCTAAGTCATTCTCTATTTCCATTACTTTTTCTGGTGATAGAAAGTGTTTACTTCCATCTAAATAAGATTTGAATTCAACTCCCTCTTCTGTTATTTTTCTCAAATCTCCCAGACTAAAAACTTGAAATCCGCCACTATCTGTCAGAATCGGCCTATCCCATCTCATAAATTCATGTAAACCACCAGCTTCTCGAATTAATTTACTTCCTGGTCTTAAATATAAATGGTATGTGTTTGATAGAATTATTTGGGCTTTAACCTCTTCTTTTAATTCTTCTGGTGTCATTGATTTTACAGTTGCTTGTGTTCCAACAGGCATAAATATAGGTGTTTGAATATCTCCATGTGGAGTATGTATTACTCCCCTTCTTGCTCCTGATTGTTTACAAATATGCTTTAATTCATATGTTATTGCTTCCATCTTTACTTCCTTTTTACTAATATTTTTGTAAAATTTTCTTTAACTTATATGTTTAAATTTTCTTCCACTGTTTCGTTCACTATTATTTCGTTCTGTTCTTGAGTTTCTTGTGGTGTTACTATTGGTTCTAATTTTTTCACACCTCTTCTTACAATTTTATTTAAAGGACTGTATGTATCTGTTGATAAAGTTTCCTTTGATACTTGTTGCCCATTTTTTCTTAAAATTCTATAAGTTGTGCTTTTACATCCCTGTAATCCATATTGTGAAACCTTTTCTACCCCTTCTGCTATACTAGAATCATTTTGATATTGTACTTTATATGGAGTATAGCTTATAACTTCTGTTACAATTTCTACGTCATATTCTATCTCTTCTTTAATTCCAAAAACTTTTATTTCAGCAAGTCCTCCTCCAATTTTTGTTTTAAGCATTATTGGATAGCTTCTTGTATTTTCAAATTTAAAATCAAGTGAACCATATACAACTGTTGCGTCTTTTCCCGGATCAACATATGTTGCCTGAAACATGTGGTTGTGTCTTTCTACAATATTAAGGTTTGCATATAAAACTGCATCATAAAGTGTAGAAGAAATTTGACAAATACCACCTGCAAGCATTGGGACTACTTTTCCTCCTGCAAATCCGTTTGCAATTTGATATCCATCTTTTGCAGTTCTTTCTCCAAGTGTTTTATTATATGAAAAAACTTCACCCGGCATAACTACAACACCATCTAGTTTACTCATTGCAAGTTTTAAATTTTTTGAACGAGGTACATTTGTCTCATCATACTTTGTTGAAAATACAGATAATAAATCTGGAAAAGCTTCCTCTCCTATTTCATTAGTATGAATTTCTGGTTCGATAATTTTTAATTTAATTTCATACTCTTCTTTTTTGTTCTCTAAAACTTTTTTTGCCTCTTCAACATTAAAATCAATTCCTACTTTATGTGGAATAATTTCAATTGGTTCCTTATTGAAAGTAGCGTTTTGAGGCTCACATTTTACTTCTTTATGTATTTTTTCAATATCTATTTCTGGACATTCTTTGTATTCTATTCTTATTTCTATAGGTTTCTCTTCTTGTTTTTTTATATGTTCCAAAATTTGCTGTTTTGCATATTCAATATCTATTTTTACACCAGCATTTCCTCTAGTTATTATCAATTTATCATTTTCAATATAATATGTGTTATCAATCATAGAATTTGGAACTTTTGTTTCAAATTCCTTAAGTATTTTTTCTAATAATTCATCATTATGTGTAAATTTTAATTCAATTTTATTTTCTTTGAAAAAAGTTTTTACTATTTCTATATTGTTATAAAATATGCCACCGTTTCTCCCAATAGAATACGCTTCTTTTACAGCCTCTTCTATATTGTAATTAATTTCTATTTGTTTTGGAGATAAGTCAAATGTCTCACCATTTATTGTTAGCTTTATATCTTTTTCTAAATAATTACTGTATTTTTCTGTAATATATGTCTTTGCCTCTTCATCAGTCATGCCAGCGACACTTTCATTTTCTATATAAATTCCACCCAAAATTTTATTGTTGTTTGAGTTAATTAAAGCAAATATTGTTGATAATATCGCAATTAGAAACAAAATAAATATTACAAAAATGATTCCTATTCTTGAATGATGCTTTCTTATTTTCTTTTGATTTTCTATATTTTCCTTATTATCTTCATTATTTATCTTTGGAATTTCTGTTGTTGCCTCTAATTTTATATCATTTTTTTCTTCTTCAACGTTTTCTAATATTTCAGCTTTTAATTCATTCTTTTCTTCATCCATATATAGTACCCCTCATAATATTACATTTCATATTTAATATTATCATAAAAGCTTTTTTTTTACAATATAAGTTGTTGAATTTTAACAAGTAATATTTGTATACATTTTACTTGTTAAAAAAAACCTCAAAAACAGTTTTATTTAATGTTTTCGCAATTTTTTCCATAACATCTATTGATGGATTACTTCTTGTACCATTTTCTAAATGGCACAAATATCCTGTTGAAATTCCACTTCTTCTTGAAAGTTCTTCTAAGGTAATTCCCTTTTCTTTTCTAATTTTCTTTATTTTATTAATATACATTCTGTTCCCTCCTTGTCTATTTAGCAAGTATATTATCATAAACCAATTTGACAAGTCAATACATTTATGATATTTTTTTATAAAAATCCATATTTTTTTTATTTACTACTAGACAAATTTATTTTCGTCTTGTATAATAATTTAAGATTATTTAATGAAATGAGGTATTTTTATGATTGGAGATATGATTGCAATAATTAGAAAAGAAAAAGGAATGACCAAAACAGAACTTGCTGAACTAACTGGAATTAATATTGGTCATTTAACACATATCGAAAAAGGGGAAAGAAATCCAAGTCATAAAGCATTACGTAATATTTGTAAAGCTTTGGATGTTCCATACCAACAACTAATGTATACATATGATAAAGAGTTAAACGAAGAACAAGAAAAATATGGTGTAGCTAATCATATTTCCTATAATAAGATATTGGCAGTAGATTCTATTAATTCTTTTGTAGATTGTCCATCATCTCTTCCTTCTGCTTCAATCGCTCTTAAAGTTCCAGACGACTCTATGGCTGATTTATTAAAAAAAGGAGAATATGTTTATATTGAGTTTAATACTCCTTTAAAGAACAAGGATATTGGATTATTTTGTCTAAATAATAAAACACTAATTAGAAGATTCTTTTTAAAGAAAGGCAAATTCACTTTAAAGGCTGAAAACAAAGATGTTGAAGATATTGTTGTATCTGATTCTGACGAGTTCTTTATAATAGGAAAAGTTTTGTAAAATTTCTACATAATTTTTATAATATTTTTATACAAAATTTTTAAAAAAATTGTAAAAAAGTATTGCATTATATTTTTTTTAATAATATAATGTAACTGTTCAAAAGATAAACATTTTAAAGAGGTAAAAAAATGGAGTTAATTAAAAATATATTTTTCGATACTGATAAATTAATACAAGGTTCAACAGTAAAAATATCATACTCAGGGAAATTTTTCGAAGATAATTCAGAAAAAGTATATATTCATTATGGTTTTGGTGAAAATTGGAACAATTTATCTGAGTTACAAATGGAAAAAACTGAACTTGGCTTTCAAACTGAATTAGTACTTATGGGAGAAGGAACCTTCAATTTCTGTTTTAGAAATGAGAAAAATGAGTGGGATAATAATGCCTCTCAAAATTATGTTTTTGAATTAGCTGCTCCATGCGTTGATTTAGTTTTAAGTAATAATGGGTATGGAATTGATAGACCAAATAGATTAAGAAAAAGCTATATCTGGAGTAAAAAAATTAGAATTGCGGTTTATAAAATGTTACGTTATATTCCAAAACTTATTAGTGGAAATTATAAAAGAAAAGTTGAAGAATAAAATTTATATATAAAAGAACCTTTATGAGAAAGGTTCTTTTTTTATTATATTACATATCCTCCGTTTACTGGTATTATTTGTCCTGTGGTAAATTCGTCTTCTATTAACCACTTTGCACATTTATATATATCTAGTGGTTTACCAATTTTCCCAAGTGGTGTATCATTTTTTATTTCTGCTTTTATATGCTCATCTAGTTTACTATTCATTTCTGTATCAATTACGCCTGGCGCAATTGAATTCACTCTAATATTTGAAGGTCCAAGTTCTTTTGCTAAAGATTTTGTCATTGCATCCATTCCTGCTTTTGATATTGAATATATTGATTCACAAGATGCACCAGATTGTCCCCACATTGATGAAATATTTATTATACATCCACTTTTTTCATGCACCATATGTTCCAAAACCTCTTGTGTCGCATAAAAGGCAGATTTTAAGTTTGTATTTATTATTTCATTCCAATCCTCTTCCTTAACATCTTGGAACATTTGAAGTTTTGCAATACCTGCATTATTTATTAGAACATCAATTTTTCCCCATTTTTCAAATGCATATTGTATCATTTTTTTAACTTCCGCTCTGTTTGATACATCTGCCTTAAATGTTTCAATTATTATTCCTTCTTCTTTTAAATCATTTTGTATTTTTTTGGCTTGTTTTTCTGATTTGTTGTAATTTAAGAGAACATTATATCCATCTCTAGCCAAATTTTCAACCAAACATTTTCCAATTCCCCTTGAACTTCCTGTTATAATAATATTCTTCATAAAAAGTCCTCCATTTTTTATATTATTTTAATAATGTTATCATTGTTTTTTATAAAAGTCAATTATAACACCTGTTTTAGGTGATTAATGCGATATTCATCATTACATGCATATACTTCAATGACATCAATTCGAATATTTGTATTTTCTATTTTATGAATATATAAATAATATTTTATTGCATTTAGCATGTGTTTCATTTTCCTTTTATTTACCGCTTCCGACGGCAAACCATACTCTAAATTTGTTCTTGCTTTTATTTCAAAAAAGACAGTATATTTCCCATCAAAAGCTATAATATCAATTTCTCCTTGTCTACATGAAAAATTGCGTTCTAAAATTCTATATCCACTATTTATCAAGTAGTTGCTAGCTTTTTCTTCTCCTATTTTTCCTATTATATGTCTTTCATACATTAATAAAATCCCTTCTTCTGTAAAAATTCCCAGGCCTACTTTCAATATAGCCTTCTAATTCAAGCATTGTTATAATTGCATTTACTTGTGCAATATTCATATTTATTTTCTTACTAATTTCATCAGCATTTATATCTTTTATTTTTATTTCCTCATATACTTTTTTATACTCCTCTGGAATTTCTATTTCTAGTTTTTTCTCTGTTTTAGCATTTTGCTTTATGTTATTATAATATTTTAATATGTCTTCAATTTCAGTAACTAATATTGCTCCATTTTTTAAAAGTCTATTTGTTCCCTTTCCGCTCTCATCTTCTATTCTATGAGGAATGCAAAAAATATTTCTTTTAAACTGTTTGGCGTAGTTCGCTGTAATTCCTGTTCCACTTTTTTCTTTCGCTTCTATTACAAAAGTACCTATTGATAATCCCGCAACTATTCTATTTCTATCCCTAAAACCTTGTGAAAAAACTTCAACATCGTTATCATATTCTGTAATAATTGTTCCTCCATACTCCAAAATTTTGTTAAATATCTCTTTGTCTGGAAAAATGTGATTAAACCCTGATCCTAAAACCGCAATCGTTTTTCCTCCTCCCTCTATGGCGCCTAAATGCGCTTGGCTATCTATTCCATATGCCATTCCGCTTACAATTGTTATACCTTTTTCAGCTATTTTCTTGGCAAATACTTTGGCAATATTTGCTCCATATTCTGTACAATTCCTTGAGCCTATTATTGATAAGCAATCGTTGTTTAAAATCGTTTCATCCCCAATTACATATAACCTCTTAGGGGGATTTTTTATTTTTTTTAGTTGTTCAGGATAAAATTTATTATACATATCTATTATCTTAATTTCCATATTAATTGCTCCAATATTTTCTATCTATAGATCTATATTGTATTGCTTCTGCAATATGTTTTACCTCTATCTTTTCGCTTTCATCTAAATCTGCTATTGTTCTAGCTACTTTTAAAATTCTTCCATATGCCCTTGCACTTAATTTCAATTTATTAAATGCATTTTCGAGAATCTTTTTTCCGTTTTCATCTAATTTACAATACTTTTCAATTAATTTTGGAGTTAATTCTGAATTTGATAAAATATTACATTCATTGTATCTCTCCATTTGAATTTTTCTCGCTTTATCTACTCTTCTTTTTATTTCTTCTGATGTTTCTATTTTTTCTTCTGAATCAAGTTTTTCATATTTTACAGGGCAAACTTCTATACAAATATCAATTCTATCTAATAATGGACCACTTATTTTACTCATATATTTTGTAATCATTGTTGGAGTACATGTACACTCTTTTTCTTTAGATCCATAATACCCACATGGACATGGATTCATACTTGCCGCAAACATAAAATTAGCAGGATATGTAAAAGTTCCATTTACTCTTGATACTGTTACCTGTCGGTCTTCTAATGGTCCTCTTAATACTTCAAGTGTATGCTTTTGAAATTCTGTAAGTTCATCTAAAAATAGTACACCATAATGTGATAAACTTATTTCTCCTGGTTTAGGAATTCTGCCTCCACCAACCAGTGATACTGCCGAAACGGTGTGATGTGGTGCCCTAAAAGGTCTTGTTGAAATTAATGGGACATCACTTTTTAATGTTCCTGCAATACTATGAATTTTTGTAATTTCAAGTGCTTCCTCAAATGTTAAATCCGGCAAAATACTTGGTATTCTTCTAGCAAGCATAGTTTTACCCGATCCTGGGCTACCTATTAACAAGCAATTGTGTGCACCTGCCGCAGCAATTTCTAACGCCCTTTTTATATTTTCTTGTCCCTTTACCTCTGAAAAGTCAAAATTATACTTTCTATTTTCTCTAAAAAATTCACTTGTATCAACATTTATTTTTTTTATATCTTCTTCATCATTTAAAAAATTTATTACTTGTCTTAAACTTTTGGCCGGTAATATTTCAACTCCTGTAACAATTCCCGCCTCTTTTGCATTTTCTTCTGGAACAATTGCTCGTTTTATCCCAAATCTTTTTGCTTCAATACACATTGGAAGTATTCCATTTACTCTATTTATTGAACCATCCAATGACAATTCACCAATAAAAATTGTATTTTTTATATTTTGCTTCTTTATTTCCTCCATCGAAAATAATATTCCAATTGCAATTGGTAAATCGAAACTTGAGCCTTCCTTTTTTGTGTCTGCAGGAGCTAAATTAACAACAATCTTTTTGCTTTGAAATTCAACTTCTGAATTCTTTATTGCAGTTTTTACTCTCTCCTTTGATTCTTTAACACTTGTATCTGGCAAACCGAACTACTTCCCATGATGGTAACCCACTTGAAACATCAACCTGTACATCAACTAGATATCCTTCTAGTCCATTTAAAGCCATACTTTTAATTATAGATAACATTTTTCCTCCTAAAAAATCTGGAAATTTTAGACGAAATGTCTTGAAATAAATTAATTGAATTTAAAATTATACAACTTATATATCATAAAACAAATCTAAATGCAAGAAAAAACGTTCGACAAAATTCGACATGTTAATACAAAATAAGAACATCCTCAGATGTTCTTGTTCTGTATTATTAATTTAAAACTTCAACTTCTAAATATCTTACTCCCCATTGTAATGCTTCTTGGTGTGAATTCATATATACGTCAATTCTATTTCCTTGGATTGCTCCACCTCTGTCCTCTACAGTATATGTAATCCCATTAATTACAACTTTTGTACCAAATTTAAATGTACTTGGAGCTGCAATTGTTCTATTTGCAGTAGCATGTGTTCCTGATGCCGTTATTCCATTTGTTTTACCACAACATTGCATACAAGCACAATATGCTGTAACTTTATAAACTCCACTTTGTCCTGAAATTCCTGATGTTCTTGTATATAAGTTTCTTGATGTTATAACAGATTTTGTTTGAACCTGAACTATTTTATCAACTGGTTCTTTAATTATTTCTTGAGATAATTTTTCTCTTATTAATTCTATATTATCTTTATATGTTACTTTGTATGTTACTCTTTTTTGACCATTTTGACCATTTTGTATTATTGCATTTCTAGTTGATGCTGCTCCATTAGAAACGTCTTTTGTTACTGTGTTAAATGGTATTTCTTCAATAACTGTTTCTATTTTTTCTGTAAGATTTGTGTAATCTTCTAATAATTTTTCTTTATCAATTTCTGTAATAACACTTTCAGATGCTTTTGATGGTTCTTCACCTTTTTTTGATATTATTATTGTTTTTGTATTTGTAATTTCCGCATCAAGTGCAGGCATTACAGTTTCATCTTCTTCTAATTCTATATGATTTTCTTTTAATATATCTCCAACTTTTGTTTTTGAAGTTATAATTGTAATTTCATGTTTATTTGAAAACTTTATATTTACATTATTAAGTTTAACATTTCCAGCAAGTACTGATATCCCTAAAGTAAAAGCAAAAAATATTATTCCAATAATTACTATTTTTTTCACATTAGAAGATCTTAAATAACTCATCATATATTATAAAATCCCCCCTTGGACTCACCTTTTTTATTATACAATTTTTAGAAAGATTTGTCAAATTTCTGTAATATTTTTCTAGTTCTCTTTTTTATATTATATGCTGCTTGTACTAAAATATTCTTACGGAGAAAAGGGTTTTACAATTTTTTAATTTGCTTTTTCGACTTATTTTTAGTTATTAATTGAAAATATTCTGCTTGTATTTTCGAATGTTATTTTTGCAACTTCTTCTATTGAAATATTTCTTAAATTTGCAATTTTTTCTGCAATAAATTTTACATTTCGTGAATCATTTCTTGTTCCTCTAACAGGTTCTGGACTTAAGTATGGAGAATCTGTTTCAATAAGTATCCTATCAAGTGGAACAAAATTTACAACTTCATTTGCATTTTTAGAGCTTTTAAATGTTACTGGACCAGCAAAAGATATATAAAATCCAAGTTTTAAAGCTTCTTTAACAAGTTCTATATTTAGTGGGCAGCAATGAAATACACCTTTTTTCTTACATTCAATTTTATTCTTTAATATATCTATAGTATCCATTACCGCTTCTCTTGTATGAATTACTATTGGTAAATTAAGTTTATTTGCTAATTCTATTTGTTTTATAAAAACTTCTTTTTGTTTTTCTTTATTTTCTTTATTCCAATAATAGTCTAATCCAATTTCGCCAATTGCAACAACTTTATTATTACGTGCCATTTTTTCTAATTGTTCTATATAATCGCTGTCTAAGTTTTCTATATCATTTGGTGAAACCCCAATAGTTGCATAAATGTTTTCATGTTTGCTTGCTATTTCTATTGCTTTTTTAGAGCTTTCCATACTGTATCCATCATTTACTATTTTACTAACATCTGCTTCAAATATGTTACTTAAAATAATTTCTCTATCATCATCAAATTTCTCATCATTGTAATGTGCATGTGAATCAAATAATTTCATTTTTTCTCCTTTAAAATATGAGGCGGATCATTTATCCGCCTCATTCGATTATATTATTTTTAATATCCTCTGATGTCCATAATGTAGTCATCTAGATAGTTTTCTTCTGTTTCGTCCATCCAGTCGCTACCATATCTATTATTAAAATCTTCAATAATACTATTTAAATCACCATTCATGTCTATTTCGTTAATATTTATAAATTCTGGTGTATCCGTTGTATTTGCTTTATATTGTTCCGCTGCTGTTTTCGCGTCATTCAATATTGCAGAGTTAATCATTGAATTTATAATACCATTTAATAATGGATTTTTCTTTGCATTTTCTAATATTTCATTTAAATCTTCTTCAGATATATCATCAATTTTAATACTCTTTGATACATCTTTCTTTTCTATTTTGCAATTCAACTCAATTTTGTACTTAATATTTAAAGTAACATCAAGTTTTGTATTTTTATAGCCTGAATCTACTTGAGACATTACATCCCCAGCATATACTTTTAATTTAATTGTACCCTCATTTTTATTTTCTTCCATCACATTCATTGTTGCAATTTTTATTGCAGAACTTAATTTTGGTCCGTATGGATTTATATAAAAATCAATATTTGTTTCTTTTTTATCTTTTGTTACAACTGCAGCCATTAAAACACCGTCTGCTGTAATTTGGATTGTTGTTTTTTTATCATCTTTAATAGCTTCAAATTTTAAGGTTTCTTTTCCTTCGGTATATACTTTCATTTCAAATTTTACAAGATCATTTTTTATTCCTTTTGTATAGAAAGAAATTTCTAGATAATTTTTCTCACTGAAATATCCCTTTTTTAATTCATAATCTATCTCTTCTAGTGTATCTTTTAACATATCTTTAGTATCTTTATCTTCTATGTTATCTTGTAAATCTTTTATAATTTCTTTAACTAATTGTAATACTTCTTTATTTGATAGAGTACATGTTGTTTTTGTAACTTTTTTACCATTTACTTCATCTTTTTCTTGTTCAAGATCTTTTGATTTAATTGTATCTACAAGAGTATCTTCAATATCTTCTAATAGCTGTTTGCTTGCTTTAACGTCTGTTTCTGCAAATAATTGACTTAAATCTATTTCGTCATCAATATATTCTGTTAAATCAATATATTTTCCAAACAATTCGTTTAAGTATAAATAAATTTGTTCATTTTGTATTAATGCACTTGCATCTAATACACTTGTTCCATCATAAGATGCTGATAAACTTTGATTGAATATTTTTTTACTCATATCAACTTCCGTAACTGATTTTAATTTTGCAGCTTTTATCATTGTACTTGCCATAATTATTGATGCATCATTAGATTCTACATCAGCTGTTAATTCTAAGCTTATTCTCTCAGAATTTACATCTTCAAATTCCTTTTCTGCCATTGAAAAAGCTTTTTTGATTTTACTTTCAAAAATTTTTTCTGGCTTGTTATTAATAAATAAAAATGCTACTGCTGCAATTATTGCAACTACTGCGATTATTGCAATCGCAATTAAGAAACCAATTTTCTTTTTTGGCTTCATTTCAAAACTTTCTTCGTCCATTTTCTCCACCTCTTCTAAAATTTAGGATATTATTCCATTATTCGAATAATATCACATTTTAATTATTCAAGTCAATATTTATTCACATTTATCATTTAAAATAAATATACTATACAAATTTTCATTTATGGAGGTTTTTATGGGACTAACCAAAAATTCTATGGGTTCTAAACTTATTGAAAAAAACTTATTTGAAAAAATTAATAATTGTAATTATACCATTGCAATTACAGGAAATCCAAATGTTGGGAAAAGTACTGTTTTTAATGGTTTAACCGGTCTTCATCAACACACTGGAAATTGGCCTCGGGAAAACCGTTTCTAATGCTGCAGGAATTTGCAAGTACAATAAAAAAACTTTTTTTCTTGTTGATTTGCCTGGAACATACTCATTACACTCAAATTCTCAAGAAGAAGAAATAGCAAAAAATTATCTTTGCTCTGAAAATCCTAATGTTACAGTTGTTGTAGTGGATGCTACCTGCCTAGAAAGAAATTTAAACTTAGTTTATCAAACAATGGAATTAACGAGTAATATCATTGTTTGTGTCAATTTACTTGATGAAGCAAATTTAAAAGGAATTTACATAGATTTATCTAAACTAAGTAAAATTTTAGGTGTTCCTGTTGTAGGTACAATTGCGCGAAAGAAGCAAACATTAAAATATCTACTTTCAAAAATTGATGACGTTGCCTCAGGAAAAATTAAGTGTACACCAAATAAGGTTGATGAATCTGACAATGTACAAAATATAATAAAAAAAGCAGAATTTGTCGCAAGTAAAGTTACATCTTTTAAATCGTCGTCTTCCAGTCTACGCGATAAAAAAATTGACCAAATATTAACTTCTAAAAAATACGGAATACCTATTATGATTTTATTTTTAGGAGTTATCTTTTGGATTACAATTGTTGGTGCAAATTATCCATCAAGATTATTATCTAATTTTTTTGCATTTTTAGAACAAAAAATTATTATTTTATTAGACTTTTTTTCTTCCCCATTTTGGCTTAAAAGTATTATAGTTGATGGTATATATAGAACACTGTCCTGGGTTGTTTCTGTTATGCTACCACCTATGGCAATTTTCTTTCCACTTTTCACATTTCTTGAAGATCTTGGCTATTTACCCAGAATAGCATTTAACTTAGATAAATGTTTTAAAAAATGTTGTACATCAGGAAAGCAAGCTTTAACAATGTGTATGGGGTTTGGTTGTAATAGTGCAGGAATCATTGGCTGCAGAATTATAGATTCACCTAGAGAGAGATTAATAGCAATTTTAACTAATAATTTTGTCCCTTGTAATGGACGTTTTCCATTTTTAATAACAATGTCTACAATCTTTATAGGTAGTTTTTTTGCAAAACCATATTCATCTATTGCTTCAACAGTATTTGTATTATTGCTAATATTATTTGGAATTTACATGACTCTACTTGTTTCTAAATTCCTTTCAAAAACATTTTTAAAAGGAATACCGTCTTCTTTTGTTTTGGAACTTCCACCATATAGAAAGCCACAATTAGGTAAAATTATAGTACGCTCAATATTTGATAGAACTTTATTCGTCCTTGGAAGAGCAATTGCCGTTGCAGCTCCAACCGGTCTTATTATATGGCTTTTAGCTAATATAAATTTAGGAGGAACCTCAATTTTAACATCTATTGCAACCTTTATAGACCCATTTGCAAAGATAATTGGTTTTGATGGTTATATTCTGTTAGCATTTATTCTTGGTTTCCCTGCTAATGAAATTGTTTTGCCTATTATTTTAATGAGTTATATAGCTGGTGGAAGTTTAGTAAATATTACTGATATATCTTCAATTGCAACAATACTTACTCAAAATGGTTGGACTATTCTAACTGGAATAAATGCAATGATTTTTTGTTTACTTCATTTTCCTTGTAGCACCACTCTTATTACTATAAAAAAAGAAACCAAAAGCTGGAAGTGGACTTTTCTGGGTTTTGTATTACCAACAATATGCGGGATAATACTTTGTATGTTTACTACATTATTCTATAACATTATTTTTTAAATAAAAAAACGTTCCCAAGGGAACGTTCTTTTATTTAAATTTTTTATAATATACTGTACCATCATATTTTATACCATTTAAATAGTAAACATTATGTGTTTTTTCGTTAATAATATAAATATTTTTATTATTTATATCTCCACCACCATAGTTTAATGTAACATTGCTTATTTTTCCCATATCTATCACATAATAGTTATCATTATCTTTAGTTGAAGCTTGGTCTTCTAACATTGATTTTGCATTAAATGCTGAACCTTTAACTGGTAAACAATTGTTGTTATTATAATACATTGTTATTTTATTTTTCAAAATTTCTATATCTGCACACATATAGTTATAATCTTTTATATCTTTTCCTATATCTATATGGCTAACTGCTGCACTCGTTAAAATTGCAATAACTACTATAACTATAAGTACCATTATTAAAGTTATGCCTTTTTCACTTTTTAGTTTCTTCATTTGATTCACTCCTTTTATCTTTATGAAAAATAGTATTTTAGTACACCTTTACTATATTACATATTTCATTTTTTTGCAATATTTTTTAGTTATTTTTGTTTATTATTGTATATACTCTCTTTTTTATTAAATATCTATTGTGTTCCCTAATTACTATTATCCATAAATATGATATTGCTAATAATAGCCCTAGATTTTTATAAAACAAAATAAGAAAACTTGAAATAAAAGTAAATACAATAATTAAAGTATTTGAGACTTTATTTACAATAAAATCTGTATTTTCTTTGCTTTTACGTTTTTTTAAAATAGCTTTTAAAATTCTTCCTCCATCAAGTGGATAAATTGGTATTAAATTAAATAATCCTAATAACAAATTTGCACATGCAATAATGTCTGAATTCTTTGTATTCAATAAGAAAAATATTATAGATAAAACAAAATTTACTATCGGGCCTGCTATAGCAACACCTATTATTTTTGTTTCATCTTTTTCAAAACTTTTAAAATTAATTGAGATTCCAAATGGCTGTATTTCCAGTGATTCAGGTTTGAATTTTAAAATTAATCCTACGCACATGTGAGCAATTTCATGAAGTAGTGTAAAAAGCATAATCACAGCATATATTTTTATCTGTTTTGTTAAAAATAATAAACCTATTATTGCAAAAATTTGTATATTAACTTTAATTTTCAAAATTTACATCTCCTAAAAATTAAGTATTAGGTCTGGATCTACATATACATCATTTCTTCTGATTTCAAAATGTAAATGTGGCCCCGTAACATTTCCTGTATCTCCAACTTCCGCTATTTGTTGTCCTTTCATTATATGTTCTCCTTCTTGAACATATATTTTGCTACAATGCGCATATAGCGTTGATACTTCTCCGTTTGTTATTTTTAAGTGTTTTCCATAATATCCCTCATCTGAAACAAGCTCTACATCTCCATCCATTGCTGAACAAATAACAGTTCCAATAACTCTTGCAATATCTATTCCAGTATGGTATTTTGATACATTTGCATACTTTGATTCTCTAGGTCCAAATCTTGAAGTTATTTCCCCTTCCAATGGCTTTATAAGACTGTAATTTTCTAAAATATACTTAGCATCAATTTCCATCTGGCTGAGTTCTGTTGTATCTTCTTCCATTGATTCAATTTGATTTTCATCTTCTTTTAATGCATTTTCAACTGTATCCTGCACAAGTTCAATCTCTCCCACAATATCAGTTGCTGCTAAGGTTTCTTGTTCACTATTCTCTATTTTTCTTTCTTCTATTTCATTTTCATTATCAATTTGTTTTATGTATGAATTCAATTTATCTCCTAGCTCCTGAATATTAATATCATACTCTAATACATCTGATATTTTGTACATTACATTTTCAGGAATAAAATTTGCCATGTTTTTTACTCCATAGTAACACCCATATATCATTATGCATATTATTGATTGGATAATTAATTTTTTAGAAAGTGATCTTTCCTGATTTCCTTCAACATTTACTGTTGCACTTTTTTTATTATCATATAACATTTTTCTTCTTGCATATATTTCTTCTGCTCTTCGAATTCGTTCATCAGAATTTAATATTTTTTCCATAAAAAACACCCCTAATCTTTCGAATACATTTTTTAAAATATATTCAAAATTTTAGAGGTTTATTCCTATGCCATATTTACTAAAGTGTTTAATATCAGCATTACACCTAATATAATTGAAACAATTTTTAATCTTTTACACTTTTTTTCTAATAGTTTCATTGCGTTATTTTTTATCTGTTTTTCTCTTTCTATTCCAGACATAAAACTATTTATAACCATTTCAGCTTCTTTTACTATATATTCTTCTTTTTTTTCTTTCTCTCTTTCCCCATCTTCTTTCTTTTCAATTCTCTCTTTAAGTTTTATTTTTTTGTTATTTTTTAAAATTATAAATGCCTCATCAATAATATTTGATTGTAAGTTTTTCAAAACAATCATATTTTTTAATTGGTTTGATTCCATATTTTCCCCCTAAACTATTAATTAAATTTTTTCCAAATATACTATTTTTATGCATTCATTTAGGTGGAACAATTATTATTTTTATTTCTTTGGTCTTATTATATTTTTTTATAATACTTTCAGAAAATCCTGCAACTTCACTTGT
>JAZQOX010000020.1:0-29939 GCA_045628105.1 Clostridia bacterium | reverse complement strand
GTACTACTAGCTTATGCGGTATTAGCAACGATTTCTCGTTGTTATTCCCCTCTAATAGGCAGGTTGCTTACGTGTTACTCACCAGTCCGCCACTAACCGCTTCGAATCTAAAAGAATCGATTAAGTCCGTTCGACTTGCATGTCTTATGTGCGCCGCCAGCGTTAATCCTGAGCCAGGATCAAACTCTCTAATTAATTGTATATATACTATGTCTTTCGACATCTTACATATCGTTATTAGTGCACATAACTTGTATAGTGCTTCCTGTTTGTTTTTTATCTTGGTTTTCTCCAAATTTTCTTGGTTTAGTACGAATGTTGGTTAAACATTCTAAAACTCATTTAAAGGATTTTATTGTTTATTTTTCAATGTACTTTGTTCTCTTTTTCTTAAAACCGAGAACGTTCATTATTGTACCATTTTGTTTTTACTTTGTCAATACTTTTTTGAAATATTTTTAAAGTTTTTTAGAAGTTTTTTTAAGGTTTTGACCACAAAAAAAATTAGTAATTTTTCTGTGATTATTCTATGCCTTAAATATTACTAATTATATATTTACTATATAATTTTGTCTTCATATTTGCTCGGTACTTTTCTATATTACAACTTTTTATTCCTTTTGTCAACACTTTTTTTAAAAATATTTTTATTTTTTTATTCCGCCTTCTTTTTATTATATTTTTTTATAAAATCCATTCCTATATTGTAGCCTTGGTTACTTATTTTCACCATTTATATTAGAAGAAATGCATTATTATTATTTATATAGAATATAATTTTTTGAAGGTGTTTGTATATGGGTAATAAAGGTATGGATTTTAAGCATAAGGAAGTTATAAATATTGTTGATGGTAAAAGGCTTGGTTTTGTTCAAGATGTGACAGCAAATCTTGAAACAGGAATTATAACCTCTATTATTGTTCCAGGTAGTACTAAGCTCTTTAATGTTTTTTCTTCGAATGATTTAGTTATTCCTTGGCAAAATATTAAATGTATTGGTGATGATGTAATATTAGTTGAGGTAAATTAAAAAGAAGGTTGGATAAATCCAATCTTCTTTTTTTAATCTTACTTAAGATTTTTGTTTTCACTCCGGAGCCTTTCGAGTTCCTTCCAGAAAGCTTTCGTTCTATCGTCATTGTGTCTTTTAAGAGACTTTTGTTTAAGTTTCTTAACCATGTATTCAGATATCCAGACTGAAACTATTGCACGTTTTAAGGATCTGTCAAACGTTTTGACATCAATTTTTTCATATTTGCAAAAATCCTCTTTGTTTAAATCGCTTTGAGCATAATTCCTGGCAATTTTAAGAATCTCACCTTTGGGAATAAAATACTTATTCCTTTTTTCAATAAGGGCGTCATAATGCTTAATTGTTCTTCTTTCAGCATTTGCTCCACCCTTGCCTCTTGAATTCCATGCCGCCTTGTTTTTCATCATCTTAACAGTATCATCATCTGCAATTCCTTCAACTACAGCTCTGTTAAGTATTCTGTACACTTGTCGCTCGTTTCTTAAGCCTTTGGTAATTGAAATTTCATTTGCTGTGTAGGTTACATCTGTTGATGCGTAAATTGATGCTATCCGTGCACATTCTTTTCTAGAATACGCTCTTGGTTTTTTGAAATCCATAGCTTTTTTCCTTTCGTGAAAAATATAGGGTCTACTTTAAAAGTATATCATTTTATTAATATTATGTCAATTTGTGTTCTATAAAAAATGAAGAGTGCTAATCACTCTTCATTTTTTAGCTCGTTCAGAATCTCCTGAAGTAACTCCTGATATGGGAGCCACTTCTCGATAAATTCTTGATCTGTATATAACGCGTAGCAACCTCCAAGTCCCTTAAAAGGAACAGTCAACACTCCTCCAAGTGGACGTTTTTCAAACTCGAGCTCACAGCCGTTCTCTGTAAGATGACTGCACTTTCCAATATCCGAATGTGAAATTATTCCTTCATCAACATTTGATGCCCTAATAAACAGAAGAGGCTTTTCCAATTTAATAGCATTCCTATTAAATGTCATACTGGAAATTGTTATTCCTTTCATTTTCATTAACTCTTCTTTTTTCATTTCGAGCTGTTCCGGGAAATAACTGCATCCACATGTTTTGCAGCATTTTCCCCCGCATTCTGAGCATATTGCAGGATTGCATGTTTTTTCTCTAACCCAGGGGTCAGAGATATCTAAAGTTTTCCGAAAAAGCATATTCTAGCTTCTCCTTTCTTTAAAAAGTATTTACATAATAATTATACTATCCTTTTTCCTCTTTTGTCAAATAATTGATTTTACTCTAAAAGCCGGTATAATACTAAATAGAAAGTGGTTATTATTACAAAACATGTTGTTTCATTTAATTTGATAAAAAACAGTCAACCAAATGAACAGTAGTTATTATCTTTATTGTGAATTAAGTCTAATAAATCGTAACACTTGTATTTTTATTAATAGTTTGTAAAATTTTTAATAAACTTTCTTCTGCAATTCCAATACAACCACTTGTTGGAATATTTGGTCCACTCCAACAGTGTAAAAATATTGCACTTCCAGCATATGGTATTCTTTCTTTATTAAATCCTATATCTAAAAAATATTTATATTGAGTTGGATAATCAATTAGATGTTCATCTAGTGTATAGTTTTCATAGGGATTGCAACTTTTATAAATCAAAGTATTATATTTTTTTCCTTTAGTGCTTGTTGAACACCAATACATATCTTTATTTATTTTTATATATGGTATGCAAATATTGGGATTATTACTTGTTCCATACGCACTTCCAATTTTCCATGTTCCATATGGAGTTTTTTTATCACCTTCAATACTTTTTTCTCCTCCATTTTCTCCGATAACAGGATCACATGAAAACATTTTTCTAAATTTTCCTTTCCAATTTTTATACAAAGTTAATTTTGCATAAAAACTTTTTAATACTTTTACATAAATGCAATAATCAAATTTTTCCATTTTTTCTCCTTTATTATATTTTATGTACTACTTATTATATAAGTTCTTCAAATCTGTCAATAGGGACGGTCTGGGTGTGGTAATTTTTTCCACACTCCAGACCGTCCCTATTGACATCAGATATGTCTAAAATTTTTTAAAATTAAGAAAATAATATGATTCTTTCGTAAATTGAATTCTTTTTAAAATTGTTGACATTTATAAAAAATAATGCTATACTAATAATAGCTTAAGTGAATAGCCGTTCATGATGGCAACACATGATATGTGAAGTAGGAATCACATATCTTTTTTTGCGTAAAAACAGGACAGGTAGGAAACTGTCCTGAACTGATAAATCAGTTTTTATCTTTGTTGTTTTGTTTATATGTATTCAATTCTTCTTCCAATTTTTCAATTTTCTGAAGCAGAATCCATATAAGCATATAGCCGTTCATATAATGCCAACACCTCCTTTCCTAAAGATTTCCTTTGAAAAGGATGGCATTATTATATTTTATTTTTAGGTAAAATACAATATAAAATTACTTTTTATTATCTTTTCGATGAATAAAATAGGAAATTATCCCAACTAATAACACATGAGAAATGTTGTGTGTCAAAAATCCCCGTCCCTATTGACAACCTCCTTTTCGAGTCCCACCTTTTACTTCCTGCAAACTAAAAAGTCCACAGCTTTACTGTGAACTTTTTAGTTTGGTGCCGATGGTGGGACTCGAACCCACATGGTTTCCCGCATGATTTTGAGTCATGTGCGTCTGCCAGTTCCGCCACATCGGCATTATTTTGTTTTGCTTATAAATATTAGCATATTTTAGTTTAAAAATCAAGATTTTTTATTGATTTTAATGTTTTATAGATATTTGGAGATAAACTACTAAGTTTATCTCCGTTTTCTTATTTTTGCTTATTTTCTGGATTTCTTCTATCTTTTATTCTTCTATCTGGATGTATTTTCTCTTTGTTTTCATTTTCATAATCTCTTCTATCAGTTTTTCTTTTCCTTCTATCTTCAAATAGATTTCCCTTCGAATCAACTATCATTTTTACACCCCCCTATATTTTTTCTACTAGTTCTTTAAATTTGTTTCCTCTCTCCTCGAAGTTTTTAAACATATCAAAGCTTGCACTTGCTGGTGAGAATAAAAGTATTTGTCCTGGTTTTACTAGTTCTTTAGCTTTTTTTACCGCTTCCTCTAATGAATTAACTCTGTATATTGGTATTTTTATATTTAGCTCTTCTTGTTTTTTTGTAACAACATCATTTATTTTGTTTGCTGTTGCTCCCATTAATATTAATGTTTTTACTTTTTTAAGTATTGGTTCAGCTATTGGCTCATAGTCTAAATGTTTATCATAACCACCTGCTATTAAAACAATATCTTCATCAAATGAATTTAGGCCAGCTATTGTTCTTGTTGGACTTGATGCAATTGAATCATTATACCATTTACTTCCCTCTATTTCTCTAACAAATTCTAATCTATGATTTACTCCTGTAAAATTTATTATTGCATCAACTTGCGTTTCCATATCAACTAATTCCTTAGTTGCTGCAATTGCTGCACATATATTTTCTGCATTATGTGTTCCTCTAAGTTTTGTATCTTTTAATTTAAGAATGTGTCTTCTTAATCCATTTTCTACATCCTTAACAATTCCATCATCAAAAATCAGCCCATTATCTAGTTTTTCTTTGCTACTAAATAATCTTACTTTGCTATTAGTTTTCTTTATAAATGATTTTGTAATTTCATTATCATAGTTTAAAACTAAAATATCTTTATCATTCTGGTTTGCAAATATATTCATTTTTGCTTTTATGTATTCATCATATGATTTATGAATATCTAAATGGTTTGGCGTTACATTTGTTATAACTGCTATATCTGGACTTTTTTTCATTGTCATTAATTGAAAACTACTTAATTCTAATACAACTATATCTTCTGGTTCCATTTCTTTAATTTTTGTAAATAGTGGTAAACCTATATTGCCACCTAAAAAACATTTATATTTTCTTTTTAATATTTCATATATTAACGATGTTGTAGTTGTTTTTCCATCGCTTCCGGTAACTGCAATAATTTTACATGGTGCAAGTTCCATTACAAGCTCTATTTCAGATGTTAACCTTGTTCCTCTTTCAACTTCAGCTAATATTTCAGGTAAGTCGGGCCTGCATGATGGAGATTTAAAAATAATATCAAATCCTTTTAAGCCTGATAAATAGTTCTCTCCAATGTGTTTTTCTATTCCATTTTTGTTTAAAACTTCCAAAATATTTTTATCTATTTTTTCTTCAGTTTTATTATCAAATACTGTAACATTTGCTTGAACTTTTCTCATATAGTCTAAAAGTGGTAAGTTACTAACTCCAAGTCCAATTATTGCAACTTTTTTTCCTTTTAACCAATTATTAAATTCTTCAAGTTTTCTATTAATATAGCTCATTTTTGCTTCCTTTCTATAGGTTTTCTAGAATATCCTCAAAAACTTTTTTTGCAACTTTTTCCTTCATTTTTTCTCTTATTTTTTCATCTACTATAAGTTCTTTATTAATGCATGTATTTTCATCTACATTAAAAATAGCATAATATACCTTTGGATTTTTATTGCTCGTATTTCCAAGTTCTCCGGTTATTCCAACTCCTATATTACTTTTTGCAAATTCACATACTTTTTTTGCCATTTCAATTGCCGTTTCTTTACTATATACAGTATAGTTTTCTATAATATTTTTGTCAACTCCAAATTTAATTTTAAATTCATTTGAGTATGTTACTAAACTAACTTTTAAAACTTCGGATGCTCCCGAAACATTTGTAATTCTATTGGCTAAAAATCCTCCTGTACATGATTCCATAAATGCTATTGTTTTTTTCTGTTCCTGCAATTTTTCAACTATTTTTACACATTTTTCATTCATCTATTCAAATACTTCTCCTGTTTGAATTTGATTTCCCCTTAAGAAGTCTTGTACTGGCATACGTTTAGAATTTTCTGCCTGTACTTCTTCTAATATTAAAATGCTATCTTTTGCTTTAACATATAATCCATATTTTATATCAGCACATATAACTGCTCCACCCATCATACTATAAATTCTATCTGTAAACTCATCAAATTCTGGGTGTTTTGCTATAAACTCGTCTATACTTAATGAATCCGCTTTCCATATTTTTATTTTCTTACCGTTATATGTTGTATATGCTCCCATTATTGGATTTAATCCTCTTATTAAATTCTTAATATCTTTTGATGTTTTATTCTCCCAATCAATTTTTGCCATTTCTTTTTTAAGCATTGGTGCCATTGTAAAATCTGGTCCTTGTTTTGTTCTTTTAACTGTTCCATTTTCTATTTGTTCTACTGTTTCTACTAGAAGTTTTGAGCCTACTTTTGAAAGTTTTTCCCACAATTCTCCTGTTGTTTCATTTTCTCCAATCTCAACTTCTTCAGTTAAAATCATATCACCTGTATCCATTCCCTCATCCATATACATTGTTGTAATTCCAGTTGTTTTATCTCCATTTATTACAGCCCATTGTATTGGTGCGGCTCCTCTGTATTTTGGTAATAATGATCCATGTACATTTATTGATCCTTTTTTTGGAATGTCTAAAACGTCTTTTGGTAATATTTTACCATATGCAACAACGCAAAATAGATCTGGATTTAATTGTTCTAATGTTTCTTTAACTTCTCTAATTTTTTCTGGTTGTAGCACTGGAATGCTTTTCTCAACTGCAAATTCTTTTACAGGTGATGCTGTAAGCTTCATTCCCCTTCCACTTGGTCTATCTGGGTTTGTTACAACTGCTATAATATTATGACCTGCGTTATATAATTGTTCCAAAGACTCTTTTGCAAAGTCTGGTGTTCCCATAAAAATGATGTTTAGCATCTTCTTCCCCTCTCTATGTTTATTCAGGTTTTATTATTTCTAATGTTCCTGGTATTATTTTATCTATAAATACTTCTCCCTTTAGATGGTCTAGCTCGTGGCATATTGCCTGTGCTAATAATCCTGTTCCCTTTAATTCAAACTTTTTACCATTTTCATCTAAGGCTCTTACTTTTACTTTTTCTGGTCTTTCTATTTTCGCAAATTTATTTGGAAAACTTAGGCATCCTTCTTCTACAACTTGAACCCCTGATGATGAAATTATTTCTGGATTTATTAAAACATAAATTGGACTATCTTCTGATTCTTGTATTACTACAATTTCTTTTAATATTCCAACTTGCACTGCTGCTAGTCCAACTCCATTATATTTATGAACTGTATCTATCATGTCTTTAATAAGTTCTTTTACTTTTTCATCAATTACTTCAACTTTTTTTGATTTTTTCTTTAGAATTTCATCGCCCTCTGTTCTTATTGTTCTAATTGCCATATGTGTTCCCCCTTTAAAATTCGAAAAATTTTGTAATTATTCATTTTTATTCTTATATTTTATAGCATTGGGTAGCCGTGGGCGGCTACCCTTACGTCATGTTATTTGGATTAATATCTACAATAACTCTTGTTTTATTGTATTTACTTTTATAATATTCTTCTAATGTTTTATTAACAATATTGATTATTTTATTATTTAGTTTACACTTGGTAATTATTCTCCATCTGTATTTGTATTTTATTCTATCAATTGGAGCTGGAAGTGCAGGCATTATTTGCATTTCTGCTTGTCCATATTGCTTTAAAATTTTATATAGTTTTTCAGAAGCTTTTTGAACTTCTATTTTGTCTGTAGATGTAATTCCAAACATAATTATATCGCAAAATGGTGGATATTTCAATTGTTTTCTTAATTCTATCTCTGTTTGATAAAATTTATCATAATCTTGCTCTTTGCTACATTGTATACAAAAGCTTTCTGGTGAATATGTTTGAATTATTACTTTTCCAGGAAGTTTTTCCCTTCCCGCTCTTCCTGCTACTTGTACTAATATGTCAAAAGTTCTTTCATTAGCTCTATAATCTTCTATATTTAAACTTCCATCAGCTGCTATAACACCTACAAGCGTAACATTTGGAAAATGATGTCCCTTAACAACCATCTGAGTTCCAATTAATATATCTATATTCTCATTTTTAAATTTATTTAATATTTGTTCATGTGAATTTTTCTTTGTAACCGTGTCTACATCCATTCTTACGGTACTTGCCTGTGGATACATTTTGTGGATAAGTTCTTCCAATTTCTGGGTTCCGCTTCCAAAGTGCTTTATATTCTGGCTTTTACAGCTTGGACACACTTTAATATTGTTCATTTCGTATCCACAGTAATGACATTTCAATTTATCTTCTTTGCTATGGTATGTAAGGCTTATGTTACATCTTTTACATTTCATTGTGTAACCACAATCTCTGCACATTACAAATGTCGAAAATCCTCTTCTATTTAAAAATAAAATTGTCTGTTTTTTATTATTTAAATTATTTTCTATTTCTTCCCTTAGTTTATCACTAATAATTGAATGGTTTCCATTTGCTAGTTCTTGTCTTAAATCAACAATTTCTACTTCTGGTAAATTAGATTCGTTTGCTCTTTTGGTTAATCTTATTATATTTTTCGAATTATAATATGTTGCAATATCTGGAGTTGCACTTCCTAGTACTAATGGTATATCATTTTGTTTTGCTATGTATTTTGCAATATCTTTTGCATTAAATCGTGGTGCCATATCTGATTTATATGAAGAATCATGTTCTTCATCTATTATTATTATTCCTAAATTATCTATTGGTGCAAATATTGCAGACCTTGCTCCAATTACAATTTTGCATTTTCCATCTTTTATATTTTTCCATTGATCATTTCTCTCTCCTGTAGATAATTTACTATGAAGTACACAAATACAATCTCCAAATCTGCTTGAAAATCTATCTACCATTTGCGGAGTTAGCGAAATTTCCGGAACCAAAACTATTGCCTTTTTGTTATTATTTAATGCATTTTGTATAAGTTGTAAATACACTTCAGTTTTTCCTGATCCTGTAACACCATAAATTAAAAATTCATCATATTTGCTTTTACTTATAATATTAAAGGCATTTTGTTGTTCTTCTGTTAATTTTAATGGTTTATCTCTTTTTATCTCTCTATCTTTAAATGGGTTTCTTTCTATTTTCTGTTCTACTATTTCTATATATCCATTCTTTTCTAATGTTTTCAAAATAGCTCTTGATACTTCTTGCAAAATTTCTAAATCTCCAATATATATTCCGTCATTTTCTTCTAGAAATCTAAGTACTTTAATATGTTTTGGGCTCTTAATTTTCTTAGCTTCTATTTCAAATTCAATCTCATCTATATCTTTTTTTAAATATACAAAATTTGCTGTTTTATCTTTTATTCTATTTTCTAAGTTTGTTGTTTTTTCTCCTGGAGGCAACATTAGTTTTATACATTCTGAAATGTTGCAAAAGTATCTTCTTGCCATTATTTTAGCAAGCTCAACATTTTCCTTAGTAATCACCCTGTCTTCAACCTTTATTATTTCCTTGTTTGCAAATTCAGATTTTTCTTTTATGCCAATAACAAATGCTTCTGTACTAGAATTTTTTGTTCCAAAAGGTACAAAAACTCTACTTCCAATTTGTACTTGCTCTTTCAAATTTTCTGGAATTATATAATCAAATATTCTATTTAAATCCTTTGCCAATCTATTTATTATAACTTCTGCTACCATTATTCTCCCTCATTATGCATGATATTTTATCATATAATTTTAAATTTGTATACATGTTTGGGGTAAAGAAAAAAGCATTGGGTTGCCGATGGCGGCAACCCCTACATCAATTCTCAAACTAAAATCTCTTTGTTTAGATATGTTGAATATATGTATGTTCTTGTTATTTTTTTCTTAAATGCTTGTTCTATTGCTCTTTTGTATAGTTCTAGCTGTTTTGAATATTTTTCTTTTAGATAGTTTTCGTCTTTTTCTGGTACACAGTCTGTTTTGTAGTCTACTAGTACTATTTCATTTTCTTTGGTTATGTAGTATAGGTCTATTATTCCTTGTACCAGTATGTTTTCTTTTTCTGAAATTTTGGAAAAAGGTGCGTGTCCCCAAATTCCGTTTTCAATTTCTTCTACCGGTATGTTTATATAAAATGGCTGCTCTTTATATGTATGCTTTGCCTCTGATGCTTCTTTAAATATTTTGCTTTGAGTGTACATATATATTTTATCAATTGGCACTGCTTCTTTTTGTTTTATTGTTATTATTTCTTTTTGTTCAAGCTCATCTAATAATCTCTTTATCTTTTCCTTTGTATATGCTTCTTTAAAGTCCAATTTTTGCATTATTAAATGGACTGTTGTTCCTATTTCTGCCTTTGTTAACTCTAACTTTTCCTCTAAAAATTTTGGTTTTTTGAATGTAATTTCCTCTTCATTTTGGTTTTTAGAAAGCTTGCTTACTGAGCTTTTTCCTTCTATTTTTGTTAGTATTTCACGTTTGTATTCCCATCTTAATATTTGATCTATTTTTTTATTTATTTCTCTGTTTTCTAATTTAATTTCCGCTTTTTCTTGTTGTTCTTTTTCTTCTATTCCTTCGTTTTTTGCATGTTCAGTTACATCTATTAGTTCTCTTATTCTTTCATCTGTTAAGTTAACAAGTTCTAGCCAATCTAAATAAGATTTTGCTTCTTCTGATACTGATTTTGTTATTTTATTTGAGGTTGTTTGTAGTAATTCTTCCTTTTTTTGGATTGATTTCTTTAAATTCTTATCAATTCCTGTAATGATTAATTTTTCTCTTGCTCTTGTTAGTGCAACATATAGTAGTCTCATTTCTTCTTCTTTTAGTTCTTTTCTTATTTGATATTTTATTGCTTCCTTTGCTAAAGTATTGTACTCAATTCTTCTTTCATAATTTATATACTTTGGTCCAAATCCTAAGTCTGAATGTATTAATATACTATCATTTAAATCTAGCATGTTAAACTGATTGCCTGTTCCACATAAGAATACAACTGGAAATTCTAGACCTTTGCTTTTATGTATGCTCATAATTCTAATTACGTTTTCATTTTCACCTATTAGCTTTGGCGCACCCATATCTGTTGTAGTTTTACTTATTTTATCTATAAAATTTATAAAGTTGTATAATCCCTTAAAGCTTCCCTGTTCGTAGTCTTTTGCCTTTTCAAATAGCATTTTTAAATTGGCTGTTTTTAGCTCTCCATTGTTTGTTAAACTTACATAGTTGTAATATCCGGTTTTTTCATATATATACCATATAAGCTCATTTAGTTTTAAATATTCTTGTTTATTTCTAAAGTCTTCTATCATATTTAAAAAGTCATCAACTTTGCTTTTTAACTTTTCACTTGCAAGCATCGCATTATAAAAGCTTAAGCTTCTATTTTCTGTACGTATTTCTATTAGCTCATTATCTGTAAATCCTCCAATTGGGCTTCTTAGAACTGTTACTAATGCTATGTCATTATCTGGATTGCTTATTATTTTAAGTAAATTCATTATAACTTGTATTTCTATGCTTTCAAAATAATTTGTTCCAATATCGCTATATACAGGGTATTCTAGGTCCGTTAATTTCTTTTCGTATATTGGTGCAACATTTGCCGTTTTTCTAAGAAGAATTACTATATCTTTAAACTGTAATGGTCTGTATCCTTGCTTTTTATCAAATACTTTATACCCACCATTTAATAATTCTTTAATTCTTTTTGCTACAAATTTTGCTTCAATTTCGGCATTTTCTAAAATTTCTTCTTGTTCTTCATCTTCGTTTTCTTCTGAAGCATCTATTATATGTAGCTCTGCTTTTTCAAAGATTTTCTCTTCTGTTTTTTCATATTCTTGACCTACATTTAAAAACTCTTTTTCGTTGTAATCTATACTTCCAAAGTCTTTGCTCATAATATTTTCAAATATTACATTTGTTATATCTAGCACATTTTTTCTGCTTCTGAAATTTGCAAATAGTTGTATTTTGTTATCTTCATATGTATCATATTTTTCCAAAAATAATTCTGGTTTTGCTTGTCTGAATTTATATATGCTCTGTTTAACATCTCCAACCATAAAAATGTTGTTGCCTCTTGAAACTTGTTTTAAAAGTTCCTCTTGAATTTCATTACTATCTTGGTATTCATCTATTGCTATTTCTTCAAACATATTTTGATATTCTTTTGCAACTTCTGTTGGCACATATTCTCCATTCTCATTTTTTTGTACAAGAATTTGTAATGCAAAATGTTCTATGTCATTAAAGTCTATTATATTCTTCTGTTTTTTTGCATTTTTATAATTTTCTGAAAACTTTAAAACTATATCTTGTATTCCTTTTAATATTTCGTACATTTCGTAGATATCAGAGTTTGCCTGTTTTGAATCATATATGAATATTTTCTTTTTTAATTCATCTATTTCTTCTTTTACTTTGTCTCTTATCTGCTTTGCTGTATCCTTTAGTTCAGATACTAATTTTCTATCTTGAGTCCATGTTTTAAATTTTAGTTCTTGAAGTTTTGAGTATAAACTGTCCCATGATTGTTTGTTTTTTAACTCTTCTAATATTTCTATATCATCTCTAATAATTGAATACCATTTTATAAGATCTTTCTCAACTTCTAATTTTCTTGCAATTGCATTTAATGTATTTATTGATTTTTCAATTGTTTCTTTTGTTTCATCTATTATTAATTTTCCCCATACTGTTTTTGAAAAGTCTTGTTCTAAAGTAACATTAAATCTTTCAACTTGTTTAGAAAGCCACTCTTCCGGATATGGCATACTTTGAATATATTTATATATTTTCAAAATCATTTCTTTTAATTTGTCATCATCCCTGTATCCACAGTATGTTCCAACAAGTTTTGTAAATTTTTCATCATTTATTTCGTATAAATTATCAAAAACTTCCTCTAATGCTTCCATTCTAAGGAGTTCTATTTCTGGTGTACTTGCCAATCTGAAGTTTGAAGAAAGTGTTGTTCTATAAAAATTATTTTTTATAACTTCTAAGCAAAATGCATGAATTGTTGATATATGAGATTTATTTAGTAAAACTATTTGCTTTTGTAAATTTAAATTATCTGGGTCACTTTCTAGCTTTTTGTATATAGCATCTAAAACACGTTCTCTCATCTCTGTTGCTGCCGCATTTGTAAAAGTAACTACCAATAATTTATCTACATCTATATTTTCATTTGTTATTTTATTTATTATTCTCTCAACCAATACTGCAGTTTTTCCACTACCTGCAGCTGCTGCAACCAAAATATTATTCCCTTTTTTGTATATTGCTTGTTCCTGCTCTTTTGTCCATGCCATAAAATCACCTTAACCTAAATTTTGTAATATTTTATCATATTTTCTACATTCTTTTCAATATTTTTCATCTACAATATTTAATATACAACGTAGCCAAACTCAGCGGTATTATTTTATGTGAATTTTGGCAAAATCTATTTATTTTTTTTCAAAAATATAGTATAATATTTGTTAGTGAGGTGATTTTCTTATGTGGTATTTATGGTTAATTGCTTCTGGTATTTTCTTTATAATTGAAATTGCAACCGTTGGGTTCTTAATCTTTTGGTTAGGTATTGGAGCTTTACTTGCAATGTGCACAAGTTTTATTACTGATAATCTTTTTATTCAAACTGCAGTTTTTGTTATTTCTTCAAGTATACTTATACCTTTAACAAGACCTCTTTTGAAAAAATTTGAGAAAAATGATTCTGTAAAAACTAATGCATATAGTTTAGAGGGCAAAACTGGTATTGTTACAATAGATATCAATCCTTTAACTGCTACCGGACAGGTTAAGGTTAATGGTGAAGTTTGGTCTGCTAAGGCTGAAGAAAATATTGAAAAAAATACTGAAATTGAAGTTTTGAAAATTGACGGTGTAAAACTTATTGTCAAACCTAAAGTTTTATCTGCCAAAAATTAATTTGTTATTAGTATTTTAAAAAATAAATTTTAAAAGGAGGTTGTTTATATGCCATATTTAATTATATTTTTAGTTATAGTTTTAATTATAGCATTTAAATCAATTAAAATCGTAAGACAAGCTGAAGTTTACGTTATCGAAAGATTAGGTAGATTTCATAAAATCGCAGATGCAGGACTTACAATAATTATACCTTTTGTTGATCATATTCGTAGTGTTGTAAGTTTAAAGGAACAAACAATGGATATTCCACCACAGGGTGTTATTACAGAAGATAATGTTACAATTACAATTGATACTGTTGTATTCTATCAAATAACAGATCCAGCAAAAGCAGTATATGAAATTCAATCATTAAAAAGAGGTATTGAATACCTAGCAATCACAACAATTCGTGATATAGTTGGTAAATTAACATTAGATTCTACTTTTAGTTCAAGAGATTTAATTAACAATCAATTAAGAGTTCTTCTTGATGAAGCTACTGATAAATGGGGTTGTAAAGTAAATCGTGTTGAAATAAAAGATATTAATCCACCTGCAGACATTCGTGACGCAATGGAAAAACAAATGAATGCAGAAAGAAATAAAAGAGCTGCTATTCTTCAAGCTGAAGGTGAAAAGCAATCAGCTATAACTATTGCAGAAGGTCAAAAAGCTGCTGCCATATTACAAGCTGAAGCAGATAAAGAATCTCAAATTAGACGTGCAGCCGGTGAAGCTGAAGCTATTAGAGAAGTTGCTGTTGCCAAAGCTCAAGAAATTCAATTAGTATATGATGCTATTAAGAAATCTAACCCAGATGATAAACTAGTTCAAATTAAATCTTTAGAAGCTTTACAAGAAATTGCAAAAGGAGATGCCAACAAAGTATTTATTCCTTTTGAAGCAACTAATACTTTAGCTTCTTTAGGAGCATTAAAAGATGTTGTAAAAGATTCTTCTAAAAAATAAATTTGCATGTAGGAGCAATTTTAAGACGGCCATTAGGTCGTCTTTTTCTTTATCTTTTTTTATTGACAAATGGCATTATTCGTTATATTATATTGCCATATTTAATAATTTAGGAGGTTAAAAATGAAATTAAAAAAATTACTTATATTTTTTGTTTTTGCTATATTTTTATTTTCAACAGCAGTTTATGCTGTAGAGGACGTTGCATTACTTTCACCTGCTCCAACATTTAATGTGACCAATGCTGACGTTTATATTACACAAACTGATTCTTATACATTAACTGATGTTATCAATGGATCTGTTTTTGCATCAGTAGCTACAAAGTTTTCTACAAATCCAAGAACAAATGGCGGAATAATTAATGGAAATCTTTATCTTTTTTCAAGTGAAGTTGTTATTGGTTCTGATGTAACATATGGTAATTCTATTGATGAAAATGGAACTTACTCTATTGAATCTATAAATTCCGCTTCAAAAATTAATGGGAACGTTTATGCATTTGCTCAATCATTTACATTAGAAGCCGGTTCTGAAATTGCAGGGGATTTATATTTATTTACAAATGAACTAAACATTGAACCTGGAGCTGTTATAAGAGGTAATTTAATTGTAAAATCTACTACAACTAACTTTGCTGGAGAAGTTGACAATTCAGCATACATTTTTTCAGATATATTTAATATGAAATCTTCAGCTAAAATTCAGAGAGATCTTTTCTTGAATTCAACCAATTCAAATATTTATGGTGTTGTATTTAGAAATGTTCATCTTACTGTTACAGATAAATTAAATTTTAAATCAAGTTTTGTTTGTAGTGGTGATTTATATGTAAATTATGCTGAAGACCTTAATGTAGCTGGAACTATTGCTGGAAATACATATATCAATGCTAAAAATATAACATTAGATAGTACTGTAGATAATTCATTATTAATAAATGGTAACTTAAATTATGCCACTCCTTCTTCTCTTGATATTCCTGATGGAACTGTTATTGGAGAAATCTCTTCTTCAAATTTCGTAGATTACAAAAAAAGTCATTTTGATTTTCAACAATTCGCTATTTCTATAATATCATTTTTAGTATATGTTTTTGTGATTGTCTTCTTATTTAAGAAGTTTGGTTCAAAAACACTTGAAGCATTGCCTGCATTTAATTTTGGTAATATATTAAAAAGTTTACTTATAGGTCTTCTTTCAATGGTAGCTTTAATTCCTTTATTCTTAATTCTTTTATTATCTGGAATAGGATTAACTTTAGGTTTATTGCTTGTTTTAGCATATCTTTTAATAATAGGATTATCTATCCCTTTATTTATTAACAAAATTGCGGATAAACTAAATTTCAAAGTAAATTCATATATAAAGTTATTAATTGTTGCAATAATTCTTTTCTTAGTTAAGGAAATTCCTTATATAGGTTCTATTGCTGTTTGGTTAATAATTCTTGCTGGACTTGGAGATATTTTAATTACAATTTTTAAAAAGAATTAAATAAAATAAAAAATGTCGCATTTAAATGCGACATTTTTATGCTTTTAATTCTTTTATTGCTTTTTTATAATTATTTGACTTTACTATACTACTACCCGCAACAATAATATCTACACCCGCTTCTTGTAGTTCTTTCGAATTATTCTGATTAATTCCTCCATCTGCCTCAATATATGCTTCTAAATTATTCTGGTATATATATTCTTTTATTTTTTTTATTTTTTCTATAGTTGTCTGTAATAATTTTTGTCCTCCTTTTCCTGGTTCAACTGTCATTACCAAAATTAAACTTATATAAGGTAAAAACTCATAAATTTCTTCTGGTTTCGTATTTGGTTTTATTGATAATCCACATTGAATTTCATTTTTCTTTATATATTCTATTGTATCTTTTAATTCTTCCTTGTCATTAAAAGCTTCATAATGTATAGTAATAAAATGAGGTTTTAATGCTATGTATTCATCTATGTAGTTCTTTACATCTTTTACCATTAGATGTACATCTAACGGAATATTTGACATTTGCTTAATACTACTTGCATATCCATACATTAAAACTGATGTATCATTTTCAACAAATTTACCATCCATAACATCAATATGAAAATAATCTGTTTTAGCTACTTCTAAATTATAAAAAGATTGCATGGCCTCTTCTTCATCTACATTTAAAATTGAGGTTGATATTTCTACCATAAACTCATCTCCCTTTTTTTTAATTTTATATATATTTATTCTTTTTGTCAATGCTTTTTTCTAAAATTCTGTTCCAATTGGGGACTGTCCCTAATTGGAACGTTTTTGAACTATTTCTACGATGTCTTTAATGTAATCTCCAATTATTGGTATATTCAGCATTATGAGTTTTCTTAAGAAGTATACTATTATTGCTGATATTATTGTTATACCTATTCCTATTCCTACTCCTCTTGATATGCCTGCTATAAAATTTCTTTTTATGATTTCTTTTTTACTTCCTATTATATAACTATTTTCTATTTTATTTGTTTTTTCTATTTTTTCTATTATTCTGTCTAGCTTTTCATTTATCTTTTTTTCAAACATAAAAACACCCAAATATATTTTGGATGTTTTTTACTTTTATATTCTTTTTATATTTCAACTTTTTTTGTTTTTTCTTCATTTTTTAGTTTTTCAAGTTGCGTTATAAGTGTCTGTAGTTTTTCTACATCTTGTCCCATAAGCTTCCAATCATTGCTTTTATTTGATTCTAGTAGGTTGTTATTTGCTTTTATTATTTCATCTACTAAATCTTCAATATTATCTGTTTCTATTTTTATGCTAACAGCTTCTTGCGACAATAAATTATTTATCGCTTCAGTAACATTATTTCCAATTGCTATTTTGTTTCCTGATGCAACAATTACTTTCTTTAGAATTGGTGCTGTCTTATTTTCGTTTTTCAATACTTGATAAATAGGTTCAACATACACTAATGTATTTTCAACTGGAATTACTATAATATTCTTTTCTATCGCAGTGCCCGTTGCTTCAATTGCTTTTAATTCTGCAGATATTTTTTCATCTTGTTCAACTAATGTGTCTAGTTGTAATGTTCCAAGAATCACTGCATCTTTATTAAATTTATATAATGTTAGCTTTTTGTTGCCATTTTTTGAGCATGTTCCTACTAAATATGATGTAATATTTTGTTTCTCTGAAACTGTATACGGTAATACTAGTGCTAGTGTTGTCTTATTACTATCTACAGTTTTTACATTTATATAATATGGATTTATATCTGTTCCTACAAGTGTTGTTACCTTACTTGTATTTTCCTTTGCAACATCCCAAACATCATCTGATCTATATAATACTTCTGGTTGAATTTGATGATATTGTTTCAATATATCTGATTGAATGTTATATAAATATTCTGGATATACTATATGTTTTGCAATATTTTCTGGAATTTTAGCATCCAAACTTTCAAATAGGCTTGGGTACATATTCCAATATGCCATTACAATTGGATCTGTTCTGTCTGTTATATAAAATTTCATTGTACCATTATAACTATCTATTATTATTTTAACTGAATTTCGAATATAATTTATTTTCTTAACTTTACCATTACTTTGTACTAGATTTGTAAGCTGTGAATATGGATAACTATCTGATGTTGTATATGCATCTAAAATCCAAACTAAATTTCCCTCATCTGTTATTACCATATAAGGATTCTCATCATATTCTAAATAAGGCATTATTTTTTTTACTCTTGAAATAATGTTTCGTTTTATTATTATATTGCTGTCTTTATTAATGTTCTTTGAAAATGCAAGACGTATATTTCCTTCTTTTATTCCAAGTACTAATCTATCTAAAAATTTTAATTTAAATCCCGCTTGTCCATCATATACATTATATGTATTTGTTGTACTTGTTAATGGATAATCGTATTCTGTTTCTTCGTTTTTGTTTACTGCAATTATATCGTTTGTTTGTAATCCAAAATATATTCTTGGCTGTTTTATTGTTATACTACTTTCATCTTCATTAAATCCACTCTTTAAATATTTTAAAGTACCACTTTCGGATGTGTTTGATGCTGAAGTAATAATTACACCATAACCATGTGTATATTCATATGTTTTATTTCTATATGTTCTAGTATCATTACTAATTATTTCTCTAGGACTAATATATACTAGCTGTTCTTTTCCATTAAAATTATAAACGCCTATTTGTGATGAATTAAAAGTGTAATAGCCTTGATTTGTTTGATATTCTCCCAAATGAGATAGTACTCTTTGTTTATTGTATATATTAATATTGTTAATTATGTCCAAGTTCGCATCTATCATTTCAGCTGTTACTGTTCCTGTATTTTCTATATCTATTTCTTCTATGTTAATGTCATATGCTTTTTTTGTAAATTCTATGTTTGTTTTTATATACTGTTTTTGTTTGTCTAATTCATTTGGTCTCACATAAACCATATCTGTTATAAATATAACTATAAAAAGTACGATTAAATATGCTGGAATTTCTAATATTCTATAACATGCCTTTTTATATTCTCCATCTTTTGCCTTGTTTAACGCTCTTATTCCACATACAATAATGAATAATGCAAAAATTGTATATCCCCATCTTTTTATTGTGACGTCAATAAATCCTGCCCCATACAGTGTTGTTCCATTATTTGTTGTAGTAAATTTTGCAAGAACAATGTCCTGTACCATTATTACAGCAAGCGCTGCAATTAGAAGAACTATTATAAATATGTTAAATGTAATTTGTTTAATAAAAGTGTTTTTTCTTAATGTTTCAAAACTTATTCCTTCTTCAAAAAATTTATGAAAACATAAAACATAATATATTGTTATATATAAGCAATATATTGCCATTATCGCAATACTCATATATAGAACTGCTTCAATAAAGGGTTTTCTAAAAATATAGTATCCTATGTCTAAGTTAAATATAGGTTCTGTTTCTACAAAAAGTGTGCTATTAAATGCTAGTATTGCTTTTTCTGTTAAGAAAAATGAACATAGTGTTGCTGTTATCGTTGCAAAAGCCAATGCTATTGATTTGTTTGGTAATTTAGGACATTCTTTTTTTTCTTCTTCGAAAAATTTTTTTAAACCTTTTTTTATATAAAATGTTGTTATATATGTAGTTAAATAAATCAAGATAAAACTTATTAAAAACACATTAATTTTTTGTCTTAAATTAGTTTTAAAAATTTCAACATATTGTTCTCCTATACCTAATGTTTCTAAATAATTTCCTCTAATAGTTATATAACTATATATAAAGAACGCGATAATAAATGTTGTTACAAATATTACTCTTTTTCTAATTTTTCGTTTCATTTATTCCTCCTTTTGATAAATACTTTTCTATGCTTTATTCAAAAATAGCATTTACAAAATCTTCTGAATTAAATACTTCCATATCATCTATTTTTTCTCCAACTCCTATAAATTTAACCGGAATAGAGTTTTCATTTACTATTCCTAGTACAACTCCTCCTTTTGCTGTACCATCTAATTTTGTAAGTACTAGTCCACTGATTGGAACTACTTCTTTAAATGCTTTTACCTGTAATATTGCATTTTGGCCGGTTGTTCCATCTATTACCATTAAAGTTTCCAGTGAGGCTTCTGGTAGTTCTTTTTCTATAACTCTTCCAATCTTTAAAAGCTCGTCCATTAAATATTTTTTTGTATGTAATCTTCCTGCTGTATCGCAAATTAAAACATCTGCATTTTTTTCTTTTGCAATTTTTATTGCATCAAATACAACTGATGCAGGATCAATTCCTTCTTCTTTTTTTACAATATCTACATCCGCTCTATTTGCCCATATTTCAAGCTGTTCTACAGCAGCTGCTCTAAATGTATCTGCTGCTGCAACTACAACCTTTTTACCATTCTTTTTTAGGTTGTTTGCAATTTTTCCAATTGATGTAGTCTTTCCAACACCATTAACACCAACAACTAAAATAACGGCTGGTTTTGTTTCCAATTTTAAACCATTTGGAACACTATCTAAAATCTTTCTCATCTCATCTTTTAAAGCATTTTTTACTTCATTTTCATCTTGTAGTTTTTCTAACTTTATTCTACTTCTTAATTTTGATATTATTTCTGTTGCTGTTTCTACACCAATATCTGACATTATCAAAATTTCTTCAAGTTCTTCTAATAGTTCTTCATCAACTTTTCTAAAACTACTAAAAACACTATTAATTTTTTCATTTAAAGAATTTCTTGTCTTACCTAATCCTGATTTTAATTTATCAAAAAATCCCATACTCTCTCCTCAACTTATTCTATATATCAAATTAGCCCAACGCAGGAGTTATATATGTTTTTCTTGAGAATAATCAATATATAACTCCGACGTGATTGGGCATATCTCTATTCTATTTAACCTTTTAAGGAATATTAATTGATGTTGATTCGTTCAAATTCATATCAACAAGTTTCTTTCTACTACCATCAATAAATACTTCTATTCTAACTGTTCCTTCTCCATCAAACTCAACTTGTATATTTTCTGCATCTTTATTTACGTCTTTTGATTCGACTTGAACATCATCAACTTTTACTACTAATTTAACTGTTCCAGCTGCAATTGCAACTTCTCTTTCTTCAGTTTTTTCTTCACCTGTTTCTGGATCTTTAAATGTTTCTGTTATTTTTTCATATTTTGGTATATATCCTGTTAAAGTTTTAATATTAATATTTGCGACACCATGTTGCATTGCTACATATTCATTTATTGTAATAGTTATTTCTTCACCTTTATTAACCATACTCTTAGCAGAAATACTTTGCTCAACTACGCCTTTACCTTTGCTTGAATCTTTTACTGTGTCAGTTCTTTTCCATTTTAATTGAGCCTGTGCTATTGCTTCTTTTGCTTCATCTTCTGTTTTTCCTAGTAAATTAGGAACTTCAACTTGTTCTATTCCTAAACTTGATTTTATAGTAATTTTACTTCCCGCAAGGATTTCTTCTCCTTCTTTTATACTTTGTTCAATTATGATTCCTGCTTCTACATCATCACTATAATCTTCCTCTAAAATAACCTCTAATCCTAATTCTTTTAATTCTTTGAACGCCTCATCTTTTGTTTTACCAATTAGTTTTGTAACTTTAACTATTTCTTGTCCTTTACTTATAGTAACATTTATTGTTCTTCCCTCTTTTATTTTAGAGTTTTTTTGATATTTTGGATCTTGAGAAATTATTTTTCCTTCTTCAATTTCTACATCATATTTTTCATCTTGAACATTTATTTTTAATTTTGATTTTCCTGCAAGCTCTTTTGCTTCTTCTAAAGTTTTCCCTGTAAAGTCTGGCAAACTAACATCCTTTGGTTTTCCACTACTTAAAACACCTAAAGTTATTCCTATTGTTGCAATAAAAATTATTAAGAATAATAATGCTATAAGTGCAACTTTAACTAACTTGTGTTCGTTTAAGTAATTTTTAAATTTTGCAAATTTTGATTTCTTTTTTGTTTCAACTTTTTCTGTTTTTTCATTTGAATACCTTTTAGCTCCCATATTTACTTCAACACTCTTTTCTACAATAAATTCTGGATTTTTTGCTATTTTTTCTAAATCTCTTATCATTTCTGTTGCAGATTCATATCTAAGGCTTGGATCTTTTTGCATTGATTTCATGATTAAGTCATTTAAACTTTGTGGTATTGCTGAATTTAATACAATTGGTTCTACAGGTGTTTCCTGCATATGTTTTAAAGCAACTGATACAGGAGTATCCGCATCAAAAGGAACTCTTCCAGTAACCATTTCATAAAGTACAACACCTAAAGAATATAGATCAGATTTTGCATCTGTAAATCCTCCTCTAGCATGTTCTGGTGAAAAATAATGTACTGAACCAAGTGTTGTTCCAAATGCTGTAATTGTAGAATTTGAAACAGCCTTTGCTATTCCAAAATCTGTTACTTTTGCAACTCCATCTTCTGTAATTATAATATTGTGTGGTTTTATATCTCTATGTATTATATTGTTTCTATGTGCAGTTTCTAATGCAGAAGCTATTTGCTTCGCAATTTGAACTGACCATTTCCATCCCATTCTTCCATCTTCAACAATTAATTCTTTTAATGTTTTTCCTTTAACCAATTCCATTACAATGTAATATAAATTACCATCTTTTCCAACATCATATACTGAAACTATATTTGGATGTACCAAACTTGCTGCAGATTCTGCTTCTGTATTAAATCTTTTTATAAATTCTACATCGGTTGTATATTCTTCTCTTAGAACTTTTACAGCAACAAATCTTTTAAGCACTAAGCATTTTGCTTTATATACAGTTGCCATTCCCCCGCTACCAATTTTTTCTATGATTTCATATCTATTTCCAAGTAATTTTCCTTCTAAATTCATTTATTATCCCATTCCTTTCAAAATAGCTTTAGTTTTTTATAATAATAACTGTAATATTATCAAATCCGCCTAATTCTTTTGCCTTCTCAATTAAAATTTCTACTGCGTTTTCAGTATTTTGTTTTACAATATTGAATATTTCTTGTTCTGCTATCATATTTGTTAGTCCATCTGAACAAATTAAAATTATATCTCCACTGTTCAAATTTTTAACTGTAATATCCGGTTCTATTGTTTCTTCACACCCTAATGCTTTCATTAACATATTCTTTTTAGGATGATTTATTGCCTCTTCCTTTGTTATTGTTCCGTCCTTGACTAATTTTTGTACATAGCTATGGTCAGTTGTAATTTTTCTCATTATATCTTGTCTTATTCTATATAGTCTACTGTCACCAATATGTCCTGTAAATATTCTATTATTATATATTAAACATACTTCTAACGTAGTACCCATTTGTTCCAATTCTTTAACTTCTCTTGACTTTTCATATACATCTGAATTTGCCTTTGCCATTGCATTTGCAACAAGTTGCATTAGTTCCTCTTTTGTATATTCTCTTTCCTCGTCGAAGTTTTCCTTTATATATTCCGCACTACTTATACATGCTAATCTGCTCGCTACTTCTCCTCCTGTATATCCTCCCATACCATCAGCAAGTATACAAATTTTATATTTATCTGATTCCTCTGAAATATAGAAAGCATCTTGATTCATTTGTCGAACAAGTCCTATATCAGTTTTCGCATATATTTTCATTTATTCACCTCTTTTTTTCTAAGTTGGCCACATGCTGCATCTATATCTGAGCCTAGTTCCCTACGTATTGTAGCAACTATTCCGTGACTATTCAAATAATCTCTAAATTTAATAATATTTTCGTTTGAACTTTTTGTAAATTTTCCATCTTCTATTTTATTAATTGGAATTAAATTTACATGGCATAACATTCCTTTTAGTAGTTTAACTAATGCTTCCGCATCTTTTAAATTATCATTGTTGTCTTTTGCCAATGCATATTCAAAAGATATTCTTTTATTTGTTTTTTCTATATAATATTTACATGCTTTAATAAGTTCTTGAATATTATATACATTATTAACTGGCATCATTTCGCTTCTTTTTTCGTTAGATGCACTATGTAAAGAAATTGATAACGTGCATTGTATATTTTCATCAGCCAATTTATAAATGTTTGGTACTAGTCCACTTGTTGAAATGCTTATATGTCTTGCTCCCATATTTATTCCTTTAGGATGATTTAACAATTTAATTGCTTTCATAACATTATCGTAATTATCTAATGGTTCTCCTATTCCCATAAAAACAAGATTTGAAATTTTAACGTTTTCATCTCTTTCAATCGCTAAAAGCTGTTCTACAATTTCTCCTGGTTCCAAACTTCTTGCAAATTTAACACCTGTTGATGCACAAAACTTACATCCCATTTTACATCCAATTTGAGTTGATACACAAATTGTTTTTCCATATTTGTATTCCATAAGTACTGATTCTATTGCATTATTATCTAAAACATCAAATAAATATTTTTTTGTTCCGTCTTTTGATTCTTGTTTTCTTATTATTTGAAATACATGTAAATCAAATTTTTCTTTTAGTTTTTCCCTTAAGCTTTCTGGTATATTAGTCATGTCATCAAAACTTGTAACATTTTCTTTAAATATCCATTGAAAAATTTGTTCTGCTCTATATTTTTTTTCTCCGCATATTTTCTATAATTTGTTTTAATTCATCTAAATCAAAATTTTTTATATTTTCTTTTAACATATTTTTCCTTCTATATCTATAATTTTACTTATATATTTTATCACATATAGAAATTTTATACAAGTTAAATATGCAAAAAAACACTTTAAAATGTCCTATTTTAAACATTTTAAAGTGTTTATTTTTTATGTGTATTCTTCTAGCATCCATCCACCCATATATACCTGGATTAATGGTACAAGTACAACTACAACTACGAAAATTAATACAGCACCTACAAAAATTGCAACAATCTGTGGTAATACTTTTACAACTTTTTGTATAATGTTATCTATATCAATTTGCATATAATCATTTAATTTTTCCATCATTTCTGTTAAATCTGTTTGCATTCCTATTTTTAACATTTCTGTAATCATAGGTGTAGATAATCCTGATGTTTCAAATGGTTCTATCCAGCTTTGTCCTATCATTATATTATTAATTGCTGATTCTATTAGAGAAAGCATAACTAAGTTGTTTGAAATATTTCTACTTGTTTCTAACGCTTCTTGTATTCTTTGTCCATTTCTTAAATTAAGTACTATTGATTGAACAAGTCTTGAAAAGTCAATTGCATATATAAGTTTTCCAAAAACTGGCATTTTATATTTAAATAAGTGAAATTTATATTTTCCCTTTGGTGTTCTTATATAGCTTAATATTGCTATAACAGCTATCGCAATTATACTAACCGGAATATACCAAACTTTTGTAGCTTTATTTAAGAAATTTGAGAACCAAAGCGTAAGAGGTGGCAATGTTGCACTTGATCCAAAACCATCAAAAACATTTTGAATCATTGGTACTGCAAGTAATGTACCCAAAATTGCTAAAACCATTAATCCAGCAAATTGTGCTATATTAGGGATTAATATTTCTTTTATCTTTTTATTTAATGCTTGTGTGTCCTCTAAATATTTTACAGCTTGTTCTAGTGAATTTGTTAGTGCTCCTGATAGTTCACCAACCTTAATCATATTTATATATATTGGGGGAAATACAGATTCATAATATTCCATTGTTGTATATATATTTTCTCCGGCCTCAACACCAACCAATATATCTTCAACTATTTCTTTTAAATTTGGGTTTTCAACTGTATCAATAACCGTTGATAGTGCCTGAATGTTATTAAAGTTTGCTTTTTTCAATAGGTACAAATTTTGAGTAAAAACTACTATATCTCTTTTACTTATCTTTCTATTTCTATTAATTTCATTCTTTATTTTATCTGTAAAGCTTTCTTTTTTATTAAGTTTCTTTTTTATTTCTTCTGCCCTAACCTGCTTTAAAACAGAGTTATTAGATTCTACATTTCTTTTCTTTTTTGCTACTTTTCTTTTAACTTCAGTTATTGAAATAGGGTCAATGTTATTATTTTTTAGTTTGTTTATCAAAGCAATCTTTGATGGTGCTTCTGCTTTATTTTCAACAATACTTCCACCTTGTATTGCGGCACGATATCTGTATGTAGGCATTTTTTTCCCTCCATCTCAAAAAAATTACATCATTGTATTTCCTTTACTTTGCATATTCATCTGCATTATTGTTCTATTAAGTACCTCTATATTTTTTTCTTCAATTTGAGCCTTTGCTTGCTCTAAAGTTATTTTGTTTTCAACATATAATGTTGCTAAAGAATTTATTAAGCTAACATTTCCTTTTCCTAGACTACTCTGTATTGCATCTTCCAGCTCAGAAACGCTAAATTTTTCTTTTCTTATACAACCTGCTACCACATTGTCTACAACCATTACTTCAGGTAATAATACTAATTTATCTCCTATTCCTTTAATTAATCTTTGTGATACAATAAGTTTTACTAATGATGATATTAAAAATTTTACTGATGTTTGATCTCTTATTTCATAAAAATTTATCATTCTATCTATTGTTTCAGCACATGATTTTGTATGAAGTGTTCCTAATACTAAGTGTCCTGATTCAGCCATATCTATTGCTGCTTCCATTGTTTCTTTATCTCTAATCTCTCCAATAACTAGAATATCACAGTCTTCTCTTAATGCATTTTTTACACCATCTCTATATGTAAGAGCATCTTTTCCTTCTCCAATTTCCTTTTGCACTATTAATGATTTTGCAGATTTATGTTTATATTCTATTGGTTTTTCTAATGAAAGAATTTTTTTGTTTTCATTTTGATTAATTTCATTAATTAAAGCATTTAAAGTTGTTGATTTTCCTGAATTTGTTTTCCCTGTTACTAAAATTAACCCTTGTGGTTGATACATCATTCTTCTTACAACATCTGGTATTCCCAAATCTTTAAATGATGGTAATTCATTCTTTATTATTCTCAGAGTTGCAACAGGTACTCCATCTGATGATGAAATATTACCTCTAAGTCTTGTATTATTAAATTCATATGAAAAATCTATTTTTCTTGTTTTTTGAAATTCTTCGTCTTTATTAATACTTCCACTTACAAAGAAATCATAAATTTCAAACATATCACTATCTTCTAAAACATTTTCTTCTTCCACTTCAGTTAATGTTCTTTTTATTCTTATTAGTGGCTTCTTTCCTGAAACTAAATGAATATCTGAAGCTCCTTCATTAAGTGCTTTTTCAAAAACTTTTGTAATATTTATCATTTTTATCTCCTCATTTGAATATTAATATATAGTTACTTTTTTGTTAATTTCTTCAAGTGTTGTTATACCTTGTATAACCTTTTTTATTCCATCAACCGCTAACGGTCTATACCCTTGTTCTAACGCAATTTTTCTTATTTCTAGAGTTGACTGTCCTTTAATTAAAGCTTCTTTTATTTCCTCTGAAATTGTTAATATTTCAAAGATTCCTATTCTTTCAAGGAAACCTGTATTATTACAGTGTTCGCACCCAACAGGATCATATGTAAATTTATCTTTTAAATCAACGCTTTCTCCATATCTTTTTAAGTTATTATTTATAATTTCTATTTCTTGCTCTGTAAATGTTCTTTTTGTAGCACATTTTGGACAAATTCTTCTTACTAGTCTTTGTGATATAGCTGTTGCAAGTGTACTTGAAATATCATAATCAGAAATTCCCATTTTTCTTAATCTTGTTATAACCTCAACACTATCTATTGTATGTATTGTAGATAAAACGTAATGTCCTGTTTGTCCAGCTTGCATAGCTATTTCTGCGGTTTCTTTATCTCTTATTTCTCCCACAAGAACAATATCTGGATCCTGTCTTAAAACAGTTCTTAATGAATCTGAAAATCTTAGTTTTTCTGATACTTCTATTTGGTTTAATCCTGGTATACGAATTTCGACTGGATCCTCAATTGTTGTAATATTAATATTGGGTTTGTTTAAATAATCTATAATACTATAAAGGGTAGTTGTTTTTCCCTCTCCAGTTGGCGCTGCCATAACGGTAATACTGTTTCTTCTATTTAGTTTTCTTCTTATTTCGTCGTCATTTAATGTAAATCCTAATTCTTTTAATCCCCTAATTGTTGTATTTTTCTTTAAAAGTCTTAAAACAAATTTTTCTCCAAAAATATTTTTTTGTGAAGATACACGTATATTGTAATCTGGATATAATAAAATTCTACCATCCTGTGATTCTTGTCTTTCCTGGAACATGTTTGATATAGATTTTAATCTTCCTATTATCTGTTGTTGTTTTTCTTTTTTTATTTCTGTAGCCTTTATTAATTCACCATCTATTCTATATCTTACCCTAATTGTATCTTCTAATGGTTCAATATGGATATCACTTGCTCTTTTTCTCATTCCAGTTTTTATAATGCTATCTACTAATGTTGTAGTATCTTCTGCTGTATCTATTTCACCTAAATCTGTTCCTTCTAGAGATGTAAGTACTGCTCTTATATTTTTCTCTAGTGTAATAAATTTTTCCATTACTAAACCTTTGTTAAGTAATATAAGTCTTACAGCCTCTGTTGATGTATCACTTGCACTGTCTGAAAAGCAAACCTTAATTCTATCTCCATTTATCTCATATGGTATTGCTTGATATTTTCGAGCCATATCTAATGAGATATATTTATTTACATCAATTTTTACATCACCAAAAGAAAACATTATTGCTTTTTCATTTAAGATCTCACCTAAAACCTGTAAAAGCATATATTGATCGCAAAGGTTTAATGTACTAATTATCTCCAAAATTTTCATACTTGGATTTCTTCTTTGGTACTCTAAAGCCTTATCAATATCCGCTTGCGTTAAAATACCTCTTTTAACTAATTCTATTCCAATTGGACCCTTTCTTCCTGTAGCCATAGCTATAATCTCCTTTCATTTGTTTAAGTTAGCTGTTTTCCATAATAGCTTTTATTTCACTTTCAGATGCTTTTTTTACCATTCTTACTGATGTTGAATACTCTTTATTTTGTATCTTAGTTGAAATATCTAAAGTTATTATTTTAATAATATCATATTGAACTTCATCGCCTTTTTGATCTTTATATTTTTCAACATTTATTACCATTTTGTATAGTTTAGAAGAATTTAAAAGTTCGCTTATTTCTGTTCCGGCATCTATATAATCTGAATAATTATTGTTCACATAAGAAATTAGTCTTTCTTCGCTTACATCATCATATGGTATTTTCTCTGCATATTCTAATACTTCAGTTGCTAAATTAATCATTTTACTTTCAACTTTTATTTTGGCTGATTCTAGTACAATGTTTTTAATAGTTGCTGTTATTATTCCTCCAAATAAAAGAATAATTAAAATTGCAACAAAAGCATCAGATACTAATATTCCTTTCTGTTCTTTTAATTTTTTAAATTTCATTATATCTCCTTAAACTTTTATCCTAAACATTTTAGGCATATTTCAGAAATTCCCAAAATAATATATATTAAAAAACATATTATCTTTATATTTTCATTTGTTTTTTTGCTGTT
>JAZQOX010000019.1:0-19842 GCA_045628105.1 Clostridia bacterium | reverse complement strand
TGCATATTCCTGCAACGTCACCAGAGCCTTTTATATAGTTTCCAGATATCATGTTTTTTACTCTTTTAAAATGTTCAATATCTATTTCATTTTCCTTCATTGTTTTTATTGCTTCTTGTAATCTTTTTAAAACCTCTTTTGGATTATTTGATTGTCCTGTTATTGCAATATGTGCATACTGTTTTGAAAATTCATATTCTAAATATGGTTCAGATGTTATTAATTCCTCTTCATATAGTTTTTTATATAACTTTGAGCTTTTACCAATTAACATATTCAAAAGAATTTCGATTGCTATATGTTTTTTTACTATTACATCTGATTTGCAATTTTGGGTGTCTATAGTATCTTTTATTCCAATTACAAAAATTGGCATACTAACTTCCATTTTTGCAACAGTTTCTTTTTTTACTATTTCTTCTGGGTCTTCTGGATATATTCTTTTAATTTCTCCATGTTTTTCTACAGGTTTTAATCTCTTTTTTACTTCTTCTATAAGTTTTTCCGGTTCAAAATCGCCTGCAAAACACATTACCATATTTGATGGATTGTAAAAAGTATTATAACATTTATATAAAACCTCTTTATCTATTTTACTTATTGATTCAATAGAACCTGCTATATCTATTGTTATTGGATTATTTTTGTACATGTTTTTTATAGCATTCATATATACCGTCCATTCTGGATAGTCATCATACATTTTTATTTCTTGCCCAATTATACCTTTTTCTTTCTCAACATTTTTATCTGTAAAATATGGGTTTTGTACATAATCCATTAGTTCGTCCATTGCTGGCATAAAATTATCTGTACATTCAAATAAAAAACATGTTTGATCTGTAGATGTATATGCATTTGCATTTACTCCCAAAGCTGTTAAAGTATCCAAACTATTTGTTCCATTTGATTGTTCAAACATTTTATGTTCTAAGAAATGTGCAACTCCATCTGGAATACTTGTTTCTTTCTCATCATTAGGTGCAATAAATTTATTATCAATAGAACCAAAATTTGTAGCCCAAATCATATACTTTTTTTGTATATTTTTTTTAGGCATAATCATTACAGTTAATCCATTTTCTAATTTTTCTATATATAGTTTTTCTTTTACTTTAGAATTTTCTATAATTTGCATGTTTTCTCTCCTTTAAAAAATTAATCTCTTAAAAAATAAATTGTATTTATATAAATATTCTGCCCTATTTCCTGTATTTGTTCTTTAGTAACAGCATTTATTTTTTCTGTATATTCTTCAAAACTTATTAATTTTCCTGACATTTCTTGTCCCATGTAATATGTTATTTCTGAATCTTGTTCATCTGCTACTGTTTTTATTCCCGCTATCATATATTTTTTTGCATTTTCTATGTCTTCGTCTGTGAATACTCCATTTTTCATATCTTCTAATTGTTCTTTTATTATGCTTAATGCTTTATCAAAATTCTTTATTTCAATTCCTGCTCTAATAAAAATATTGTTTTTTTGTCTTACATAATTTGATCTTGCTGTATATGCTAATCCTGCTTTTTCTCTAACATTTTGAAACATTTTTGATGTTGCACTTTCTCCAAGTATTACATTATATAAACACATGACATATTTTGAATCTGGTTTATTGTAATCTATATCTAAACCAATTACTAATTTTCCTTGCGTAACATCTTTTGATTCTTGAATATTCTTAACCTCTACTTTTTCCTTCTTTTCCGTTTCTTCTGTATTTTGAATATGCTTGTCTTCTCTTTCTTTAAGTGCTTCTATGCTGCTATTTTTTTGTATGAATTCTACAATTTTTGAATCTTGAAATTCTCCTGATATAAATATATCAATTTTTGCATTGTTTATTAATTCTTTGTAATAGCTATAAAGATTTGATTCATTTATTTCTTCTAAATCCTCTATTGTTCCATACTTATAAATACCGTATGGTTTGTCTTTGTACATTTCTTCAACGCATCTTGTATAAGCATAGCTGTCTTTATTATCTATTCTACCATTTATTAATCTTTTTATTGTTTTCTTTTCTGAATCCACATATTCTTTTTTGAATTTTCCATTTTCTGTTAAAGGGTTAAATACTATGTCTAATAAAAGTTCTATTGCTTTTTTTGATAGTTCTTCTTTTTCAGGTAAAAAATTATCATTTAAAGTTTCTACATAAAATTTTAGTATTTGATTGTCACCCATTTTTTCTATACCGCAGTCAAAAGTAGCTCCATACATATTTTCAAGCTCTGTGCTTATTTCTTCCTGACTTTTAAATTTTTGTGTTCCCATTCTTAATACTGTTGGAATTAAAGCATTTTTTGTAACATTTTCTTTTTCTAGTGGTACTGTTAAAAATATTGAAAACAAATTTGTTTTAAATTTGTTTGTTTGTATTAAATGTGTTTTTATTCCTTTTTTTATTTCATCTATTTTATATGGCATAAGTAAATTCCTCCTTTTTATTTACTTTTTCCAATTATTTCTTAATTATTCAAAAAACAGAGGTTATTATTAATTTAACCTCTGTTTTTTATGTATTTAAAATTTTCTTTTTCTAGCTGCTTCTGATTTTTTCTTTCTTTTAACACTAGGTTTTTCATAATGTTCTCTTTTTCTAACCTCTTGTAATACTCCATTTCTTACACATTGTCTTTTAAATCTTTTTAGTGCGTCTTCTATATTTCCATTATTAACTTTAATTTCTGCCATTTATATTCCCTCCCCTCGATTTGCTTTCATTTGGGATTCTCCATAACTTGTAATATTATATAGTAATTTTTTAAGCTTGTCAATATTTTTTTATGTTTTTAGCCTATTTTTCATTAAATTTGTATATATATGGTTTTACATTAGGTACTAAATCATGTACATAAATAACTGTTCCATCCCTTTGTTCTATCGTTACATTTGGATAAGTTGAAATCATCTTCTTATCTCCCCAAAATTTATAAATAAATCTTGCCTTTCTGGGATCACCATATATTTTGATATAGTCATTAACTATTTCTTTTTTATTTTCAACATCTAAATTGTATTCAACAATTTTTCTCATAAGAAATAAATTAGTGGCAACAGATGAAGCATAAATATTTATTATCATTAAAATTGTACATATTGTAACAAATACTTTTAATTTTTTTATACTAATTTTAGATTTAATGTAATCAATAAGCCTGTCCACTTGTGGATTTATAGCTCTAATCATAATTACACTAAGTACACCCCAAAATAAGGTATACTGTAAACATATTCTTCCATTAATATTTAAAAATTTATCAGAATAATCCCACCATCTGGCTTTATAAACAACTTCACCTATAAGGTTAATTGCATACTCTGTTATAGCTCCCATTAAGCATCCGCCTAGGAATAATGTTCCATGGTTTTTATTAAAATATCTTAATGTAAGTATTAAAACAACTGCTCCTGCTCCATATACTCCTGAAAAGGGTCCATAAAGATAGCTTTTTCTACTTTCTACTACTCCATAAAGTATAAGTGCAAAAAGAGTTTCTATTATAAAACCTAAAATACTGTATATTCCAAAATATACCAATATTCTCCATATAGATATTTTTTTCTTTTCCATTTCTTACCTCATCTTTTATTTAGTATATTAATTTTCTACTATTGTCCCATCACTTTGTTCTACAAATGTTGATTTTACAATTATTTTTACGCTTTTTTCTTTAGCTAATTTAACACATTTGTTATGTAATACCTTTGCTCCATTATTTGCCATTTCTATCATTTTATTATATGAAATCTTTTCGTATTTAATTGCATCTGGATATTTGTTTGGGTCTTTATCATACACTCCATCTACATCTGTAAAAATTTCGCACTTTTCTGCTTTTAATGCATCTGCAAGTGCAATAGCTGTTGTATCAGATCCACCTCTTCCAAGTGTTGTAATATTATTATTTTTATCAATTCCTTGAAATCCTGCAACTACTACTATTTTTCCTAGTTTTAACTCTTCTAGTATTTTTTCGTTCTTCACTTGAATAATGTTCGCATCTCCAAAGTTTGAATCTGTAATTATTGGTATTTGCCATGCTAATAATGATTTTGCATCATAACCTAATTTTTGTAAACACATTGTAAGTTTTGCAATTGTAATTTGTTCCCCTACTGTTGCTAGAACATCATGTTCTCTCTTATCTGCATTATCTGTAATTTCTTTTTCTTGTTCAATTAATTGATCTGTAGTTTTTCCTTGTGCAGAAACTACTACAACTACTTCGTTTCCATTCTTTTTTTCTTTTGTAATATGTTTGCAGACATTAAATAATTTTTCTGTGTCTGCTACAGAACTTCCTCCAAATTTTTGTACTACAATTTTCATTGTGCATCCTTCTTCTTTTTTTAAAATACCAATAACGTTTAAATTTAAACATTATATCGTTACTTGACGTAATTTATATTATTATACAATATTTTCTGTATATTTGTGAATAGTTTTTAATTTTTTTATAAAAAAGAATCCCCCACTCTCAATAGAGAGCGGGGGGAATCTTAGGCAGACAGATCCAGTCTTTCGATCTCAAGGGGAAGGCTGAGGTTTTCAGCAATATAGGTTTTCCCCTGGCTTACCAGGATCACCTTATTTACAATGACCTCGTCCTTTCCGGGGAAACCCGGAAGTTTCATCTCCGGAAACGCACTTACGAGCTTGTCGTAAAGTGCCTTATCCTGGTCGGTTATTGCAGGGATCCTGTCCGCCGCCAGGAAGTAGATTGTGACATTGTCCGTAAATGCCACCCACTGGTACTCCCCAATGGGTTCATTCGTCTCAACGAAATCAATATTGTTGATTCCATTGATTCCATTGATTCTTACCGAGTAGGCCCTTTCGAAGAAACTGGAGCTCACATCAGTCTTTTTGGCGAACAGCCATTCTCCCTCATCGGGAATCAGGTCGTTCCCAGTCTTGGTTCCGGTAATAGTCTTGAATGCCTCTTCGGCATTTTCGGCCCGGGAGCAGAGAGTCAGCGAAATTATAAATCCCTTCGCTGCCTTTTTGTTGCCGTTGAAGGTCAGGGTTTCGATATTTACCTTTCCCTTTGTTGCACGTACTGCACAGGTCCACCCGAGGAATTTTTCCTCTTCATCTATGAAGATGATCCGGAATTCCGTATATGGGATGGCATCCTTGGGTCCTTTGTAGGCCCTTACCGAAACGTCAACGTTTCGGTCATCCTCGAACCAAATCGGTTCGGAATAACAGGAACGCTGTTCCTGTACGTACTGGACATTCTTGCTGCAGTAGCAGGTACCGTACTGTACTCTTTTGCCAAAAGTCCACTTGGGGTAAACCTGTCCGTCAGGAGTCCTAACGAAGGTTTCACCTGTGATGGTCGAAGTGTCTGCGTATGCAGTCGTAGTAAATACGACTGCGGAGCTCAGGATCACGAGGATCCCGAGGATGGCGGCTATGAGCCGCCGGGTGATGATTTTGGTTTGCATATTAGAGCAAACTCCTTTCATAATTTGTCCTCCTTAACGGAGGAACTTACTTCTATTATACATCCTTTACATAAAATTGTCAAATTTCAATGTATATTTTTCCTTATTTTACAATAAATTGTAAATATGCTTGTATGAATCCATTTAAATCACCATTCATTACCGCTTCCACATTTCCAACTTCATAGTTTGTTCTATGATCTTTTACAAGTGTATATGGGCAAAATACATATGAGCGTATCTGGCTTCCCCATGCAATTTCCCTTTGAACTCCTTTTAAATCTTCTATTTTATCTTTTTGTTCTTTTTCTTTTAACTCTAGTAATTTAGATTTTAACATTGTCATTGCATATTCTCTGTTTTGTGTTTGTGACCTCTCTGTTTGGCAAGCTGTAACAATTCCTGTTGGTATATGTGTTAGTCTTACTGCAGATGATGTTTTATTAACCTTTTGTCCTCCTGCTCCTGATGCCCTATAAACATCCATTTTTATATCATCTGGGTTTATATCCAATTTTATGTCGTCAGTTATTTCTGGTAAAACTTCTAATGAAGCAAATGATGTGTGTCTTCTTCCTCTTGCATCAAAAGCCGATATTCTAACAAGTCTATGAACACCCATTTCTCCCTTTAGATATCCATAAGCGTCTTCTCCTTTTACTAAAAATGTTACACTTTTTATCCCTGCTTCATCTCCTTCAAGATAATCTAATTCTTGAAGTTCAAATTCGTTACTTGATGCCCATTTAGAATACATTCTATAAAGCATTTCAGCCCAGTCTTGTGATTCTGTTCCTCCTGCCCCTGGATGCAAAGTTAGTATTGCATTATTTTTATCGTATTTTCCTGAAAGTAATGTTTCTAATTTTATCTTTTCAATTTCTTGCTCCATTTTAACAGTGTTTTTTAGAACTTCTTTTCCAAGTTCTTCATCTTCTTCCATTAATAATAAATCATTTAAGCTTATTATGTTTTCAAGATCTGATTGCAAGTTTTTTATCTGTTCAATTTTATTTTTTGTTCTTTTTATTTTTGTTAAAATTGTACTAGAATTCTGCATATCTTCCCAAAAGCCTTCTTTTGTTGTTTGTTCTTCTAAAGATTTTACTTCGTTTTTTAGTTTTTCTATATTTAATGCCTCGCATATGCTATTTAATTTATCCTGCATTTCTATTAATTTACGTTTATTTTCTTCTAATTCAAGCATGTGTACTCTCCTTATATTTAAAATCTATTTGAAATTATACAACATTTTTAATGGTTATACAATATTTATAACAAAAATGGGCAGCCGAAAGCGGCTGCCCCTACATGTATTTTGTAAACCTGTCCCAAATTGTGATTTTTTTCCCAATTTAAATACGTCCCCAATTGGGAAATGTGATTGTTCCTTTTCCTTGTTTTACATTTATTTCTGCTATTGCTCCATTGATTATTGTCATACATGGTTCTTTGTGTGTTATGTCTGCATCATATATTATTGGAACTTTTAGTTTACTTATAACGCTGTCTTCGAGACATGTTTTTACGTTATAGTTATAGTTAGTGGCTTCTGTTCCAAATCTTCCAAATATTATTCCTTTTGTATATTTAAAATATCCTAATTCACCAAGCTTCCATAGTGTTCTAATTGTTTCTTCTTTTGATAATTCGCAATTGTCAAAGTACCATATAATTCCATCATCTTTGTATTTTTCAACAAACATACTTGTTCCATCATATTTTGTTCCTGCAAGTTCTGAAATTACATCTAAGCATCCACCTATTATTCTACCTGTTATATGTGCAGATTTACCATCTAATGTGTTCCAGTATACTTTTTTTGTTAACTTATATGTTTCTAGTCCTGTTTCTTCCTCTTGATATCCCTCTTCATATAATTCATAACTTTCCTGTATTTTTAAATTTCCTTTTGCAATTTCTAAAAAGTCTTGTTGACTCTTGTGTAGTTTTTCCATTCCAAAACTTGAAAAATTCTGACCATATATTGTTGCAATATCATATTTAGTTGTAATAGGAAATAGTAATCCTGTTGGATCTGAAAATCCGGCAACAAATTTTGGATTTTCCCTTATCAACTCAAATTTCACATATGGAAGCATTTCTACTAAAAAATCTCCTCCACATGCGCATAAAATAAAATCAATCTCTTTGTCTTTTAACATTTGATTAATTTCATTTCCTCTTTCTTCTGCTGTTGCACTTCTTCCTTTATTACATGTTAAAATATTTTTAGATAATTCAAGTTTATATCCTAAATTTTCTAAATTCTTTTTTGCATTATTCATTTTGTTTGCTTTTCTTGTATCCCATGCTCCAGCAGATGGGGCTGGAACACCTATTTTGCTACCCTTCTTAATAAACTTTGGATAAATCATTTTTCTTCTTTGCAATCCTCCATAAATTTTAATTCATATTATCTAAAATATCTAAATTGGTATCATAATCTGTTACTGTAAAAGAAAAAGAAATTATATTATTATTCTTATCTTTTATTTTAATTATATATTCTCCACACTCTTTTGTTTTAACTCTTAATACATCATTATCTAATTCCACATTAACATTTTCATCTTTTTCAACAATTGAATACTCGTTATCTTTTTCTAAAATGTAAACTGCAAAATAATCTATATTTTTGCTTGCTTCATTTGAGTGAACTGTATACCAAACAACAAATGCTAATAATACCAAAGTAATGATATACAATGCTAATCTTTTCTTTTTATCATTAAAAATCATTTTTATAAATAATAGTATTTCAAATATTATAAATATCACAGCTAATATTTGATATGGGAAATTTTTTACCATTGTATTAAAATGTTCGTATAATTCAAAATTCAATAAAAAAAGTGCTACTGACAAAATTGCTACACTTATCCAATTTTCTTTTTTGGTATACCATGCAATTATTGCTCCTGGGAATGTTAAAATAGTAAGTTTTGCCCAATATGTATAATACATAAAAATTTCAAATCCATCTCTGTAAAATGGTACCTGAACAAGATAGCATATTGGTTGGCTTATTAAAAAGAATACAAATGTCTTTAATCCTGCTTCAAGAGGTTTTTTTGAATTTAAAATAATAAACATTGCTAGTATAACCCACATTTCAAAACAAACTGCAATGTTGTGAATTGATGTGTTATTAAAAATTTTTATTAGTGGTATTAACCCTGTAATAACTCCACAGATAATTGAAAATATAATTACTTTAGGCCATGTTAAATTTTGCTCATAAAAAATTTTTTTAATTTTATTCATAATTATTTCATCCTTTCAATTTTATATTTAACTTTAACATTATACAATAAAAGGAACAAATATTAAATACTTGTTCCTAATTTTTTTATTTATCTAATAGATCTTTTTTCCTTATTTTCCGCAACAGTTCTTATATTTTTTACCACTGCCACATGGTGTTTGGAAAGATTCGATTTGGTTCATTTTTGGTCGTCAAACTCGCTATAAAGTTCGTCTTGGCTCGTCAAAGTAACCTCAAACTTCGTTTTGGTACGATTGGTAAATTTTCAAAACGTATCTAAAATTGTATCTATTATTTATATTTATTTATTAAAAGTATCTAAAAATAAATATTTTTTTATTTTATAATTCCACCATTAAAAATACATTCAAAAACAATTTTTTCTTCAAAATAAATCTTTTCAGTTCCGTTAAAATGCTCAAAATCCCCATTAACTTCACAAATATAAGTATAATCTCCATCTTTAAATATTGGTTGTCCTCTATAGGGATTTTCTTTCGTTACTGTCAGCATTGCTTTTCTTAAAAAATCAACAGAAAACTTTTCATATTCTTTTCCATAATAATTCATGCCCCAAATTGGTTTATCCAAATAAAATACTGCCTCTTCACCAATAAAGTTTTCACCACCTAAATATGTATCAATATACTTATAGTCATCTCTTACATATTCTAAATCTTTTGAACATGGTCTCATTGATATATCATTTACTTTTCCATCGCCAGCATAAGTATTCTTTTTAGCTTCAATAAGAAATTCAATGTATTCATTAAATTTAACTATATTTTCTTCTTTAATAAGTTCAGTAACACAATTATCATTTTTCAATAATTTATCTAATGATATATTAAATATTTTACTTAATTCCACTAAATTATTTATATCGGGAACAGATTCTCCTAATTCCCATTTGGTAACTGCCTGTCTTGAAACCCCTACTTTTTCACCTAATACTTCTTGAGATATCTTTTTATTTTCTCTCAACAATCTTATTTTTTCATTTAAATTCATTACTAATTCCTCCTTCCACTACATTTTATAATAAATTATTCTTGTATTCTACCAACTATCGCTATCACTTTGTGCAACCACCAATTGCTATATATTATACCACATTAATAAAAAAGATACGATTTTGGTGCTAAAATATCGTATCTAAATCGTATCTACTGGTACTTTTTTACCTCTTTTTGAATCTTACAATTCTTCGCAAAGCCTTATTTTATCGCTATTTTCCGCAACAGTTCTTATATTTCTTACCACTGCCACATGGACATGGATCGTTTCTTCCTACTTGTGGTCCGTTGTTTTTTACTGGTTCGTTTGTTTGTGTTTTATTTGGTTTTGCTGGTTCTTCAGAATTTTTTAATCCTTCTCCTGTGATTTTTACTGTTTGTTTTCTTTCTACTTTTTGTATTTCTTTTAAATGTACTAAAATTTTTACTACATCTGTTTTTATATCATTAACCATTTGATCAAACATATCGAATCCTTCAATTCTGTATTGTACTACTGGATCTTTTTGTCCATAAGCTCTAAGTCCTATACCGTCTTTTAATTCATCCATTGCATCTATATGATCCATCCATTTTTGATCAACTACTTTTAGCATTACAACTCTTTCTAGTTCACGTAGTTCTTTCTCTCCAACTTCTTTTTCTTTTTCATCATATTTTTCTATAACTTGGTTGTATATCTCTTCTACTAATTCTTCTGAATCTTCATTTACATTTTGTAATTCAACATTTAAAATTGATTTTACTTCTGTTACTAATCCTTCTGCATCAATTCCCGCTTCTGTTTGATGTGTTTGAACTATTTGTTCTGTTACAGAATGCATCATTTTTTGTATTTTTTCTTTTAAGTCCTCTCCGTCTAGAACTTCTCTTCTTTCTTTATATATAATTTCTCTTTGACTATTCATAACATCATCATATTGAAGTACATGTTTTCTTATTGAAAAATGTTTTCCTTCAACTCTTTTTTGTGCATTCTCAACTGTTCTTGAAAGTAATCCCATTTCTATTGGCATGTTTTCATCGGCACCTAGAGCGTTATACACATTTGTTATTGCATCTCCACCAAAAATTTTCATCAAGTCGTCATCTAGTGCAATATAAAATCTAGATTCTCCTGGATCTCCTTGTCTTCCGCTTCTACCTCTTAACTGGTTATCTATTCTTCTTGATTCATGGCGCTCTGTTCCTATTATTTTTAGACCTCCAGCTTGTATAACTTTTTCTTTTTCTTCCTTTATTTCTTCTTCAAATTTTGCTTGATATTTATTAAATGATTCTCTTGCTTTTAGTATTTCCTCATCATCTGTTTCGTTATGAGAATTTCCTTGTTCAATAAGTTCTTCAGAATATCCTTGTTTTCTCATCTCTTGCTTTGCCAAAAATTCTGAATTACCTCCAAGCATAATATCTGTACCACGTCCAGCCATATTTGTAGCAATTGTAACTGCACCATATTTTCCTGCTTGTGCTATAATTGCAGCTTCTCTTTCATGATATTTTGCATTTAATACTTCATGTTTTATTCCTTCTCTTTTTAAAATGTTACTTAGTTTTTCTGAATTTTCAATAGATACTGTACCAACTAGTACTGGTTGTCCTTTTTCATGACTTGCCTTTATGTCTTCAACTACTGCTCTGAATTTTCCTTTTTCATTTTTGAAAATAACATCATTTAAATCTTTTCTTTGCATTGGTCTGTTTGTTGGAATTGATATAACATCTAAGTTATAAATTTCTCTAAACTCGTCTTCTTCAGTCATAGCAGTACCTGTCATACCTGCTAATTTCTCGTACATTCTAAAATAATTTTGGAATGTTATTGTTGCAAGTGTTTTAGATTCATTTGCAATTTTAACGTTTTCTTTTGCTTCAATTGCTTGATGTAATCCATCACTATATCTTCTTCCGTACATAATTCTTCCTGTAAATTCATCTACGATAAGAACCTCTCCATCTTTTACTATGTAGTCAATATCCTTTTTCATGATTCCATTTGCTCTTAAGGCTATATTGATGTGGTGAACTAATTCAGAATTATCTATATCATTTAAGTTTTCAACTTTAAAATATTCTTCTGCTTTCTTTATTCCTTTTCCTGTTAAAACAGCTGATTTTGCTTTTAAATCTATTACATAATCGTATTTTTCATTATCTTCTGCTTGTTCAAAGTCTTTTGCATCTTCCTCAACTATTGTTTTTGCTTGAAGTCTTCTTACAAAGTCATTTGCTTGTTTATATAAATCTGAACTTTCAGCTGCAGTTCCAGAAATAATAAGCGGTGTACGTGCTTCATCTATTAAAATACTGTCTATCTCATCAACAATTGCATAATTCAAATGTCTTTGTACCATGTTTTGTTTATGAATAACCATGTTATCTCTTAAATAGTCGAATCCATATTCGTTATTTGTTCCATATGTTATGTCACAATTATATGCCTTTTGCTTTTGAACAGGATCCATACCTGCAATAACTAACCCAACTGTTAATCCTAAAAATTTATATAGTTTTCCCATCCATTCGCTATCTCTTTTAGCTAGGTAATCGTTTACAGTTACAACATGTACACCCTTTTCTGTTAATGCATTTAAATATACTGGTAATGTTGCAACTAATGTTTTTCCTTCACCTGTCTTCATTTCGGCAATTCTTCCTTGGTGAAGTATAATTCCACCTATTAATTGAACATCAAAATGTCTCATTCCTAGCACTCTTTTTGAAGCTTCTCTTACAACTGCAAATGCTTCTGGCATAATATCATCTAATGTTTCACCATTTTTTAATCTGTTTTTAAATTCGTTTGTTTTATCCTTTAATTCTATATCAGTTAATTTTTGAATGTCTGGTTCCAAACTGTTAATCTTTTCAACCAATGGCATTACCCTTTTAACTTCTTTTTCACTATATGATTTGAAAATTTTACTTAAAAAACCCATTAATGCGTACCTCTTTCCTAATTTTATACATGTACATTTATATCATAAATTATCATATCTTTCAAGGTTTCGCATAGAATTAATAAAAATTGCAAGTTAGAGGTGTATTTATGTTTGTTTGTAATATTAAAGTTAATAGTAAAATTATTGTTAAAATATCATTAATTATTCTTTCCGTTATTGTGGTTATTTTCTTTCTAATTTCACTTTATAAAATTTTAAGTGAAAGTTTCTTTGTTAAAGATAACATTCCAGAACCAGATGTTTCTTATCTTCAAGCTGAAAATTACACTAATGTTCTAAAAAGCGTTTATGAAAATACAGACACTTATCTTGGTCAAAAAATATGTTTTTCTGGATATGTTTATAGAAATATAGACTTTGCAGATAATCAATTTGTTCTTGCAAGGGATATGATTGTTGATGGTAGTACCAAAACACTAATTGTAGGATTTTTATGCACCTGTAAAGAAGCTTCAAACTACGCCGATGGAACCTGGATTGAAATAACAGGAGAAATCACAAAAGGAAATTATCATGGGGAAATCCCATTACTTAAGGTTCTAAAAATAAACAAAATAGATAAACCTTCTAATGAATATACATATCCTCCAGATGCCACCTACATTCCAACAGGAATCATTTATTAACATCCCAATTGGGGACGTATTTAAATTGGGATTTTTTTCCCAATTGGGGACACGTTTGTCATTTACTCTTCATCATAATTCATTTCATGTAACTTTTTTAGCTTCTTTCTATTTATTTTTATAACTTTTTCCATTGCTAAAAAAGAAATTTTATTTTGAACTAAAATATCAACTAATTCCTTTAACACATCTGTGTTTATTATAATTTGTTTTAGCGATTTATTTTTATACTTTAAAAATAGGTTTACAATTTCCTGACATCTTTCTCTACTATTTTCAGAGATATCCAGATGAAAATAAATTGCATCTGTTGATTTGTTTTTATTATTCATACACATATAATCTTTATAATTTGAATATTTATATTCTTCTGGAGTTTTACAAATTCCAGCTTTTACAGGATTATTAAAGATATAATTTATGCAACTATATAGATAACTTTCATTAAAAATTGCTTCGCTTTTGAATCGATTTCTAAAAACAAAACCTACTCTCTTATACTTTTTATTATAATAATTTGCATACTTAGTATTTAATCTGTGCATAAATAAACTAAGATTATCGATTTTTTCAACATTTAATAATAAATGGGCATGATTATTCATAATGCAATAGGCAATAATTTGAATATCATACTCATCCTTTAACTCATACATTTCAAAAATATATTTTCTAATATCCTCTTGTGAATCAAAAACATAGCTTTTATTTATTCCTTGAGTAATAACATGAAAAAAAGTTGTTTCAAAACAGCCACGTGGTAATCTAGGCATAGAACATACCTCCTGATAAAAAAATAATAATAGAATTCAAATTATGTTAATAATATCATATATATTTTGCAAAGTCTGTCGAAATTCGTCGAAAATAAAAATTTTTTTAGAATCTAAAATCCCAATTTAAATACGTCCCCAATTGGGATAATTCTTTGCTAATTGGTAATGCTACTAATGTTGGTGTTTTTTTTGGTTTTTTAAACTTGGCACTAATTGTGATTTTTTTCCCAATTTAAATACGTCCCCAATTGGGAAATGTTAAATGGAGGCATATTGTGAAATTATTTTTTATTTGTGCTTTTTGCATTTTTTTATTAACCGGTTGTTCTTCTTCAATTTCTGAAAATAAATCTTATAATTCTGAACGTTTGTCTTTTGATGAACCTATTATAAATCACGCTGATCCGATAGAAGAACAAATTGCATCATTTTCTACTGAAATTTTAAGAAAAGATCCTGATAGGCAAACAAATATTACAATTGCATGTAATTCTTTAAATGGACTTATTGTAAAGTCACGGTGAAACATTTTCTTTTTGTGATACATTAGGTCCAGCTAAGCCTGAAGATGGTTATGAAAAAGCTAATGGATTTGATAGTGAAGGAAATACTATTGAAATTTATGGTGGAGGGAAATGTCAAATTAGTTCAACGTTGTATAATGCTGTTCTTGCTGTTCCATCTTTAACTGTTGTTGAAAGGCATGAGCACAGTGCCTCTGTTTATTATGTTCCTGATGGAATGGATGCTTGCGTAAGTTATGGTGTTTGTGATTTTAAATTTAGAAACGACAGCGACTTTGATATAAGGCTCTATGTTTCTAATACTCCTGATACTGTTGATGTTTCTATTGTTAAAGTTTCTTCATAAATTTTAACAAATATTAAGGTCATATTTATTAAAATCCCCCATAGAATTTAATAAAACTTTTATGGAGGATTTTTGATGTTTAATAAAAAAATTGCATTTTTATTAATTTTTATTTTAATTTTCTACATTTACGTACCTGTTTTTGCTTCTGATAGTGTTTATGTTTGGTCAGATGTCATTATTGATGAGGCTATTTCCACATCTGCTTTACTCCGGTGATAAAGAAGGAAACTTTTTAAATTTAACTTGTGGCGGTGCTGTTTTAATGGATCAATCTACTGGAACTGTTCTTTATGATCATAATTGTCACGAGCAACTACGACCCGCCAGTGTTACAAAGATTATGACTTTATTACTAATTATGGAAGCTCTTGATAATGGCACAATTTCATTAGATGATAACGTTCCTTGTTCTGAAAATGCCGCTTCTATGGGAGGCTCTCAAATTTGGCTTGATACAACTGAAACTTTGACTGTAAATGAAATGCTTAAAGCTATTTGCGTTGTTTCTGCTAACGATGCCTCAGTCGCCATGGCTGAGTATTTAGCCGGTACTCAAGAATTGTTTGTTGAAAGAATGAATGCTCGTGCTAAAGAACTTGGTATGAATGATACTTGTTTTAAGAATTGTCATGGTATTGATGAAGATGGCCATGTTACATCTGCTTATGATATTGCACTTATGTCAAGAGAACTTATGAGTAATCATCCTCAAATTACAAATTATACTACTATTTGGATGGATAGTTTAAGAAATGGAGAATCTGAACTTGTTAATACAAATAAACTTCTTAGAAATTATGAAGGTTGTACAGGTTTAAAAACTGGTTCTACATCAGTTGCTCTATTTAACCTTTCTGCAAGTGCTACTAGAAATGATTTATCTTTAATTGCTGTAATTATGCGTGGTGAAACAAGTAGTATTCGTTTTGAAGAAGCTAAAAAGCTTTTAGATTATGGTTTTAGCAATTTTGAATATTATAAATACAGCAATAAAGGAGATATTGCAAAGTTTCTTCCTGTAAATAAGGGTACAACTGATAGTGTTGAAGTAATTTTTGAATCTGACGCAGGAAGTTTAATACCAAAAGGTCAATCTTCTAATATTACAACAACTGTTGTACTTCCAGAAATTATAGAAGCTCCTGTAAATAAAGGAGATAAAATTGGAGAAGTTCAATTTTCTTTAAATAGTGAAACACTTGGAAGTGTGAATTTAGTTGCAAATAGCAGTGTTAAGAAATTAAATTTAGGTAATATGCTAGCACATGTGGTAGAAAAATGGTTTACGCTGCTTAGATAATGTGTCAAACTTTTCCGTCCCTATTTATACACAAAAAGGAAGGATGGATTTAATTCCATCCTTCCTTTGGAAAAAAGTGCGTGTCCACAAATTTCAATTATTGGCCTATTGTTATATTTGAATTACTACTTTTTGTTGCTAATAAATCATTTAATTTTTGTGATGTTCCCTTTAAAACAAGGTTGCATCCTGGATTTGTAGCGCAATCTGTTAAGGCTCCCGCATCATCAATTGGATTTGCATTTATAACTAGTGTACCTGTCAAATTATTACAACCGTAAAAAGTTTCCACTAGATATTCCACATTACTTGGAATTTCTGGTGCTGTTGTTAAACTTGTACAACCGCTAAAAGTATAACACATGTTTGTTACACTGTCGGGAATTTTTGGAGCTGTTATTAAACTGTAGCACTCAGAAAATGTTCTTTGTATGTCTGTTACACCACTTGGAATTGCGGGAGCTGTGGTTAAACTTGTACATCCAGAAAAAGTATCAACCATGTATGTAACACTGTCTGGAATTTTTGGAGCTGCTGTTAAATTGAAGCAACTCCCAAAAGTATAGCACATATCTTCTACATTATTTGGTATTTCTGGGGCTGTTGTTAAATTTGTACATCTTAAAAAAGTCTGGCTCATATCTGTTACAGTTGCTGGAATTTTTGGAGCTATTGTTAGATCAGTCATACCCTCAAAAGTACGGTATAAACTCGTAACTTCATAAAATTCATCATCATCTGCATCTTTTATATACATTGGTATTTCTCCAATAATTTTTCCATCAACTATATCTCCATCATATCCTCCATCATATCTACCTGATGCGACACTTCCAGCATAAACTTCATAATACATTCCATATCCATTTGTATCATCATCCCAAGTATAGCTCCATAAACTTAAGTCTACTTCTTTTCCGCTTGGTCCTATTGCTATTGGTCCTGATACATTTTCATATTTTGCTAGTATTTTTTCATAATCAATATTACCAATTTCATTCATAATATCTGTTAATTCATCTACTCTTGTTTGTGTTTTTTCTATCTCATCATTTGTATCTCCAACCGCTTTTTTCGCACTATCAAATAGGTTTGAATCAATTGTTAAGTCTATTGCTACACCTACCAATATTAACATTATTATTATTGTTATTATCAATACTATTAATGTTATTCCTTTGTTTTCTTTTACTTTCATTTATTTTTCCTCCCTTTTCTTTTGTAGGTCTATTTTTGACCTTTTATTTTTTCTTTATTGTATACCATATATATTTTTTTTGCAAGAGTTTTTTGGAAAATGGTGTGTGTCCCCAAATTCCGTTCCCAAATTTCATCTTGTGTCAAAATTCTCCGTTCCTATTGACACCTTCCAATCATTTCTTCTGTTTTCTATAAATTCTTTTAGTCTCACTCTTTCTCTTGCATACATTTTTTTACTGTAGATTGTACATTCGTTTAAAAGTACTATTTTTTCTGTTTTATCTAATAATTCATCTATAGTTCCATTTTCGTTCATTTCTTCTAGTATTTGAATGGTTTCTTCTACATATTGATAATATTTTTTAGTGTACTCTTCGTTTTCATTAATAATTTCTATTATTCTTGAATAAATTTTTGCATCATCTTTCGTTAAATCAAATTCATTTATATTCTGAGTCCAAAATTCTGGGCTTACATTATAATTTAAGCTGAAATCACAATCAAACATTAGTATATCTATTTTTCCATTTTCTTCATATAAAAAAGAATTTCTTAAATAGTTTCTTGTAAAAGTATCTATACAACCAAGTGCTTTATCTATAGCAACCATTTTAATTATTTTATCAAAGTCTATAAAATTTTCTTCTATAGCTTTGCTATCTGATGAACTATTTATGTTTGCTAATATTTTTATTAGTCTTTGTTTGTCTTCATCCAATGTTGCTATCGTTTTTGTTTTATTAAATATACCTTTGTAAAGTTCTAAATCATCTCCTAGATATCTAAAGTCTGCACCTGCATATTCATTTTCATTTATCATTATTGGTTTATATAAATTAGCATGTTCATAGTTGTATGCCTTTTTTATATAATTCTCATTTATTACTTCTACAACTGTTATTAATCCTCTGTCAACATCTCCTAATTTTAAATGTCCTAAAAAGTAGTCCTGCGTTTTTATTCCCATTTTGTTATAAATTTCATAAACCAAGTATTCTCTTATTCCGTGTTGCATCATGCATACTTGAATTTAAATGTAATTCTGTAATTCCATTATAGTTTTGCTCTGGATTCATAAAATCTAATTCTAGTTTATAGCTGTAACTATCTATATGATTTTTCTTAATCGCCTCGTATATTGCATCTCCTTTTGTTCTTATTCCACAGTTTGTATAATATTTTCCATCAATTATAACATCCACTAATACGCATTTTTCTTTTTCAGGATTTTCATGTATTTCTTTTATTTTATCATATTTGTCTATTACTTTTATTTCTTTTATTTCACTTATGGTATTATTTATTTCTTGTGGCTTATGGTTTTTATAATAACATAATAATGCTATTAGTATTAAAATTATAAGAATTATTATTAACTTTAAGTTTCTTTTCATTATTTCTTCTCCATCTTTATATACTTACCTTTAATGCATTTTTATTATAGTTTTAATAATACTTCTGCCATCTTTTATTGTTTTTAATTTTGATTTACTTCCTTTTGGTCTATCTCTATATTCTATTGCAATCTCTTTTATTCTTAAATTTTTATTTATAGCTTGAAGTGTCATTTCTGTTTCAACTTCAAAATTAGAAGTTGTTATTTGTACTGTTTTTACAAATTTTTTGTTAAATGCTCTATAACCCGACATTACATCTTTCAAATCTGTTTTTAATAATTTATTAACTATTTTTACTACTAAGTTATTTCCCAAATTATGAAAAGCTCTTGTATTTTGTTTTTTATATCTTCCATTACTAATTCTGTTTCCAACTGTCATATCGGCTTCTTGATTAATTATTGGCTGTATTAATTCTTGTACACTTTCTGCTGGATAAGTATCATCTCCATCTACCATAACATATATATCTGCTTCAATTTCTTTAAACATTCTTCTAACAACATTTCCCTTGCCTTGATTACTTTCATTTTTTACTATTGCTCCGCAATTTTCTGCAATTTGTGCTGTTTTATCTGTAGAATTATTATTATATACATATATATCTGCACTTGGTATTTGTCTTCTAAAATCTTCTATAACTTTCTTTATTGTTATTTCTTCGTTATAACATGGTATTAGTATTGCAATTTTATCCATATAAAATATATCATCCTTTATTTACTTTTTTTCTTTTCTATCTTTTAGTTTAATTTCTTTAAATAAGAGTTTATAATCTAAACTATACACAATTGCTAAAATAATTGCCATTATACTTATAATTTGGCATCTAAAAGTAAAGAAATCATGTCTATATGAGTGATTAGACATAACAGCATATCTAAGATATGGCATTATTGATATTATTATTAAAGATAGCGAAAACCATAATTCCTGTTTTATATTTTTCTTCTTTATAAAAAT
>JAZQOX010000018.1:0-11231 GCA_045628105.1 Clostridia bacterium | reverse complement strand
GTTGTTTCATTTTATCCTCCATATTGAAGTTTTTATCTTCAAAATTTAATTATTATATTTTTAATAAATTACGCTTTTTTATCAGATATATTATATCAATAAAGGTATTTCATTTCAACAAAAAAATACATTTTTTTAACATTTTTTTCTACCAATTTTGTTATTTTTTTCATAAAAAAAACGTTTGAATTTTAATCTTCAAACGTTCTTTTTAATTGTTTTCTATTTTCTTGCCTTTCCATCTAATGCATCTAAATTATCTAGTGCTTTTCCTGTTCCCAATGCTACACATGATACAGCATCTTCTGCTATCATTACATTTATTCCTGTACGTTCCTGTAGTAATTTATCCAATCCTTCAACTAAACATCCTCCACCTGTCATATATATTCCTCTATCACTAATATCGGCAGCAAGTTCTGGTGGAGTTTTTTCAAGTACAGAATGAACTGCCTCAACTATTGCTTCTGCTGGTTCAGACAATGCCTCTAGCATTTCGCTTGAATGTATCATTGCTACTTTTGGTAATCCTGTGACTAAATCTCTTCCCTTAACTTCCATCTGAATGTCTTGAATCCTTGGGAAAACGCATCCTATATTTACTTTCAAATCCTCAGCCGTTCTTTCTCCTATCATCATGTTGTACTTCTTTTTTATATATTTAACAATTGCTTCATCAAACTTGTCTCCTGCAACCTTTATAGATGTACTAACAACAGATCCTCCAAGTGAAATTACCGCAATATCTGCAGTTCCTCCCCCAATATCTACAACCATATTTCCACATGGTTTTGATATATCTATTCCAGCGCCAATTGCCGCTGCTATTGGTTCCTCAATCAAATAAACTCTTCTTGCACCAGCCTGTGTTGCAGCATCTATTACAGCCTTCTTTTCAACTTCAGTAACCTGTGATGGAATGCATATCATAATTCTAGGTGAAAACATTGTTTTCCCGCATGCTCTTGTAATAAAGTGTTTTAACATTTTTTCAGTCACAGTATAATTGGAAATTACTCCATCTTTTAATGGTCTTGTAGCAACAATATTACCCGGTGTTCTTCCAAGCATTCTCCTTGCTTCCTCACCAACCGCTAAAACATCTCCTGATTGATTGTTTACAGCAACAACAGAAGGTTCTCTTAATACTATTCCTTTACCTTTAACATACGCAATTACAGTTGCTGTTCCCAAATCTATTCCAATATCTTGCCCAAATCCAAACATTAATATCTTCCTCTCCAAAGTTTGTTACAAATTTGTTACAATTATATTACATTTTTTTTAAGATTTCAATAATTATTTGCAAAATCTGTGATTTCCTATTACAACAGTTACGGGTCTTGACCATATCCAACTACTTTTTGCAGTATTGGGATTAAAATAATAAATTGCACCATATGTTGGATCCCACCCGTTTATTGCATCTTGTGCTGCAGATATTGCTGTTTGATTTGGCGTTAAATTTATCTGTCCATCTGCTACAACGCTAAATGCTCCTGATTGATAAATTACGCCTGCAACAGTATTGGGAAACGAAGCATTTTTTACTCTGTTTAACACAACTGCTGCTACAGCAACTTGCCCTTTATAGCTTTCTCCTCTTGCCTCTGCATAAACAAGATGTGAAAGTAAATTCAAATCTGAATTTAAATTTGAATTTGTACGTGCAGAATTATTTTCAGTTGATGTAATTCCCATTGCTGCTAATGTTTTTGAGCCTGCAATTCCATCTACTGTTAACCCGTTTTTTGATTGAAACCACCTTATTGCAGACATAGTTTGATTTCCATATATTCCATCAATTGTTCCATTATAGTATCCCCATCTCTTTAGTTTTGTCTGTATTTGTACAACTTCATCTCCCCTTGACCCGTATTTTGATAATGCATTAACTTTGTTTATATCATCTCTAATAAATACATTATACACAATAAAACATACTATACAGAATATAAATATTATACCAATTATTTTTTTGCTTTTTTTCATAATAAAACCACCAATTGCTATTATTTACCGCAAATGGTGGTTTTATTCAAAAAACATTCTATTCAATTTCAAGTGGTTGTTCACTAGTAGTATTATCTTCATTTTTTATTAACACTGTTATTTTTTTCTCAGCACTTTCTAAAATCTCATTACATTTTTTTGAAAGTTCCATTCCTTCTTCAAACTTTTTTATTGAATCTTCTAAATTCAAATTACCGCTTTCTAATTCATTTACAATTTGCTCTAAATTTTTAATACTTTCTTCAAAATTCATAATTTTCTCCTATTCCTTTACAAATACTCCTGTTCTCGTATTTACTGTATACCATGCTAATGCCTTTGTACTATTTTTATCCCTTACAGCAATAATATATTCTCCATTATTTGTTTTTCCATCTTCAACAAATTTAACTGTTTCATCTTCGCCCCAGTCTTTTTTTACAATTAAAATTGCTTTTTCTAAATCTGTAAGTAAAGTTTCTCCATCTGGTCCAACCAAATTTTCAGTATTAGTATCAATCTCCGTATTTTCAATTTTATTATGTGTCTCTTGATTTTCTATTATAATATTGTGAGTAATCTCCTCAGAAACTGTTGATTTACTTTTCCCAGTTTCAATTTTAACTCCTATGATAATTCCTGTAATCATAACAACTAATGCTATTAGAATAAATATAATTTTTTTCTTCATTTTGTACCTCCTATTTTTTATCTAAAATGTTTTCTACCTTCGCCGTTATTCTTCCATCCTGCACCTTTATATTTATTTCATCCTCTGTTTTAATTTGATTGATACTATTAATAATCTTTCCATTACATTCGGTTATGCTATAACCTCTAGCCAATGTTTTTAACGGGCTCAAAGTATCAAGTTTCATTATCGTATGAATTGCTTTATTCTTACTATTCTGATACATTTTACTTATACATGATTGCATTTGCTTTACTTTCATGTCAATATTTATATATTGCTCATTTATTCTTTTACATGGATCTGTAAAAATTCTTGAAGTCATAATTTTTTCGTATTTTAATTTCATTAATTCAACTTGCTTACATAAAGCCTGTTTGCATCTTTTATTATATGTTCGAATTTTTTCTTTTAATTCAAACACGTCAGCTTGTGCAAGCTCTGCCGCTGCAGATGGTGTTGGAGCTCTTAAATCGGCAACAAAATCCGCAATTGTAAAATCTGTTTCATGTCCTACAGCAGAAATAATAGGTGTCTCTGCCTCGTAAATTGCCCTTGCAACAATTTCCTCATTAAACGGCCACAAATCTTCGATTGATCCACCACCTCTTGCCAAAATTATAACATCTGCAATTTTACTTTCATCCATAAACCTTATTGCATCAGCAATTTTAAATTCAGCGCCTTTTCCTTGTACTGGTATTGGATATAACTTCAAATTTACATTAGGATTTCTCCTTGTTGAAACATTAATAATATCTCTAATTACCGCTCCTGTTTGAGATGTAAGAACTCCTATAGTTTTTGGCATTAATGGAATTAATTTCTTATGTTTCTCATCAAATATTCCTTCTTTTTCTAGTTTTTCTTTTAATTTTTCATACTCTCTATATAAATCTCCTACTCCGTCTTCCTGTATAGCTTTACAATAAATTTGATAAGCTCCACCTGCCTCATATACAGCAACCGTTCCAAACACCAAAACCTTCATTCCATCTTTGGGAATAAAATTTAAAGTAGATGTCGATGATTTAAACATGACACACTTTATTAAAGAATTTTCATCCTTCAAAGTAAAATACATATGTCCCGTATAATGATGTTTGAAGTTTGAAATTTCTCCTTTTACATAAACATAATTTAAATATTCATCTCTATCTACTACATTCTTAATATACTTATTCAATTCGCTTACAGTTATTGCTACTGGTCTCATAAGTTCTCCTTAACAACATTTGCAAGTACTCCATTTATAAAGCTTGGTGAATTATCTTCGCCATAAGATTTTGCAAGTTCTATAACTTCATTAATTGCTACTTTATATGGTACCTCTGCATATAGCATTTCATATATTGCTAATTTTAATAGTGCAATATTTACTTTAGAAATTCTTTGTAGAGTCCACTCAGCTTTTAATTTTTCTGAAATTATTTCTTCTAATTTTTGTTCATTTTCTTTAATTCCACATACTGTTTTTCTAACATATTTTCTTGCATTTTTATCATCTATATTATTGTTTTCGAAAAAAATGTCTATAGTTTCATCATTAAATTCTTTTTGTATTTCTAATTCATATGTTAGCATAAATGCGTATTCTCTCATTTTTGATATATTCATTTTAATTACCACCTGTCCACTAAATGTCTTATTCCTTCTTTAACTTTTTCTTTATTCTGTTGTATATAATTACCCGCTAAAACTCCTGCTGCAATTATTAAAAACCCTATTAATATCTCATGTATTTTTAATATTAGTAAAATTATTGCTACAATTCCACCAATAATTGCTCCTCTGTATTTTATAAGAAATTCTTTAATATTCTCCATAGCTTGTCTCCTTATTCTTTAACTTCTTTTTTAGCAGCAATATTTTTTATTCTAACATTTACATCCTTTACATCTAAATCCAACGATCTTTTTATTGTTTCTTTTATGTCTTTTTGTAAACTAATTGTTAATTCTTTTATTACTGCATCAGAATATACAAATAATGTTACAAATATATTAACATTATTATCTTCACTTATTTCAACTTTTGTCATAACATTTTGTGCTGATTCATAATTTTTAACAACTGAATTTGTTAAGCTTTCGATTGTATCTCTTGATACCAATAGCTTTCCATTGTCATTTTCTAATAAAATTCCATCTTTTGAATTGCTTGATTTTTTATAATCTGAATTCAAGAAAATACATTTTATTGCTAGTAAAATTAATATAATTGAAGCACATATTGAAATTTTAACTCCAACTGGTTCAACAACCATATACTCTATTGCACTAACTACCATCTCCAATTCAATTAATCCTGCTATTGTAGCTAATATAGCTACACTTCCTAATAATACTAAACTTGAAAATAAAACTAATCCTATTTTATCTAAAACTTTCATTTTTTTACTCCTTTGATTGTATATTTTTTTGTTTACCTTTTGTAGGCATCGCATTTTTTATTCATTTTCTGTATTTTGATTTTCTTGTGCTGTTTCTTTATTATTTTTTTCTGCAATGTTAATTCCTTGAATATGTATATTTACGCTTGATACATTTAATCCCGTCATTGCTTCAACTGCTTTTTTTACTCTGTTTTGAATTTGAAAAGCAACATCTGGAATTCTAACTCCATATTCTACAATAATATTAACATCTATTTTTGTTTCTTTTTCGCCTACATCAACCTTTATTCCTCTTGTTAAGCTCTTTTTTCCAAATATTTCAGTAATTCCACCTGACATTCCATATACCCCAGGAACTTCAGACACAGCAACACCTGCTATTGAAGCTACAACATCATTTGCAATTTTTATATTCTCGTCATTTTCAATAACAACTTCTTCCTTGTTTACCTCTACACTGTTTTCTTCACTCATTTTTTTCCCACCTTTCACACTCTAAACTATAGGTTCTCTATTAATTGATATACTTAAGTATATCAATTAATCCATAATTTTACAACTATTTTTTGTAATTTTTTTTTTTATTAATACTTTTTGTTTTGCTATATCTAGTTTCGCATATTTTCTATTAAATTGGAAAAACTTTATCATATGAATAAATTTAAACAAAAAATAAAAGATTTTCTTTTATATAATCCAAATAAAAATTATAACTTTATTTTGTCAGAAAACAATATGAATGTAAAAGATACTACATCTTCATCCTTTCTGCCTGATAGTAAAATTTTTTCTTCACTTGATAAAAATATTGACTATTTAAATGTACAGTATAATTCTTTAATTAATAGTGATATTATATTGCGTCCTTTTGTTATAACAATTAAAGATAAAAGCTTTAATGCATTATTGCTTGGTATAGATGGAATGATTTCGTCAGAACTTACAAACAATTTTCTTTTAAGGCCTCTTCTTTCGACTAATAAAGACGACTCAAGATTGCAGATAAACAATAATATTCAAATAAGTGTTGAAGATTTTATTTTTGATAAATTACTTCCTCAAAATACTGTAAAAAAGGTGACAAAATTTTCTGAGGTTGCTGATGGTGTAACTGGTGGAGACTGTGCACTTTTTATAGACACTCTAAATATCGCATTTGTTGTTGACGTAAAAGGTTTTGAATCTAGAGGAATCGATAATCCCAAAAATGAAATTGTAGTAAGAGGTTCTCAAGAAGCTTTTGTTGAAAAACTTAGAACAAACACCTCAATATTAAGGCGATTAATTAATTCTCCTGAATTGATAGTAGAAAGCACTTCTGTAGGAACTGTTAGTAAAGCCAAGGTTGCTGTATGTTATATGAAAAATATTGCAAATTCAAGTTTAATTTCAGAGGTAAAATATAGACTAAATAATATTGATGTAGACTATGTAGTTTCCTCAGGAAATATCGAGCAACTTATTCAAGATAATAGCAAAATTGCCTTTCCACAAATGATTGCAACAGAACGTCCGGATAAGGCAGTTAATCATCTTTTAGAAGGAAGAGTTGTAATTTTAGTAAATGGTTCGCCTTACGCTCTTATTGCGCCTGGAGTCTTTATTGATTTTTTATCTTCTCCTGAAGATTTAAATTTAAAACATCAATATGCAAATTTGTTAAAAATAATACGTTTTATTGCAACATTTATAACTCTGTTATTTCCAGGAATTTATATAGCAATAATGAATTTTCATTCAGAACTGGTCCCTACATCATTGTTATTTACTATTGCCGCTTCTAGAAATTCTGTTCCTTTTCCAGTTATCTTTGAAATAATATTAATGGAAATTTCTTTTGAACTAATACGTGAAGCCGGTTTGAGAATTCCAACACCTATTGGTCCAACCATCGGTATCATTGGAGCTTTAGTTTTAGGTGATGCCGCTGTAAGTGCAAATCTAGTCAGTCCTGTTTTAATAATAGTTGTTGCAATTACTGGAATATGTTCATTTGCAATTCCAGATTTTTCGCTAAACTTCACTTTTAGAATTTATAAATTTTTCTATATTTTTTTAGGCTATATTGCTGGACTTCTTGGAATTGCAATAGGATTGTTTGCACAAATAGCAATTCTTTGTAATTTACGTTCATTTGGTGCACCATATTTAGCACCATATGCACCTCTAACAAACCTTAAATCTGCCATCTCGTATTTTATACCACCTATTTGGAAACGAGAAAATAGAAGTGATTTTCTAAATACCAAGCGTCCAAAAGAACAGGCTCATATAAGTAGAAAGTGGAATTTTTTTAAAACTAATTAAGGAGGATTTCCGTGGATAATATTGATAAAATAGGTAAAATTGAAGCACTAGCTTTGTTAATAACAGTAATAAATAACGCTATTATTATAAATCTTCCAAGTGCCATTTTAAATACTTCTGGAACTGGTTCTTGGATCAATATTATTGTTACTACAATTTTATTATTGTTTTTTACACTTTTGATTTGTAAATTTTTCAAGCTATTTATTAGCTGTGATATTTTGGATGTTTCTGAATTTTTAGGAAAAAAAATATTAAAAATAATTGTTGGAGTTTTATACATTTTTCTTTTTTTGTTTGTATCAGCTATGTATTTAAGATATTTTTCAAATACCTTGCAAATACTTTATTATAACGATACTCCTCTTGTTTTTTTAATAATATTATTGCTTATTCCAATAGTAATAACAAGTAAATATGGTTTAAAATCAATTTCCGGTACCAATTTAGTTTTTGTTCCAATAGCAATTATAGCAATAATAACACTTTTCATAACATCATCAAAAGACTTTGTATGGCAAAGAATTTTTCCAATTTTGGGTCACGGAATAACCGAAACCTTTGTCCCTCAATTTTCAAATTTATCAATATTCAATGTGGTTGCATACTTTTTCTTTATAAAACCTTTTTTAAAATCTGAGGACAATTTCAAAAAAATTTCTATTATTTCCGTTTTATTATGTGGTCTTTTTTTAACTGTTAGTGTTTTGTCATTACTTATGACCTTTTCATTTATCGCACAAACGGATGAAAATCTTTCCCTTCACTTATTAACACGTCTTGTAAGATTTGGAAAATTTCTTCAAAGAATTGACGCAATTTTTGTATTTATTTGGATTTTATCCTCCTTATCTTTTCTTAGTTTAAACCTTTATCTTGTTGCAAATATTTTTAAGAAAATCTGCAATCTAAAAAGTACCGGTGAACTTGTTTATCCTTTTTCAGGATTTTTTCTTGCTTCATGTATGATGTTTAAAAATATAGCCTCTGTTGAGTCAACATTTCAAAATTTCTACTGTATATATTATAGCGTTTTAATATTCTTAATTAGCTTTTTAGTTTTGCTATTTGGATATATAAAAAAGAAAACAAAGGAGTCATAAAATGAAAAAGAAATATTTTTTTCTAATTGTTTTTCTAGTGCTTTGCTTATTTTCACTTACTGGATGTTATAATTCCAATGGAATTGAAACTAAAGCATATGTTGTTGCTTTAGGGATAGATATTGGTGATGAAAATCCCCTAAAACTTTCCATGCAAATTGCAATACTTAATAGTTCTAATGAAAAATCAAGTGGTAGCTCATCTAATGATTCATCAACTGTTCTCTCTGTTGAGTGCTCAAGTATAGATTCTGGAATAAGTCTAATTAATAGTTATATAAGTAAAAAAGTAAATTTATCTCACTGTAAGGCTATTGTTTTTTCTGAAAAGCTTGCCTATAGTGGTCTTTCCGATGTTTTATACACTTTAGTAAACAATATTGAAATAAGACCAGATTGTAACGTTATTGTTAGTAAATGTGATGCCTACGATTTTTTAAATAACTCTCACCCAATTTTTGAATCAAGTCCTGCAAATTACTATGAATTAATTTCAAATTCTAGTGAATATGCTGGATATGTTGCAGATTTATATTTATCAGACTTTTATGGCAGTGTTTTAGATTCTACATCTCAAGCATGTGCAATTTTAGGTGGTATTAATACTCCTGAATCTCATGCCCCTTCAAACATTTCAAGTTCATCTTTGGATGGAAATTACATGGCTGGTCAAACACCAATAAAAAGTAATAATAAAATAGAAAATATGGGACTAGCAGTTTTTGTCGGAGATAAGCTTGTAGGAGAATTAGATAATATAGAAACACTTTGTCATTTAATCATTACAAATGAGCTTGAAAGTGCTACAATAACAGTTCCAAATCCTTTCACTTTTGATTCAACAATATCTGTTTATATTAATTTAAATAAACCAACTGTTAATACATTGACTTTTGTTAACAATTTTCCATTTATTACATGTAATATCGATATAACCGGTGATATATTATCTTTAGATAGATCAGTTAATTTGAGCAATGAATATGATATCGCAATGCTCAATTCTTATGTGAATATTTATCTGCAAAATGCTGTACTTGAGTATTTGTATAAAACATCTAAAAATTTTAAATCAGACATTGCTGGATTTGGAAAATATGCAATTCCAAAATATTTAACATGGAATGATTGGCTTGGTTCTGACTGGTTAAATAATTACCAAAATGCTTTTTTTAAAGTAAGTGTAAATACAAATCTACAAGGCAGTTATTTATTTAATAAATTTTAAAGGAGATAACTTAAATGTTAATTATTATATTCTTAATTAGTTTATTTATTTTTATTAGAACTCTAAGTTACGCAATCTATGAAATAAAACAAAACAGCAATACAATTGGTGGCATTGCCACAATTGTAATTGCTGTCTTATCTCTTATTCTTCCATGTTTAACTGTATATATTAAAGGTTCATATTAATAGATTATTCCTAAACAAACTCCAACTATAATAAATGCAACTCCTAAAATAATTGTTATTTTTTTTAGTTTTCCTTCTTTAGTTCTTCCTTTATTTTTTTCATAAAAAGAACCTGAACCCCCTGTAATAGTAGCTGATGCGCCTTCATCTTCGCTTGTTTGCATTAAAGTTATTATTGTTAATACTATTGCAATAACTATATATACAATGCATAAAAAAGTTTTCATTTTTATTCCGCCTTTCATCTCAATAAAAATAGACTTTTACTATTGTACCACAAACTTTCACAAAAAGCAAGTAAAAAATGCATTTTTTGCTTTTGATTCTATTTTTTTGTAACTTCTATATCCGCAAAATTTTTCTCTTGGTTTGTTTTTATTTTATTTCTTCTGCCCAATTCTAACACTCCTGAAAAAGCTGTTACAGTTTCTAATTTTGTATATTTATTAGTTGTACATAATTTACTAAATACAAATTTTTGCTTTTTAATAAGTTCTCGGAATATATCCTTTACTTTGCTAGCAACTGTTACCGTTTCTAAAATAGCTATTTTTTCCATATTAATTGCATTTTTATTTTTTTTGTTTTCATTTTTCTCTATTAAAAATTTATAACTTTCAATAATATCTTCTTTCTCATATTTTCTTTCAAGTTTTTGACTTGGTAGTTCAATTTTTTCTGGCAATTTGAATTTTCTTTTTGAATATTCATCATATTTTTCTCTAAAAGTTTTAACTATTTCTTTGTATTTTTTATATTCAATTATTCTTCTAATAAGTTCTTCTTCTGTTATTTCCTCTTCATCTTCTACATCCTTTGGTAATAAACTTTTAGATTTTAAGTATACTAAGGTTGATAGCATGACAACAAATTCGCTTGTAACTTCAAGATTCAATTCTTCCATAGCATTAATATATTCAATATATTGGTTAGTTATTTCTGTAATATTTACCTTATCTATTTCCATCTTGTTTTTGTCAACTAAGTGACAAAGTAGGTCAAGGGGTCCTTCAAAATTTTCAAGTTTTATATTATATTGTTTTGTTTCCATTGTAAGAATGTTATCCATTTTCTTCTTCCTCTTCCTGCAACATTTGAATTGTTTCATTCATGTATCCTTTATTTTTCAGAAATTTCATGATATCTTCATTTTCCATCGAAAGTTGCTTTTTAATAAATATATTTCTTGCAGACCTTAGTTCATATTCTAATAGTTCTTCTTTATTTTCACATATATAATCATCTATTTTATCTTTTCTTAGTCCCTTAGATAATAATTTATATTCAATTTCCTTTAATGACATATTTTTAAGTCTTTGAAATTCTT
>JAZQOX010000017.1:0-5898 GCA_045628105.1 Clostridia bacterium | reverse complement strand
TCTTTTCCTTTTTCACCTTGGCTACCTTGTTGTTCTTCTCCTTTTTCACCTTGGCTACCTTGTTGTTCTTTTCCTGCTTCACCCTGGCTACCTTGTTGTTCTTTTCCTGCTTCACCTTGGCTACCTTGTTGTTCTTTTTCTTTTTCACCCTGGCTATTTTGTTGCTCTTCTCCTTTTTCACCTTGGCTACCTTGTTTTCCTTGATTTTCTCCATTTATGCCTTTTTCTTGCAGTAAAATCTGATAATATTCTTCTGCGGAGTATTGCAATGCTTCTGGTCTATTTACATATCCCTCTTTAATTTTAAAACCATCTCTTTGTAAATTTGCATTAATAATAGCATCTGTTGCTATGTTCCATAGCTTTACATCTCTCATTTCTCCATTTTTGTTTACCAATCTATCTGCATGCATAAATTTTATATGCATTATTTCATGTGCTATTAAAAACAATTTATCATCATTACTTAAACTAGCAAAATAATCTGGGTCTATATATATATTCTTACCATCTGTTCCAGCTGTATGATTTTTTAAATTTTTATTATATTTAATACTTATAGATGCAATCTCACTACCAAATCTTGGATATTTTGCAAGTAATCTTCTTTTTGCATTTGCAATTAAATCTTCCTTTTCTTTCAAAATTAGCACAATCCTTTCTAAATAACTTTATAAAAAAGCAACATATTTTAGTACATATTATCCTTTATACATCTTTTATATTCATCTTTCTCTTTTTCCCCACACCACCAAGTAATATATATAAAACCTAAAATATCTTTTGTTTCATCTTTTAAATTTAACTGATTCATTGGTTTTGTATGGTCAAATTCTACCTTATATGTTTTTGATGATATTTTTATTAAAAATTTTATGAAACTTTTTGGAATTTTTTTCAAGTCATATTTATTAGTATGTTGTAAAATATCTAAGACCTCAACGGCAGCTTCACTATATTCACCCATTTTATTATTCCCTTTCTCTATCAGATTTATCTTTAGGCAAATCTTTTCTGAAAGCCTTTCCTAAATTTTTATAAGCTTTAAGACCTTTAGAAGCAAACTTAGAAGCTTCTTGTGCTGAATGCCCTTTTGATAATTCTTGTATCTCTGCTAGTTTTTCCATTCTTCTTTCATCATTTCCTACCCAACACATATCATAAATTGATAAATATTCCGGATCACAATATTGTCTAATAAAATCTCTGCAAGCTTCAACCTGATTTTCATCTGCCATTAGTAATGCTGTTACATATGCAAATCTTTCATTTATATCCTCCGGTAAATCTTCTTCCGTAAATTTTTTTGAAACTATTTCTGCTGGTGTGAGTGTTGGCATATTATAAAAATCAAAAAATTCATCTGCCCATTCTTCTCGAAGTTTTGATTTAATTGTCCTTTTTAATATATCGGTAATGTCTTTTCCTCTAAATTTTCCTTCCTGTAAGCATCTTTCAAAATTGTACAAAGACTTTGATATTGATACCCATCCTCTTGGGTCATTTGTTCTGCCTTTTTGACCATATTTATCTAATGTCTTTGTTCCAATTTCTGGTTCTTCATAAAAATACCCAATATCTTCTATATTTTCGCTTCTTCCTTTACTATTATATTTTGACATTATATAACCTATTACAGCTGGATGTACTTTTTTTGGTATTGCATACTCCAATAGCCATTCTCCTACTTTTGGTTCCATATCTAATATATGGTCAAATCTCTTTTCTAAAGGTTCTACAAGCTCATATGCACTTCTTGAATATTTTTTTTGATTTCCTGTTCCAACTATTACTACATTTTTGGGTAATTTCATACCTTTACCTATTTCTATTAATCTACTTAATACCAATGTATATACTAAACTTTGTATATGTTCATTTACATTTAATAACTCATCTAATAATAGAACTTGTTTTTCATCACTTTCTTGTGACCTTCTATACACTTCATCTGCTATATCATATATGTTCTGTATATTTTCATTAATCTGTTTTTTTTCTTCCTCTGTGGTTCCTTGCATAACTATTTGTTTTGCATAGTTTGGTGGTATTTCTTCTCCTGTTTGAATATTCATTGAACCTATAACCTTTTCTGGGAACATATTATTGGTTAGCTTTAGTTCTATTAAATTTGGATATAAGTTTCTTATTCTCTCTGTTTTTCCTATTCCTGATGGTCCCCTTAATAATACAGAATCTCCTGAATCAACCCAATATTTTATAAGTTCGGTATCTGTCATTTTTTGCATTTGACTTTCTTCTGTTGTATCTGGATTTAATTTTTGCAATTTTGTTTTTCTATTTTTTCTTTTGGTGTCATTTGTTTCCTTTTGTATTACTGTTTTCTTTTCACTACTTGACATTGCTGCTTGTGTGTTAGTTGCATTATTCGCTGTAACAGCTGGAGTTTTAGCACTACTTGGCATTGTAGCCTGTGTGTTAGTTGCATTATTCGCTGTAACAGCTGGAGTGCTAGCACTACTTTTTATTGCGGGTTGAGCTAATTTTGACTTATCAATCATGCTAGGCACAAGCTTTTCATCTATATATTTTTTTATAAGAGTGTCTTCAAACTTTCCATTATACGTTTTCTTATTATCAAACCATCGAAAATGATCGATTACGCTTTCTGTAACAAATAAATCTGTTCCTGGTACTCTAAGCCATTCAATTTTCGAAACTTCTATCCATAAATACTCATATCCTTTATATTTAAATCCATTTGAAAGTTCTTCATTTTCACCACCATCAGCATTCTGATATCTTATATATTCTTTTCCTTTATATATATATCCAGGATATTTTTTTCCGCTGCCTAAATAGCCTTCACGAAACGGCCATTCATTTGTTGTTTTAGCTAAACCATTTGCGTTAAATTCTTCTTCAATTTTTTCTCTTAACTCCTCTGAAGTTATATTTTGTGGCATAAATAGTTCTGGTGGTTTTTTTGATTTATATGCAAGTCTAATTCCTAATCCAAATCCATCATTTGGTTGCATGCTCTCAAACTCGTTCACGATCATATTTCTACAAATAACTTTATTAGAGGTTTGATCACAACTTTTTGTATAATATTTATAAGGTCTACACCAATTACAAATAGCAAAATCTGTTACTTTTGCATCTCTCTTTGTTGCGTCTAATTTTTCTATTTCCTCTTTTGTTAATAATGTAAATTCACCTTTATTACCCGTCATAAAAATTCCTCTCTTTTCCATTATATTACAATAAACATGATTATATCATAAAGTGCTCATTATTTCAAGTTATTATGGTAACTTGAAATGGTGTATTTATGTCTTTAGGTATTAATAGGAACGGTCTGGGTGGGATATTTTTTCCGCACTCCAGACCGTCCCTATTGACATTTAATTTTCTTCTCCTAATTCTTCGTTTAGTTTTTTTATTGCTTTTGTTTCTATTCTTGATACGTATGATCTTGAGATTTCAAGTATTTTGGCTACTTCATTTTGTGTTTTTGGTTTTTTACCTCCGCAAACCAAATCTTAATTCTATAATTATTTGTTCCCTTTCTTGTAGTACTTTTTTTATTTTGTCATAAATTTGTTTTATTCTCATTTTAAAATCAATTTCATCTTCTACATTTTTCTCATCATTTTCTAGTACGTCTATTAATGATACTATTAAATAAAATATTGTTTCTTTTGTTTGTATAATTATTTTTATCAATATTAATACACATTTTGCAAAACATCATAAATCTCTTTCATAAACTTTTTCGCTGTTATATTATTTATATTTCCAAAATATCTTTTCAATATATTTTTTTCAGTATATCTACACATTGAAGCTAAACTTTTATCTATATTCCATTTAACATTTTCTCTTTGCCCTAATAAATATTCAACTTTGTTATACACTTCTTTCATATCTATCGGTTTTAAATTATTAATTATATTTAAGGCCTTTTGACCATCACAAGCTATTATAATTTCACTTGCAAATTCATTTAGCGTTTCATATAAAGTATTTGCAAAATTTAAGTTATCTTCTACAATTAGTATTTTTTCTGACAGATACTTCTTCTTGTATTCTGACTTACTTTGAATTGTTTTTTTTGAATATTCTCTTGTAAATATTCTTCATTAACTGTCGGTATTTTCTGAATATTTTTACAATTTCTCATACACAACACCACCTATTATATTAAAAATCCCAGAAAATTTTTTCAATATGCTTTTATCATTATTTTAACATCCTTTCAATATCTCTTTCATTATTGTATAAATTTTCTATTTTCTACTTTTTTCCACTTTTCTTGTATTAGATATATTTTTGTGATAAGCTTAAAAACGAAAGGAGGATTTAAGTATGAAACTATTTAAATGTGTAATATTTTTAATTACTTTTTCACTAATATTCTTTGCAACCAATAGTGTTTTTGCAACAGAGGTTACCATGTCTCCAACTTATGAACATGAAATTAGATATTCTAGGGGTGTTTCCAATACATGTTATTATGTGGATACAACAGCAAGTAGTTATACTTCAAGAATTAATGCAGCAGCCAATAATTGGGTATATACAGGCTGTGGAGCAAATCCAATATATATGACTGCTGTTTCTTCTAATAGAGCAACTCATATGGATTTCTATGCTATAGCTATGTCAGGAGATTATTCTGACTATGTTGCCTATACTAACATATGGACTTCTTCCGGTGTGCAATTACCTTTTAGTGGTACAACTAATTATTACTATACAGAAGTCCACATTAATAATAATCAAACAGTTACCACTGCTGATATGATACATGAAATGGGACATTGTTTTGGATTAGACGAATACGATAATCCATATAGTATTATGTGGCCTTTAACTATCAATTGGTATGTTTCAACTGTTCAGGCTTGTGATAACGCGACAATTAATTATTTATATTAAGGGAGGATAAAAAATGAAAAAAACAACTATTTTATTATGTATATCTTTTGCTATCTTTTTAATATCCACACTCTGCATTATTTCATTTATGTCAAATAATCAATCTAACCAACTAACACAAATAGTTTCAAATGAAGAGTATTCAACTTATTCCTATATATCAACAGAACAAAAAAAAGCTGCTGAGAACAACATAGTTTTTGGCCATATGACATCAGAAATCACTTCAAAAGACTTAAAATCAAGTGCTGACAATATTGCAATTGTTCGTATTGTTTCTTTGGATTATGCTAATGCAGAATATGATAATATTGTTGGTAATACTTATGGGAAAATGCTTATAAATTCTAATATAAAAGGCAATTTATCTAGCGGTGATATTGTAGAATATTGTGCAACTGGTGGTTATTTAACAATTGCGGAATGGGAAAAATACCAGCCTGTAGCTTCTAATGAGAAAAGAGATTATCTTAGAGCTCAAAATGGAATTCAAATAAATAAAGAAACTTCATATATTCATACACAATTAAGAAATTGCGTGGATGTTGAAGAAGGAAGTACATATTTAGCATACTTTACTTATAACAAGGATATGAATAAATATAAAATCATCGGATTACAAAATGGTCTTATGAAATTAGATGTTTCAAATAATAATTCAAAAATTTCTGTATTAGATTTAGACTATAATAATACTAAGATTTTCAACAATAAATCACAGGAATACGAAAATTTGCAGGATTATATAACTACAAATATCACTTCAATTAAGGAATAATAGCTTTTAGGAAAAGAGGTATCAAATATTGAGACTTCTTTTCCTTCTTTTCCTTTTTTTCTCCCTATTGCCACCTATCTTTCTTCTCCTAATTCATCATTTAATTTCTTTATTGCTTTTGTTTCTATTCTCGATACGTATGATCGTGAAATTCCTAGTATTTTGGCTACTTCATTTTGTGTTTTTGGTTTTTTACCTCCGCAAGCCAAATCTTA